>JAYYYF010000037.1:0-15285 GCA_036340635.1 Bacteroidota bacterium | reverse complement strand
CTATGGACACCCCGAGATGGATTGGGCTATGTTATCACTGTTTGGCAGTTATCCTGTAGAAGCTTTAGATCATTATCAAAACCTTCATCCGTTAGAAAAGGGACTTAACGAAAGAATAGACATTCATCAATTATACCCACTGATGGTTCACCTTATATTATTTGGGGCTGGATATAGAAGTTCAATATTAGATACCCTTAAAAAATATATCTGATATTTTAAAATTTTCAAAGACTACAGGTTTTCTCTGACTTTGAGAAGTAAAGGAATAATTAAATATATCTCAATGTCCTTGTGTTTATTTACTGAATCTAGTTGGTCATATCTTTTTAACTGATTGTGAATTTTCAGTGTATATTTTAATATCGATTTTAGCTTTTTATCATTAGTTGGTATATTACCATAATTAAATCCCGCCATAATCTTTTCTGCCGACCATCGATTGTGCTCTAAAGGAGCCAACTCGTCCATATGTGCAAGCAATGTTTCTTCATTAATTTCCTTTATTCCTAATTTTTCAAGTATCTTTAATTTTGAGGGTAAATGCCTAGCCACGTATCTGTTAGATTCCTTACTTCTTTCTGAAATACTGTCCCATTGTTCATCTATTCCAAAAACTTGTTTTATTATATATGAAGCATTTTTAGTATAACTACACAACCTCTCTAAAACCATAGATTCAATTTGTTTATATGGATGTTCTTTTTTTATTTTAAAATTTATCATCCTTTCTTCAAGTTCTAGAATAATTTTAGTGTTATTATTTTTTCTAAACTTATCATTCAATAATTGGTCAAACTGGTGTTTAATGGCATAATAGTAATTGATCACTTTAGCAAGTGATTCTATCTCATTATCGTCAATAATATTTTTATATGTACAAGTGTCTGAAAAAGTTTTAACGAAGTATATATGAAGCTCTTCTTGATATTTCTTAAATAAGGATAATTGACTATCCGTTCCTTCTTCATCTAAAAGTGAAGAGATACTAGTGCTTTCAGGTAAATTTGCTATTATCGGAACTTTACGAATATTTTGTGTGTGAGTATAAAAAAACTGGCGAAAATTCAAGGACTTAGTAATAACTGACGCATCTTCGTCTCCAAAAACATAAACCGCATCGATATTAAAAATATTATCTGTAAAGTTTTTATCCCAGTCATAATTTGAAGAAAAAGAGGTATTATGTAGTTCAACTGGATATATAGATATAAACTCTGTTAACGCGGGGAACGTGTTGGAAAACTCCTCTAAAAGATGAATTGCATTTTTACAAAGAAGAAAAATTTTTAATTTTTCACCATCCTGAAATTGGGACAAAATACAATTTTCAATGAGAAAATTTTTTGAAACTTCATTATATCCTACAATACAAATTGCTTTCTTATTATTTTTCATGGTCGTATCATCCACAAAACGGTTAGGAGAAAATCTATCGTATATCAATCTTGCGACAGATTGACAACGGTCATAAAATCGTATTGAAATATAGGGAGTGGAATTAAAACTTTTTACCTGATCAATAAGCAAATTTCTAGCTTGCCAGTCTTGAACACCTACAATTAATTTCATCTTTTTACCCCCTTTTTTCCTTTTGAAGTCGCCTATAAATTTTGACATTGAAATATTATACTCATCGTTGTCTGAACCAACTAAACAAGAACTAGCATGATTAATACCTGCCAATCTTAATTTAACCTCATTTATTTCCCTAATTAACATGAGTTTTATGCCCTTACCCTTTAACTCGTCCGAAAAGTTATTTTGACTTTTGTTGCTTATTAATGTTACTTTTTTTCCAATAGACGCAGCATCAATGGCAAAAGTTCTTGCCATTCTTGATTGGCCTACAATAATAATTTTTTCTTGATTTCTGAATATGACATAATGATCAATGAATAATCTCAGCCAAGGAAATAGATAATAAAAAATAACAGCACCAATGGCTATATTTATGTACATTAAAAAATGATAGTGAGTAAAATCAGAATCCAAAGACATCAAGTCTGGGTCAGCAGATATCAAGTCTGAATTTAAAGACAATAGAATGGTATTCAAATTTAGAGTCATTTCTATATTATGGTTTTAACTCTTTTTCCTTTTTCTTTTTTCTTCTGTAAAAGAACAAAGCTAAAACTAGTCCTGAAAAAATTCCAACAATAAATACAAATTCAGTCTCTGTTATCACATGGAATTTTTTGAATACAAGAACCATTACTAGTACGATAAAAATAGTCGAAAGGTTCCTAATATTTTCCCGACTAAATAATTGTTCTCTAGCGGATTCAAAGAATAGGGAAATCAAAAACCCTACAAATACAAATGACAATATAATCAACACACATAAAACAACTAGATGATGACTCATTATCTTCTCTGGTCTCAGGTCCTCAAAAACACTATATATTGTCGAAGAAATCCAGGACGGTTCGCTGTAAGAATCTTTTTCCTTGTAATTATAAAGTGTAGGAAGATCAATTTCGTTTTGATTAATCATATGGCTCATCGCTGGAACAAAGTTTTCGGTAGTTTCCATTTCTTTGTCCTTAATAAAATCTACTAATGTGTTAAATACATCTTCATTATTCTTATCGTAACCTGCGCACCAAATAGCAATACCATTAATTCCTTTTAGATCAATATATGTCAATCTTTCATTTAAAGATCTGGAAAAACTTGTAGAAAATTCCGGATATATTTTTTCGGCATTAGAAAATTTAGATATAGAAACATTAGTATCTAAAGCAAAATTTATCTTACCGTAATACATTGGAATTTCAATGAGCATTTTTTTAAATACTTGAGGGGGTATCGCATTAAGTTCAAAATCAATATGGTCATAATTCCAAAAAGCATTTAAATTTTGTTCCGAAAATTCAAGTCCTCCAAAATTATTGCCGTATGTGGATTGAGCAGTGAAAATCCATCTATCTACAAATTCCTCAAGAATTTTAGCATCTTCAAGGGTCATTGAGTAGGGAAACCCAATGTCGTATCTTGGTAATACCATCGTAATTTGGTATTTTTTTTCTACCCCGTTATTTGCGGTGTCTCCATTTAATGAATAGGCTATTTCCCTTATTAAATCAATGTAATTTTCTTTGTATTTTGATGGAACTTTTTGAATGTCAAAGCAAACTCCATCGCCCTTGTTTTTTACAAGATCCACAATGTTGTTGACAACCTTTGTTCTAACATCCTTGGCAATTGAAGAATTTTCAAAAATTCGAATGTTATTATTGATATCATAGCTAGCTAGACATAAATCAACCTTGCAATTGTAGTAGTTTGCCTTAAATTGGATTGTTGAATTAGACCAGCTGTGGGCCAGAAAACCTCCTGCAGTACTAAGATCACTTCCATCTGTTGGGTCAATGATATAACCAAAGTATCCAATTCTGTTGTAAATCTCAAAATTGTAGTTGTAATAAGCATCGCCCATCCAATATGGATGAAATCCATAAATAAATTTGGTAGATCTAACACTTGTTTTCAACGTATTGAATGGCTCTACATCAAGCCGCTGAATTGTCGACCAGTCTAGTTCTGTTTTATAAATAGTGTCCTTGAAATTATCTAGATAAAATTGTAGATCAGTGTAATGAAACTGATAAGAAGGTTCGGAATTGTAAAGCGTATCTGATGGCTTTAGACGTTCTCGCTTTAAAATTTCTTTCAGAATTTTTTCTTTAATTAAAGAGAGACTATCATCAAGCTGGGCTTTTTTCTCAGCTCTTTTTTCAAAATATCGTTTTATAATATTTTTCTTAACTTCTTCTTTTATACTATCTCCAACTTGGTCATGTTTAAAAACCTCCAAATAATTTCTTTCGTCATTAGCATAAAGATTTCTAGGGACAAAAAAGTAAATACTTAACACCAAAAACAAATGATAAAAAAATATATGTCTAAAATTGAATCGGATGATCTACTATTTATTTTTAAAAAACTTGTTGATTAATTAACTAATAAATATATGTGTTAATACAATAATCTAAATAGTATTTATTAGAATTTAGTGATAAAAATAAGAAACATACACCAATTGAATACTTACTTCAAATTTTATTACATTGTATTTTTAATAATGTTTATTTCTTGCAGGCATTCCATTCATGATGACTACAAAATTGCAGAAGAAAAAATAGAAGCTAAAGAATGGGAAAATGCAATAGCATTATTAACAAATATTATTCAAAAAGATAGCAGCTTACCTGAAGCTTTCCAAACAAGAGGGATGTGCTACTACAATGCAGAGGAATATGATTTAGCCAGTTCTGATTTTTTGGAAGCCTATGAACTTAACAAAAATCCTCAATTATTATTTAATCTGGGGATCATCCATATTAAAAATGCAAAGTATGTAGACGCGGTTAACTTCTTAGATAAATATGAAAAATTTGACAATGACAATCCAAACTTATGGCTTCAAAAAGCTCTTTGTTATAATGCTATTGAAGACTTTAATAAGGCCTTGGCATATTACGAAAAAGCACATGATTATTATGAAGATTCTATTTCATTATTGAGAAACATGGCTATATGTCATTTTCAGTTGTCTAATTATAGTAATGCTGTTCAATATCTTGAGACGCTTGTTGACACCTTGAATGATGATATAAGTTGTTTTGAAATGCTAACCTATTCTTTGCATGTGACAGGTAGATATAAAAAAGCAAATGAATATTATAATCAAATGGTTGCATTGGGGTTTGAATTAGATGATAAAACTCAGCAAATATTTAAAAGGAATCTTTCACTTTTAGGAATTGAACAAAAGAATGCTCAAAATTTTATGGCTGCAATTCAAACCTTTTCACAAGTAATAACGTTAGATCCATTAAATAAAGATGCTTTTTATCACAGAGGAATTGTATATCTACATTTTGAAAGAAGGCAGGAGGCTTGCGAAGATTTTAATAACGCCTTTCTAAATGGAAGCAAAGAAGCCAACTCTATGATGAAATTACATTGTAAAGAATTTTTTGATTAACATATATTTTCAGATGATTTAAATGCCTAAAGCTTCAACCGTTGAAATAGCGCCCACTCCTGCTACACAAAGCATAGCTGAAGAGGTTGAAAATAATGAACTTTCTGAAGAAGACTTATCGATTGCCGAAACTAAGGCAAAAATAGAAAAAGATTATACTAACAAAAAAGGAGAATACGTTTCAATACGGAAAGGTGGATTTTTGGGTGTTTTAAAGGGTAAAATAAAATCAGTTGTAAAATCAATTCAATCAAAAGAGAATGAAATACAGCAAAAAGACAAATTTATTCAGGGTGATGCTGCAATAAATAATTATTTCATGTCAAATTTGATAAGATTAGAAAATTCTGATCTAGGTGAAAGCGGTGATAATAGTGCAGATAGCCAAAATAATGAGTTAACCCTTAAAAAGTTTGCCAGTAAGGTTTTTAAAGGGAGCTTTAAAAAATCATTATTACCTAATGGATACCATGGGCCCTTTAAAAGAAACATCATAAGTGATGCTGCAAAATCTTCTTTAGAAAATGCAAAAAAAAGCAAAAAAAATGTCGATGAAACAACAGGTGACAGAGTAATTGTTGAAATGTATTACAATCAAATTTCTAAAATTAAGGAAGAAACAAAGGGTAAAGATAATGAGCAGAAAAAAGAAGCTATTGATATCTACGCCTTCAGTAAAGTAAGAAGTAATAAAGTTGCGGAAAGAAAAAAGCAACAGATAACAATGTACAAAGACCTAGAAGGCAAAGGTAGAGTAAGCACAACTTTTGAAAGAGTAAGGTCAGCAACAGGGAACGCCATCGGATCAGCAGCTTTAAAGTTAGTTACATTTGGACTTGCAAAAACAAAAAAACATCAAGATAAAAGAGGATTTCTTTCAAATGTCGACTTCAATCTGGACTTAGACACTGGTTCTGCAACCATGGAAAAAATTTCATCTGGAAGCTTATTGTCTAATATTGATGGGCCTTGCAGTCAAATTAACAAAATTGGAGCAGAACTAAATGCAAAAAGAGCAGCAAGAAAGGGAAATGGGATGTTTAGTTTTTTTTCAACAACTGCATTTGTAATTGATGCTTTTAAAAAATTGGCTGGTATTGCCAAAAGCTTTTTTTCAATGAGTTCGTTGTACTTAGCATTGCTAACAACTATTTGCCCTCCAATAGCTGTAGTTAGTGCAATTCTCGGAACTATTGCTTATTACATTGGTTTAGCAATGAACGGGATGACAGTGCTAAAATTACTATTCAGCAGTTTGGCACAAGCAATGAATGATAATCCTGCCTTATTTTTGGAGCTTCAAGGAGAAACTATCCAATCTGGACTTAATGTTTTAGAAGAAGGTGCCACGGTTGGAAGTTCAATAGGTTTCAATAGTCTTAGATCTGATTTAACTGGTCAAGCTGCAAGAGCAGACCTTGAAGGAAGATATAACATAAATAAAACTTTTGAAAATAATAGATCCATTGATGCAGGTGAAGGAGCAGCTGAACTTGGCTCACAAAAATGGTGGGACGATAAAGGATTATTAACAGCAGATATAGCTGCTGGTACAGTTACCCCTTCAGTTGCTAATGTAGTTGCTGGTATATCTACTCAATCAACAGACAAGCTAGATGTAACTTATAATCAAGATATGAAAGAACACAACCGGATTGGTAATAACAGTGGGCAAGCATCGTCAACTCCAGCAGAGCTTAAACTGATTAAAAAATCATATTTAGCTACCAAAGAAAAAGCTAAAAAACAAAGTTCTAAAGTTTCAAAGCTTGTTTCAAAAACAACTAAAAAAGAAATAATAGAAACTAACGATAATAATCTGACTGCAGAAAATCAACAGAAAACTAAAAAAATAGATAGAGCACTAAATACGTATCAAAACTCAGGTGCAAAACTAATAACTGACTTGAAAAATCCATTACTAGAAAGATAATGTATCATAATGATCTTATATAATTCCGAAATAAAATATAGAGATCATACAAGTATTATCTCTTACAAAATAAATTGCATTGAATTTAAAAGAATGATATTAGATGAGGTTTTTAACTTTAACCCTTTCACCTTTAAAAATCCAATCCCAGAGAAGTTTAAAGAAGCTAAAGTTCACATAATAGCTGACAAAAAACACTCTCTAAATTATAATTCTAAAAAATTTTTAATTGACCATTCTAAGTGGCATTATTATTATATTGATTTTGATGGAGTTAAAAATCCTACTTTTATCTCGATGCGAATCGATGGACTTCTAAAAGGTTCTATTGTTGACTCTTTAATTGAATTTGCATTTAACAATCATGTTTTTAAGTCTCTTCCAAAGGATCAAAACTTTGGAATTATAATGCGAAAATTTAAAACCATTTTTAATGCCAAAGAAATCAATGAGAAATCTATTGAATTAGATTTGAACCTATTGATTAAAGAGCTTTTTGAGAGCACGCTTGTTGAAAGTCTTAAAGAAATAGTATCCTCTTTTCTTGACAAAAAAAATATTGACTATTATGTAAACGATCAATTATTTTTTTCAGAAATTGAAGTTGATGGAAATCAATGGGAATTTAATTTATCTGTAAAAGACCATGGACAACTCTTAGTTATTTCCACAAGTATGAATTTGAAGGAAGCTGACCCTATTGATGTATTAAAAGATATTGACTTCATTAATCAAGAAGTTAAAACAGGACTTTTCTACATAGACTTTAAGAATAAAAATATAGTTTACGAAAATAAATTTCTTATAAATATTCCCATTTTAAATCAACAGTTGGAAGAAACTTTTTTGCCTCATTTAAATAACATGAGAGCATTCACATTGGCATTGAAAGAAAGATACAACTTAAATAAAATTTGCAAATAAAAGTATGCCTGATGGTGACGACATAACTCAAGTAGGCCAAGCTCAAGAGCAAGTTGAAATTACTAACACTCAAGAGCCTGTAGCGGGTTTGAACCAAGAATCTGATACTTTCTTCCCTTTGCCAGGGCAAGAAAATATCAAGGAGAAAATAATATCTAAACCATACAATTATTCTAAAAAAGCATTTGCAATTGATAAAGGGGATCTTAGAGATATAGAATCTGTGAAGAAAATGGTTAAACGTCATTATCTTATAACCGATAGTGAATTGGGTGAAAAAATCAAAAAAACTAAAGACGGGATTAAAAGAGTAGATGGGGAAATTAACCCATATTATACTGAATTTTTTATACCACTTAAAGTAGATAAAGATAAGTTAGTGGGAGAGAGTGGTAGCAAAGAACATCAATATTATCCTGTTGAAATCCATGATGAAGGTTTAAATGAAAGTCAACAAAAAAAACTTCAAAAGAGACATAAGGAGAAAAGAGGATTTTTTGATAAAATCAAAATCAAATTTTCTAGTGTCAACTTAAACACAGACAATACATTACTTGATGAGGATGATTTATTGGGAGATAATGAATCAATGAGTAGAAGGGTAGTTAAAGGAATTGCAAGAACATTAATTGGCTCCAGAACCGTAAGAAAAAACTTTAATGAGGAATATGGAAAAGATGAACCAGTTACTCAAATTACAGAAAGTAGTTCTTCCGATATCAATACGGCTGAAACTGAATCAACTGTAGCTGTGCCTTTACAAAGTGAAAACAACAACTATGAAAATAGTCAATATGCATCGCAAATTGAACAAGCAAAAGAATTAGGGAGAGCCTTCCTACAGAAAATTTTGAATTTTGGAAGTATAAAAATTGGAGTGCCATTTATCAATCTTACTTCACAAGGCTTACTCATGGATTTCATGTCTGCTGTGAGTATTCAAGAAAAATATAAAGGTTTAATAAAATCTAGCGTTATTATAAAATTTGGGAAAAAGTTTAGCTTAAATTATTTAGGCAGTGAATTAAAGAGCAATGCTATCAAAATTGGCTCAAGCAATTCTATATTAGTGAATCTTGGATCAGTGACTTTGTTACACGACCCGAGCACTAGTTCTGATTTATGGGAAATGAATGAGTTTGATTTATCCGCGACTATTTTAAATGGAACCGTTGAATCAAAATTAAGTGCTTCGCTGATTGAATATGACAGCATAACCGGATTTAGAATTGAAAATGGTGATGTTCAAGGAGATGTTAAAATAGGTGGGTTTAATGGTAGTGTTAGACTAGGGGGAATATTGTATGAGAATAATACATTAAAAAGTTTTGGCGGTATAGGAACTTTAAATAAAATTCCCTTAACACGTAATTTTTTAATTTCAGATATCTCCATTGTTGTTGGTTATGATGGGTCAAGCTACATCATTGATGGTGCAGCAGATATTGATTTCAATAGCTCTTTAACTCCAATTGGACTAGAGGATTTTCATTTGACAGGTAAAGTAAATATTAACCGAGATTCTACAAACGAAGCTCTTAACTACTCTTTAATCAATGGAAATTTAAATGCCTCTTTTCTAGATCAGATCATCAATATCAAAAATGTAAACTACTCTAGCAAAAATCCTAATGTAATTTCAGCAAAAGTTTTTACCTGGGCTGGAAATATCCTTGGAATAGATGGTCGATTAATTGTCATAAATCCATCTATTAAAAATGGAGAAGGTTTTGGCTTTTCAACTGCTAGTGGATTAATACAAGAAATCTCATATGGTGATTATGTTAAAATAGAAAATCTTGGCATTACCGCTGAAAAAGAAGACATTAATAAATATAAAATTAGTGGTGAATTAGACACTACTGTGAATCCAGTAATTCCTGGATTAGATAATGGCCAAATAGCTGCGCATTTCTCAGCCTCAGGCTACAGCGACGGTACTGAAATTAATTATTCTATAACTAATGGAAATTTAAATGCCTCTTTTCTAGGTCAAGATATCAAAATAAAAGGTGTCAACTATTCCAGCGAAAATCCTAAAGATATCACTGCTCTATATACTAGTTGGAAGGGAAATATCTTAGATCACCAAGGAGCATTATTTATTCTAAATCCAAAAATTTCTGATGACGAAGGGTTTAATTTTAAAAAAATTACCGGTGTTATGTATGACCTGAACTATGGCCAGTATGTTACTATTGATTTTTTAGAAATTGGCTTAGAAAAAGATGGATTAAAATATAAAATTAATGGAGCTACTCAAATGCAAGTAAACTCTATCCCAATTCCTGGACTTGAAAATACTACTATGCGTGGTCAGTTTACTGCATCAGGATATGATGATGGTACTGAAATTAATTATTCTATAATTGAGGGTGGTCTTAATGCAACTCTGTTTGGAAATAATCTTGTATTAGAAGGAGTAAACTATAACAGTTTAGAACCAACAGAAATTTCTGCAAGAAAGGCAAAATTAACTTTAAATGTTTTTGGTGTGGGCGAATTAGAGCCTGTAATTAAAAACCCCCGGTTAAATGATAAAGGATTTGATTTTGATTCTGCCGAAATTAATACGGCTAATTTATTAAAAACAGATTTAGGAGCATTCTCACTAGAAGCAAATAAATTTACTTTGATTAATCATCAAAGTAACGGTTATGAGGCTAAAGTAGATGGCATAATCAGCTTGAACTTAGGTGAGAATTCTCCAATAAATCTTGCGGGAAATGCTGAGGGTGCTGTTTCTTACAACTTTAAATCGAATACCAAAAAAGTGGAATTCCAAAGGGCTGAAATAGAAATTCCAAATCCTTTTCAATTTAACTTACCTAGTGACTTAGGCCTTCCTTGGCCCATTGAATTAACAATGGCTATTCCTGTTTTCCCAGGATTAAACATTGAAGTTGGTTTTTATTTATCAGGTGGGGTTCAACTAGGACAAAACATTACTGTTGTAATTGAAAATAAATCAAATGATAAGCTTTCAGTAGAGTTAAGCACTAATATTATAGGTCAACTGCTTGCAGGTATACTGTTAGGCGCACAAGTAGGAAGCTCATTTTTAGCTTCATTGAGTTTGAGGTTAAAAGCTGGGGGAGAACTTGACATTGACACATTAGTTTCTTTTGTAAAAGACTTTAATTATAATAATGCTGTTGAACCATCTGATAAACCAAACCCAAAAAATTTCCTCTACGAAACCGATGTTAATGTTCTTTTAGATACTTCGTTAGAGATAGTTGGAAGACTACTATACTTTTTCAAAAAAACATACAATAAAAAAATAGCAAGCTATAACCTAGCTACTTATAAATTTACTAATAAAGATGGTTTTGATTATAAAAATATAGACACAACTAATCAAGAAAATTTAACTGAAAATGATAGTAAAGAACAGATTTTAAATAAAATGGGGGTTAATGAAGGATATACATTTGAACAAATCGAACATATGGATCAATCCGTAAGGTTTGACGATAACACTGCTAACGAAGTTGTTGGTGCTTATGATCAATTAAATGAAACTGATGATGAAATAAAAAAAATATCGTTCTTATCTTCTTATGGGAAATTTATGCAAAATAGAATTAACTATGATACCTTAAATTCTATCCTTACAGCAGATAGGAATATCACAAACCAAGTTTCTACGCAAAAACTTAAAAGAATAGTATCTGATCTTAGCGGTGCAATAAATACAAAAGATAAATTTAGTGAACAGTACGATTCTATTATTTCAAAAATTACTAGCACTGTTGAAAATAATCCTGAGTTAAACGAAATAATTGAAACGCACAGAACGAGAAATGAATTTTATTCAACAGCAAATAATTTTAAAAAGAATAATTTACATAGCAGAATATTAGGGGATACTACTTGGCAGAGAATGAATTTAAGCCTTTTTAAAGAACGATTTATAGAACAATACAACTCTGAGCTAAGTGAAGGTGGATTTTACAAAAATAATACTAAACAAAGTCTAGAAAAAAAGATCAAAACAAAAGAAAATGCCTACTTAAAAAAATTAAACTCACCTAATAAGAGTAGCTCTGAGCAAGAACTGAAAAATAAAATTAGTGAAAGTAGAAGTCGTCTAAGTAGTTAAGATGTCTTCCCTTCTTTCATCATTTCATTTTTAATTCCTTCCAATAAAAATTCTTTGGTCACCAATCGCTTTCCGCTTTGAGCTGCCTTAGTCACACAATACTTCAAAATATTCATGATGGAACCACCTGAAATTTCATGACTTTTAGCTATATCGGCCAACTTAATCTCATGATCTAAGTCAATATTATTACCAAATGCTTTTTCCCAAAGTTGTAGACGATCTTTTACATCAGGCATTTTAAAATATACTATACTTTGAAATCTCCTTGTGAAGGCTTGATCAATGTTACCCTTTAAATTAGATGCAAGAATAACCACCCCTGGATATTCTTCTGTTCTTTGTAACAAATAAGAAACCTCTTGATTAGCATACCTATCTTGACTAGAACTCGTAGAGGTTCGTTTACCAAAAAGTGCATCAGCTTCGTCAAAAAATAAAATCCAATCTTTACTTTCCGCCATATCAAAAACCCTAGCTAAATTCTTCTCCGTCTCTCCTACCCATTTAGAAGTCACCATGGATACATCAATTCTGTAGACATCCTTTCCAGTTGACTTGCCTAATAGGCCGGCCGTTAAGGTTTTTCCTGTTCCAGGAGGGCCATGAAATAAAGCCCTGTAACCAGGCTTTACAACATTTTTTAAATCCCATTTATCTAAAATGATGTGATTATTATTAATCCATGATAGGATATTATCGACTTGCTCTCTAGCGTATTTGTCCAGTACTAAATTGTCCCAGCTTACAGTGGTTTCTACTAAAGAAGCTGGAAATTTTGAACTAAACTTGGGTTTTTTAGCTACTCCCAAAGTAAATAAATCTAAATAATCTTCAGCTATGACTAATGCCCCACTTAACATAGGTTCACTATTTTTTACTTCTGACAAAAACAAGATTTTATGTTTAAATAAAATATGAGTAGCATCTAAAAGATGCATTAATTCTATTTTAAGTCCTATGTCTTCACCAGCAATTAAAAATGAGGCTGTTTCTCCAGTAGGGATAAAACCTCCATGGGTTGCGCCCTTAATGCCTCCAAACTCTGTAAATCCTCTATTTAAGGTTTCATTTTTATTAAAAAAAATATCTAAAACTCTGGGCTTAATATGAGGAGCTAACGTCAAAATGATTAATAATCGCTCTGAAAAACTAAAATTGTAATACTTTATGACCTCTGCATAGACAGAGCTATCCCCATCTAATTTTGGAGGTTGAATTTCAAATACCTCCTTAATGTTTGTCTTTTGATCAAAGTAAAGGTTAAACCGAGCTTCTATGACTTGTTCTAGCCAACCTAACTCTTTTTCTATGGTTTTACTATTTAGTTCTTTTTGGTCCATTCTACAAATATGATATAGTCAATCCAATGAAACTTAATTAAAGAAAAACCCCATGGTAATGTTCTAAGCAATACATCAATAGGTTTGTGTTCTACCTTAAGCTTCCAATTTTTGTCTTGCAATGTTAATATTCCTTCCCTTTTTAAAAAACTATTTCTAAAAGTATCCAGTGAGGTGTTTTTCATTTGTTTCCACTTCCCTTTAACAGATAATAAAAATTGATCTGCCTCTTCTTTTTCTTCTTTTGATAATTCTATAAATAAATCAAG
The DNA here is from genome assembly GCA_036340635.1 of Bacteroidota bacterium. Taxonomy (GTDB): domain Bacteria; phylum Bacteroidota; class Bacteroidia; order Flavobacteriales; family Flavobacteriaceae. Next base: position 1,718 of record JAYYYF010000037.1, on the reverse strand, counting down.
AGGATCGCTTAGAGGCACTCCACAGAATAGTTTATTGAGCACTAAAACAAACTCCGGTGATTGATTTCCGCCATCTATTACATATTGCAGCAAATGAACTGCTCTACTTTGATTTTCAGTATTAGTAAATTTATTATCTATTGTGTAACCTAGTTTTTTAAATAGTGTTCCAATAAATGGCCAAATAAGCGCAAGCCCTGAATTATAAATTTTAATTTCATCACCACTGCTTACTTCAATACCATTTAATTCATTAGAAAAATGAAGCTCTTCTTTTAATTTATTTATTTCTTGCGTCTCTTGAAGTGTTATTAGGTTATTTAAATAGGACTTATCTGAACTAACATCGTTAATAAAGGAATTTACTAGCTTGTCATTAGATTGTCTTATTTCTTTTTTATTATTCTCATGAACTATATCATTACTAAAACTATCCATTTCAAGCGTGTGATAAGCTGACTTTTCAAAGCTTTTGAATACCTTTTTCAGCTGTGTTAACTTGCTTAATGATTTATGTTTTATTACTATTTCACTTATTTGATCAAATGCTTTTACTAAAGGAATTTCTTTTCTGATAGCAAAATTTTCAGTTATAGCTTTTAAGATTTTAAATTCCCAATTCTTATAAATGAAAGATTTATAAAAATCAACTATGTAGACAATATTTTCTGGTAAAAGGTTTTTAGTGCCTAAAACATGAAGAAGTTGTTGAAATTCAAAAGCTAATAGTGTACTGTAGTTCTGCTTTTTAAATTCTGATAATATTTTTTCATCATCTAAACCTATAAGCTGATGATATAAGTTGGAATCTTTAATGGATTTAGTCCTATAAAGAGATAGTAAAATGGTCTTTACTTGTTTTTCTTTGACATGCGATAAATAGTGTGTATAACCTAAAATAAAATTATCTGTCTTTTTAAGGTTATTTCTTTGATGAAGATCATACAACTGAAACAATACTTTTTCATGAATCGCTATTTCGTTTTCGGCAAACAATTCCTGAGTAACGGCCTTTAATTCCTTAACAACTTTAGGGTAATTTCTTTTTTGCTCGTTAAATTCTACATCTATTTCTTTTAATTCATTGTCAATAGCTTCAAGCCAACTTATTTTTTTATTAATTATTTCACGATCTATCCATAAATTAATAGGAGTTGTTTCTTGATTTTTATAAAATTCATTTTTAACCAAAATCCTGTGAAATAAAATTAGCGATTGCTTTCTGATTTTTTCTGCTTCTTCAAGAGAGAATTGAGTAGTCAAATCTTCATCAAACAATCTCCTTATGATGCTCTTTAATTGTTGAACTGATTTATTATCAATTTTAATATTTGAAAGTAGTAAAATCAGTATGGGTTGCCAGTGCGCTTTATCTTGGAAAGACACCTCATTATTGAGCAAGAAATCATAAAAGCTTTGGTGTATTTTTTCTTCTTTTTTGAAGTTTACTTCACGAATTTTTTGTTCACCTTTAACTTTTTTTGAGCTACTTATTAATTTCTTGATTTCGGCTTTGGTAAATAAATTTATTTTAAGCTCCTTATTTATTTTTTGTATAAAATCTTTTAACTTATTGAGTTTTAGAACCGCCTTATCAGAAGTATTTTGACTTATTCTGAAAATAGCATACTCAAAAAATAATTTAGAAAGTTTTAAACTTTCTTTCTCATTTAAGCTTATTTCTAAATATAAACCAATATCATTCGCTTTGTCATGTA
>JAYYYF010000036.1:0-42152 GCA_036340635.1 Bacteroidota bacterium | reverse complement strand
AAGGTGTCTGACCCGGAAGTATCCATATCCATTACGAATCCCATTGCCCAAAGAACTATAGCAACAGAGAACATTCCCAATCCCCCCATCAAGGATAAACCAAGGGCACCACTGCTTGGAATTTTTTCAGCAACAAAGGATAGCATCGTTGGCCAAAAATAACATACCCCAACAGCAAAAACTGCTGCTGCCAAGAAAGAAGTAGCTCCAGTTGCAGAGGATAACCATATTAGTCCAAGGAAAGAGAAGATTGCTGAGAACAATAACATTTTAGTAATACTCAATCGATGTACAATATCTCCGGCAAATAGTCTACCTACCATCATGATTCCATTAATAAAAGCCAACACTAGAATTGGGTTAGAAACCGTTTCTTCCAGTAAAGACGAAATTCTTTGGGTTGTAGCCAACTCAGTAGAGGCGGTCAATAACATACAGAAACTAATAAACCAAAATAAAGGATTAACAAAGCAAGCTTTTAACATATCATTGTAGGAAACACCACTTGAAACACGCTCAGTAGCTGGAAATTTTTGACCCCAAAACAGATAGATATAAATGATTACTGGAATAAATAAAGTTCCAACCAAAACCATCCAACTCATTCCCATTAAATCAACAATCAAATAAGCCAAAATACTTCCTATAAGAACTCCGCCAGGGAACCACACATGAAAACGATTTAACATTTTGGTTTTTTCATTTGGATAAAGAGTTGCAATCAAAGGATTACATGCTGCTTCAACCATACCATTACCAATTCCTATAAGTAGAGTGCCTGTGAATAGCATTCCAAAATCCCTAGCAAATAAGGTTAATACAATTCCTATTACATGACCTATAATGGCAAGGTTCATAATTTTTTTCATCCCAAAAAGATCTACTAAAAAACCTCCTATGATCATTGCCAATGTAAATCCATAAAAAGCAGGGCCAAAGGCAATACCAATTTGTTCAAGCGTCAAGCCATAATCGTTGTTAAAAACCAGTTCAATCTTTGCTCTTACAGCAAAAGTCATTGCAGTTGCTATTAGCGCAAAACAACTTGCATTAAATAATCTTGAGTTCATAATTATATTTTGTTTGTTACTAGTTCCAATTTAAAAATAAATCTTGGTATAATTACTAAAAACTATTAGCTAAAATACTCTCATAGAGTTCTTGCTTGCCACTTGTTTTAGCAAAATCAGTTTGTCCAACACCAATTTTATACAAATCCTTAATCGATAATTCCCCATTTTCAAACCCTTTTCCATGACCACTATCATAAGACTTATAACGCTCTTCTAGCATTTTAGAGTAAGGAGTATTGGTTAGAATGTGTTCTGAAGCAATTAAAGCTCTAGCAAAAATATCTGCTCCCTGGATATGTGCTATAAACAAATCCTCAAGATCAGTAGAATTTCTTCTCACTTTAGCATCAAAATTTATTCCACCTCCTTTTAGTCCTCCTGATTTGAGAAAGACAAGCATCGCCTCGATAGATTCATATAAATTAATTGAGAACTGATCTGTATCCCATCCGTTTTGGTAATCTCCTCGATTAGCATCAATACTTCCAAGCATTCCAGCATTTGCTGCTACTTGAAGTTCATGCTGAAATGTGTGTTGTGCTAGTGTAGCATGATTAACCTCAATATTTAATTTAAAATGGTCTTGTAATCCATTTTGATTTAAAAATCCTACAACAGTTGCAGAATCAAAATCATATTGATGCTTGGTAGGTTCTGAAGGCTTAGGTTCAATAAAAAAATTACCCTTAAATCCCTGTTGCTTGGAATATTCAACCATTTTGTTAAAAAAAACTGCTAAATGATCAAGCTCACGCTTCATATCGGTATTTAAAAGTGATAAATAACCTTCTCTTCCTCCCCAGAAAACATAGTTTTCTGCTCCCAGTTCCATTGAAGCATCAAAGGCAATTTTTATTTGTGCTGCTGCTCTAGAGGCAATTCTAAAATCTGGGTTGGTGATAGCACCATTCATGTATACTGGATTCGAAAAACAATTAGCTGTACCCCACAAGACTTTAATTCCAGTTTCTTTTTGCTTTGTTTTGATATAGTCCAAGATTTGAGCAATTCTTTTTTCGGTTTCTAAAAGGGTTGGGGCCTCTTGTATTAAATCAATGTCGTGAAAACAGAAATAATCAAAGCCCATTTTTTGAAGAAATTCAAAAGCGGCATCAGCTCTGTTTTTAGCTTGTTTTAATACATCTGTTTCTTGATTCCAAGGATAAAGGTTAGTTAGCCTTCCAAAAGGATCAGTTCCATTGTCATTCATACTGTGCCAATAACACATTGCAAATTTGAAGTGATCTCTTATGGATTTTCCCATAATCATCCTATTAGCATCATAGTATTTATAAGCCAAAGGATTATCAGATTCTTTACCCTCAAATTTTATGCTGTCAATATTTTTAAAGTAGTCTTGTTGCATTTTTAAATTAAATTATTTGTTAATTGATTTTTCCAATTTTCATAAGCCTTATAGTATTTAGCATACGAATTCGCATTAGGCTTAATAGTTTTAGTTACTTTTATTTTTTCCTCCTCAGTTTCCCTGCCAAGTCGGTAAACACTTGCTTTTGCAGCTCCTTCTGCACCTGTCGCCTCTAGCATTTCAATACAAACTCCCAAAGTGTTAGCAATGGTTTTTGAAAATTCATTTGATAAAAAAAGGTTGTCATTTCCTACTTTTAGTTGCTCAATCATTACCCCGTCATTTTTTAAAATTTCAATTCCATAGATAAGAGCAAAAGCAATTCCTTCAAGAGTGGCTCTAACCATGTGGTTATTATCATGAATATTAAAGTTGATGTTACTTATATGACCATTTAAATTCTTGTTGTCAAGCATCCTCTCCGTACCGTTACCAAAGGGGAAAACCATTAGTCCATTACTTCCAACGGGAACATCTATAGCCATATGGTTTAATTTTTCATATCCCAAAGAGCCCATAAGTTGGTTTAACCAACGATATTGAATTCCTGCACCATTTAAATTAAGTAGTTTTCCAAAAGTTTTTTCAGAGGTCTGATAATTTGAGTGAGCAAAAGTATTTACCCTAGTAAGTTCATTCCCTGAGATTTTATCTGTCAAAGCATAAACTACCCCTGATGTTCCTGCAGTGGCAACAACATCTCCTGAATTTCTTGCTCCAAGTGTAAAAGCATTATTAGGTTGATCACCTGCACGATAAGTCACAGGCACTCCTACAGGCAAACCACTAGATTCACTTCCTTTCTTTGAAACTTTAGATTGCTCTTCAAAATTGGGAACTATCTCAGGAACTAGACTTTGATCAATTTTATAATGTTTAAAAAGAGCTTCAGAAAGCGAATCATTTTTAAAGTTCCAAAATATCCCTTCTGAGAGTCCATTTATAGTTGTTTGAGTTTCGCCTGTAAGTTTTGCTGCCAAAAAGTCTCCGGGAAGCATGAACTTATATGCTTTTTCATACAAGGATGGTTCGTTTTCAATTACCCAAGCCAATTTAGAAGCGGTAAAATTCCCAGGTGAGTTCAGCAAATGTTTTTTACAATATGATTTACCAAGATTTTCAAAAGCTTTTTGACCATAGGGAGTAGCGCGACTATCGCACCAAATTATTGACTTTCTTAGAACATTTAGGTCTTTATCAACCAAAACCAGTCCATGCATTTGATAGGAAATCCCTACACTGGTTATTTGATCTGCCTTAATCTTAGCCTTTTTGATCAAGGATTGGGTTGCCTTGCACAAATATTTCCACCAGAGTAGAGGATCTTGTTCAGCCCATCCAATTTTATGAGCTATCATAGGAATTTCAACCTCAGGTACTCTTTCTAAAGCTAAGGATTTTCCAGACTCAATATCAACAAGAGCCGCTTTAACAAAAGAACTTCCTATATCGTATCCAATCGCAATCATTTATTATATAATGCTGTTAAAGTATTTTCTTATTTCATCTATTTCCCCTTATAACATCATCAAAAACCTCTCACTTTTATTTTCATTACCTCAGGGAAATCAAAATCAGCTATGTCATGACCGATGCAGGAATAGAAAACTCTTTCTTTAGTATATTTTTTTTCAAATCAACACATATTAAATATACGAAAATCTTCCTGCTATCTTAATGGCAAGTAACTGTTCTCATATTAGGAGACCTTGCTTAGACTCTTTATTTTATTCAGTAAATTTTTTCCTGTGATAGCACTAGCTGTTATTAGTCCAGAAAAAAGTGCTCCTCCGACTCCTGCAGTAACTATATCTTGTCCTGTTAAGAAAAAGTTTTTTATCTCTGTCCGTGGTCTTAAAAAACTTTGATTAAACCTATTTGGATCATGATCAATTCCATATAACTCACCTTTTTTATAGTTTACAAAATTCTTAGTTGAAAGAGGGGTTGAAAGTTCGTAGTGATCAATCTTTCCTTTTAGATGTGGCAGGTGTTTATATAAATGTCCTAAAAGTCTATTTGAGATAGTTTCTTTAAGCTTTTCATAATCATTTCCTCTTTTCATCCATTTGGTGCTTTTCCATTTAGAAAATAATTCAAAAGGAAGGAGTGTTATTATATCGATAGTGCTTTTGCCAGGGTATCTATCATCCCAAGAAGGATCCTTCGATGAAGGGAAGGAAATATAAACTACAGGGAAGGGTGCTTTAAAATTATCTAAGTAGTTATTAACACATTCATCATGATCTCCTTTGTCTGGATATATCCATAGATTAGATTTTGGAAGTTTTAGCTCTTTAGAAGATCCTTTTAGTCCAATATAAAGACAACCATGAGCTACAGAAGGCTTTACTTTATTTAATCTAGATTCAAATTCATGTTTTTTCTTAAAATCAGTAGGGATCAATTTTTTGTATGTGTTGAAAATACCTGTTCCGCTAACTATAGTTTTTGCATAAATCTCTTTTCCATCATTCATCTTGACTCCTATGGCTACATTTTTTTTAATTATAATATTTTTCACCTCTGCACTAACAAGAATAGTCCCTGATGCTTTCTTAATTACAGGATAAATTGTGTCTAAAATTTTTGAAGAACCTCCAATAGGAAAACTCCCTCCTCCTAAATAATGTTTTACTACCGAAGCATGCATTGCAAAACTACTCTTCTTTGGGGTTAGACCATAATCGCCATATTGAGCTGTAAGCAGCTTTATTAAATCTTCATTATTTGTTAAATTACTTATAACATCATAAGTTGTTTGGTTAGAATATTTTAAATATTCTTTTTTCATAAAGTAGCCTAGTATTTTATTAATAAATTTCGGCAGCACTTTACTTGCATAAAAATTACCCATTGACTTACTTGATGCAAATACAAGATTAATGTACTTATCTATTGCCTCTTTTTCACTAGGAAAATATTGATATATTTTATTTTTAAAATTTTCAACACCTTTTATAAAATCATATGATTTATTTCCAATAATTATTCTATCGTAAACCTTTCCCATATCTGCCCATTCAAGTTTAGAATTAGTGACATAATCAAAAAGTATTCTTATTGGGCTGTTTTTTCTTTGTACTTCTCCTATATAATGAATCCCCACATCCCATTCATATCCTCTTCTTTTAAACACATGGGTAAAACCGCCTGCAGTGTAGTGTCTTTCTAAAATAAGTACTTTCTTACCTTCTTTTGCCAGAATTGCAGCAGCAGACAAACAACCCATCCCAGAGCCAATCATCAGCACGTCATAGCTGTCCTCAAGGACATACTTTTTTTTATAGGACTGTATCATTCTATCTGGCAATATATATTAAAGGTAAAAAAACACTAATAAACTAATATCAGAAACTTAGGACATTTCTTTATTAGATGACCTGAAGAGAAAAGTTTATTAAATTTGACCCTTAAACAAACAAGTTAAATAGTCTGGTGTTAAAAAGTGGTTGCATTTTTTACAAATAGTTTAATAAAAGATCTGTAAACCTGATCACAAATTAATTTTTTGAGATGAATTTTTATATAAGAAAAAAAATATACAAACTCATTTATCTGGTCAGTAAGTATCTACTGAAACCAGATCGGCCAATCAAATCGATCTATGGAATATACCTTACCCCATCCTTTCAAGATGTTACATTTAAATATTGCTTTAAAGGAACGTATGGAACATTTTTTAGCCACCTCTTAGAGCAGCAAAAAAAGAAATCTATTTTTATTGATATAGGAGCCAACCAAGGGTTATATTCAATTTTAGCTGGTAAAAATCCTTGTTTTGAAAAAATAATAGCTTTTGAACCCTCACTCAAGACCGCAAAATTATTACACGAAAATCTATTGTCTAATAAGATAGAGAATTGCCAAGTCGTTGAGGCTGCAATTTCTGATAAATGTGGTGAATTTAAGTTAAGTGTCGTACGGGGTCATTCGGGAATAAGTTCACTGAGAGAAACAAAAAACACAACTAATACCTATGAACTAATCCAAACCATAAATCATAAGCAACTCAATGAAATTGTCCCAAAACACAAAAATTACATTGTGAAAATTGATGTTGAAGGATATGAAAATATTGTAATCAATGAAATCACAAAATGTACTTTTTTTGATAACGTAAATTATCTTTTCTGTGAAATTGATGAAAATTGGGTTGACGTTGATCAAATTAAAAATAAATTAACAAAATTTGGTTTTACTTCATTTGAAAAAATTGGTAATAATAAAAAACATTACGATTTGATGATTTCAAAAAAAAACTTAATATGAGATTAAAAATATGAATGTTTTAAAGATATAAGTTTAGAGTATTGCATCAAAGGAGAAGTTTATATTCTAGGACAAAATAAATAGGTTGAATTAGATGAAGAAACCTACAAAAAAGCAATAGATAATTGTTCTATGTTAACCATAGGATAAAGTTCATTATTTTTGGTCTCAAATAAACGGGAAAAGTATTAAAATGGTGTTAATGGTGGTGTTATTTGATATTAACAGTTTAAAAAACACTTTGTAAAAGCTTACTATACTTGAAAAAGGCCTCGTAGCATAACTGAATAGTGCACTTGATTACGGCTCAAGAGGTTGCAGGTTTGAATCCTGCCGAGGTCACAAAAAGGAGGATTGTCAAAAACAATTCTCCTTTTTATTTATCTTTAAAAATAAAAAATGAAACTCCTAAAATCCTATGTCCTTTTATTTTTATTGGTTCTAATTTCATCATGCGATGATGGGTTTGAAAATGATGTCATAAATGAGGAAATTACAGTAAATGAAATTACTGATGTAGTTGAAATCCTCAGAGATCAATGGGGTGTCAACCATATTTATGCTCAAAATCAATACGATTTATTTTTTTCTCAGGGATATCTTGCTGCAAAAGACAGACTTTTTCAGTTTGAAGTGTGGAGACGTCAAGCAACTGGAACAGTAGCTGAAATCTTAGGTGAAGATGAGCTGGAAAGGGATATAGGAGCTCGGCTTTTCCAGTTTAGAGGAGATATAGAGGAAGAATTAAATCATTATCACCCTGATGGAGCAGAAATTATCCGCGCATATGTTGATGGCATCAACAAATATATTACTGAAATAAATAAGACTCCAGATAATCTACCCCTTCCTTTTAAAATCTTAGGGATAAAGCCAAATCTTTGGACTCCTGAAGTTGTAATCTCAAGGCACCAAGGATTGTTAGGAAACATAGGTCAAGAACTTCAAATTGGAAGAGCTGTTGCGGTTTTAGGTGAAGAAAAAGTTAAAGAATTAATTTGGTTTCATCCAAAGGATCCAAAGATCAAATTAGATCCAAAGATAGATAAGGAACTACTATTTGAAAATATACTATCTCCTTATAATGCATTTAGAAAAACACTAAAATTTTCTAGAAAAAGTGTTTTAGAAAATTATAAAACTAATTCAGATAAAATTGCCGTCAATGATATAAAAATTGACTCTTTATCCATTGGAAGTAATAATTGGGTCGTTAGCGGAAGTAAAACTGAAGATGGCAATACATACATGGCAAATGATCCCCACAGAAGAATTTCGGTTCCTTCTCTAAGATACATGGCTCATTTGATATCGCCCAATTGGAATGTAATCGGTGGTGGAGAACCTGAAATACCAGGTATATCAATAGGACATAATGAACATGGTGCCTGGGGTCTAACTGTATTTAGAACAGATGGGGAAGATTTATATCAATATGAAATTAATCCGAACAACCCTCTAGAATATAAATTCAAGGGGGAATGGAGGAAAATGAAAATAATTAAAGAAGTTATTCCTGTTAAAGGCAAATCAACCATTGAAGTTACCTTAAAGTATACTCATCATGGTCCAATAACTTACTTTGATAAAAAAAAGAATGTTGCTTTTGCTGTAAGATGTGCTTGGCTTGAAATTGGAGGTTCTCCCTACCTAGCCTCTTTAAGAATGAATCAAGCCAAATCTTGGGAAGAATTTAGAGATGCTTGTAATTACAGCAATATTCCAGGTGAAAATATGATTTGGGCTGATACCGAGGGGAACATCGGCTGGCAAGCTGTTGGAATTGCTCCAATTAGAAATAATTTCAGTGGATTAGTGCCAGTATTAGGAGATGGGAGTTATGAATGGGAAGGATACCTGCCAATAATTAAAAAACCCAATGAGTATAATCCTGAAAGGGGTTTTATTGCTACAGCAAATCAAAATCTAACACCTGAAAATTACAATTTCTGGAATGCCATTGGTTATTCTTGGTCAGATCCTTATCGAGGAGACAGAGTTAATGAAGTTCTAAGTCAAAAGGATCTACTAAATATGAAAAAAATGAAGGATTTGCAAGTCGATGTAACTTCTTTGCCAGCCAGAACATTAGTTCCTTTACTTGATCAAATTTCTCTTGGTTCAAAAAATTCGGCTTTAAAAGAAAAATTATTGAATTGGGATTTTGAATTATCTCCCAATTCAATCCCTGCCGCTATATATGTTTCATGGGAGAATGAAATAAAAAAACTAGCACACAAGAAATTTGTTCCAAAAAAAGCCAAAGAATATATTAAGTCTATTCAATTGAAAAAAATAATTGATTGGATAGAACTTCCAGAAGAAAAAATTTTTGGATCTAAGCCGATTTTAGCAAGAAATAATTTCCTAAAAAAATCATTTATTAGTGCCATGGATAATCTTGAAAAAAAGCTAGGGTCAGATATTAGTAATTGGCAATATGGACAGGAAAAATTTAAACATATATTTATGACTCATCCCCTTGGTGAAATAGTAAATACAGAGATGGCAAGTAAGTTAAATCTTGGTCCTCTCCCCAGAGGTGGAAATTCATATACACCCGGTTCTACAGGAAGTAATAACAAACAATCCAGTGGGGCTACTTTTAGATTAATAGTAAATACTGGGGATTGGGATTCGGCTATTGCTAACAATAGTCCAGGCCAATCTGGTGATCCAGAAAGTCCTTTCTATAGTAATCTTTTTAAAAAATGGGCAAATGATGAATATTTTCCTATGTATTTTTCCAAAGGAAAAATTAAATCAGTGACTTACAAAAGAACATATCTAACTCCAAGTAAAACAAAGATGCTAATGTATAAATTAAAGTTTTAGTTTTATGTTTAGCGGTGTTTTCCCTAATATGCGAGTATCCTCCTTCGTCATAAGCTCAAAGCTTTTAGTTTTATAAGAAGTTTTAAATTTTTCAAATTCAGCATCTGGAAATTTAGATAGCTTTCTAGTTTTAAGATCCATAAATCCAAAAATTAATTCAAGACGAGCTAAATTTACTCCTTCAGGACTGTAGAAATTCTGCAATAACCTTCCAAACCTCCTATCATCACTATATCCATCAACTTCAACACTTATCACAAAATCATCTTCCAATTTTAACTCTTTGTAGTAATACATGTGCTCATAAAAAACTACAGGACCTCTCATATGCGCCTCTAGTTTATCTTTTGTTAATCCAATTGAATCAAAAAAAGACATCCTTGCGTCTGCAGAATACTTAATATATGAATGGTTTGCAAAGTGCCAATTAGCATCAAGATCAGCCCAAAGGACAGAATACTTTTTTGTAAACATTACTATAAGGTTTAGACTACAAACATAAAAAAATCTCCTAAGCATTACACTTAGGAGATTTTATATTGATTTTATATAGAGGAAGAATTATTCTCCAACCTTAATTTCAACTCTTCTGTCAAATTCAACTCTTCTATTTGTTGCTCTACCTGAGCTAGTATTATTATCAGCAGCAGGTCTAGTTTCTCCATAAGCTTCTGTTTTAAGCCTTGAACCATCAACCCCCATACCAACTAGAGCATCTTTAACTGATTGAGCTCTTCTTTCAGAAAGTTTTTGATTGAAGTTAGTAGGTCCATCACTTGAAGCATGCCCTTCAATAATGATCACCGCATCAGTAAACTCTTCCATAAGAGCCTTGATTTCTGAAAGTTTTGCAGAACCACCTTCGCTGATTTTTGAACTATTAACCTTAAACATGATTTTAGATTTATCGCTACTCAAGAAATCAGTCAGTTTTTCTGGAACTGATTTATCAGGACATCCATTATCAGTGCCTGCCTCATTAGGACAAGCATCATCCTTATCTAAAACACCATCCCCGTCACTATCAGGCCAAGGACATCCATTATTTTCACCAGCTTCATTTGGACAAGCATCGTCCTTATCAGAAACACCATCACCATCAGAATCTGGACAACCTCCCATTTCAGCACTACCAGCAGCATCAGGACAAGCATCTTCATTATCCGCTATACCATCACCATCAGAATCTGGGCAACCATTAAGATCAGCAGAACCAGCTTCTTCTGGACATGCATCCTTATTATCTGGAATTCCATCAGAATCACCGTCAGGACATCCGTCGAATTCTTTAAGTCCAGGAACTTCAGGACAAGCATCTTTCTTATCAGAGATACCATCCTTATCTGTATCTTGAGATCCAAAATTATAACTTACTCCTATTACATGTTGAAGATGCTTATAAGCACCATTTTCAGTTGCAGACCTGTATGAAGTACTTGCAGCTATTGCCCAATTGTCAGAAACAAAAAAATTAAGCCCAATACCTCCTAGGTATGTTTTAGCTACTTCTCGAGAAGGAAACATCCCGTCTCGATCATATCCATCGTTAAAACTTGTAAAACCATATCCTCCAAAAAGATAAGGCACTGTATTTCCTTCAGATATATTATATCTTAACACTCCATCTAAAGAATAATAATCAACAGATCCGTTATCAATATCTAAAGAGTTTGCACCGTACTGTGCGCCAAGTGATAACCCACTTGTAATGTATCTTGAAAGACCCAAAGAGGGGACACCAAATCCTGTGTCTGAATCAACTGAATCGTCTTGAATTCCAACTAAATTTGCTCCCAGACTAACAGCCCAAGGATTCTCAGAAGTTTGAGCGAATGAAAGGGAAAAAGAAAGAATCAAGCAAAACGATAGATAAATAATTTTTTTCATAAGTCAAATTTTATTGTTCCTAACAAATTAAAATATCTCGTAAGATATAAAAAAAATCATTTTTTATAGCAAAAAGAATATTTATTTATAAACAAGAATTTATAAACTTGTAGCTTAGAGATTACAGTTTGACGGAGTGTAGTTAAGATCTGCTGGCTGAAATCCATATTTATATATTACCTCAGAAGTAACCCCATTAATGGTTTCTTGTTGTCTTTCTTCAGCCACAAAACTATTTTCTGTCAATTCTAGTATTGAAATAATTTGACTGTAATTTTCTGATTCATCAAAGCCTACCTCAAACTGTGAATAATCCTGAGGGCTTTTCTCAACCCATCTCCAACTACCTTCTTCAAAATGTGCGGGCTTGCCTTGCACATCATAAAATGCCCATAAATATGTTCCATAACCCGTAAAGGTTATAACAACAGTATTTGAAGCATAACAACCTTCACTTGTTGGATTTTCAGGTGTTTCTACGCAACGAGATTCCCACTCTTCCTCAAAAAGTTTACATAATGGGTTTGGAATATTTTGAGTTGAACCATCCGTTCCAGATTGAGCATCAATCCTTATAAGGCGCCACCGTTTTTGAATTTTAAAATGATTGCTGTCTTCTGGAGCATCTGAAACAAGAGGCTCCTCCTTACTTGCATCAACAGTAAGATTTTGACCAACACTACAGAAATTTGATGTTTCTTGACCAAAAGTAACATTAAAACTAAGTCCTCCCTCATTACTTATTTTGATAGAATCAAATGTAGCAATGCTCCCAATTTGAGGTAATGAAGCTTCTTCATCGTAATTATCTTGCATCAAAAACACCTTATCAACTTCAATTTTTGTTGGATCACTCTGATCAAAACTTATAAGATAGACCCCGTTAAAAAACCTAGGCCCTTTTGAATTATCATTCGCATCACCAACTTTAAGGATATACTTACCTTCATTTGTAAATTCTAGAGACATTATATAACACTGTCCAGAAGATTTTGAAGAGCTTTTAGAGCCATTTTCTACGTTCCACTTACCAACAAAAAGCGAATTAAATTCTTCTTTTATTTCAAGTACCTCTTCTGCAGTCAAATGGGGATCAATTCCAGATTTTGGACGACAACCAACTAAGGAAAAGAGTAAAAATATAAATGTTAAATAAAAAAAGTTCCTCAATTTTAAATCCATGATGTTGTTTCTACTACCAAAGATATTAAATATTGAACAATTCGTTTTTTATTAAAAAATAAAGTTTAATTGTTTACTAAGTGCCATTGATATACTCTCTTCCGAGCATTTTCACTGATATCTAGCCAAAATAAATTTATATCAGCATAATGATAATTCTTTACAAAAGACAAAAATATTCTTCCAGGAATTTTAGGCACAGTAGACCACAAAATCCCATCAGAAACTTTTACTGATAATGCCCTAGGGTAAATTTTTCCGTCTTTAAAAAGCAATCCCTTATGTTCTTCCTTTACAGAGTAGTTTTTAGCTCCCCAACTAATTGGATTAGTAGTTACACCGCCTTTAAACCATTTTTCCTTAGGAAGATTATTCATTTTATAAGTGTTCCAACTAACAAAACCACCCACATCATCAGGATTTGTCATTGGCTTAATTGATTTAAATTCGTTCGGTAAAATCCTTGTCCCTATTAAATATGCAGCAACTAATTTTTCTTTTAAAGGTTTTTCATCAAAGTAATCTTTCATCAATTGAATTGCATGCATTGTTCCTTGGCTATGGGCTGCAATAATGATAGGTTTGCCATTATTGTAATTTTCTAAATAATATTCAAATGCATTTTTTAAATCTTCATAAGCCAGAATCCAAGCTCCAAAACCTGGAGATTCGTTTCTTAAATTAACAATTGAGTAGGGCTCTGAAAATATCCTGTAGTGAGCCTGTCTGTAAAAGGGGGCATAGAGATTTGCAGAGGAAAGCCATGCAGATGCTTGATATTTAATGGCCTTTTGAATTATTTCTTTTCTGAAACATTCATCAAAGATGTCTGCGTTTAAAGAAGGATTTTTTTTGTCAGAAAAAAGAGTAGGATAGATATAAAAAACATCTGCTTCCTTTTCACTGTATTCTCCCGTAATATCAATTAAATCTTGGGGGTAACTTCCTGGAATTGCTGCCCAACTTTCAACACTTGAATAATTTGGTTTAGCTGGTATCTTATCTTTATCAAAAACTGATGTTTCATATGCTATCTTGCAGTTAATGAAAATAAAAAATAAAAATAACGTGTAAAAATTATTTTGCATCGACCCAAAGATAAAATTTTGGTAAAAAAATTGAACAATTAACTACTGAAAAATTAAACTTCTTTATTGTTATATTTATAACATAAAAAAATAAAGAAATGAAAAAAAATCACCTCCTTTTAATTGTCTTTTTTGTAAATATTGTAACTGCTCAAAATTTTTCCACCTCAATGATGGAAAACATAAAACCACGAAATATTGGCCCAGCAGGAATGAGTGGAAGAGTTACTGCAATTGATGTTGTTAACAAAAAACCTGAAATAATTTATGTTGGAACTGCTTCTGGCGGTCTATGGAAATCAGAAAGCGGTGGAATAAAATGGAAACCTATATTTGATGATCAGGTAACTGCTTCTATTGGTGCAATTGCTATACAACAATCAAATCCTGATGTAATCTGGGTAGGAACAGGAGAGGGTAATCCCAGAAATAGTCTTAATGGAGGATACGGGATTTTCAAATCTTTAGATGGAGGAAAAAGCTGGAGCTCAATGGGTCTAGAGAAGACTAGACATATACATCGAATAATCATAGATCGTTCTCGACCAAATACAGTTTATGTTGCAGCTATTGGTTCTCCATGGGGGGAACATCCAGAAAGAGGAATCTATAAAACAACTGATGGAGGTAAAAATTGGAAAAAAATATTATACGTTAATAATAAAACTGGTGCAGCTGATATGGTAGTTGATCCAGTAAACCCTAACAAAATTATTGTTGCAATGTGGGAGCATAAAAGAGATCCATGGTTTTTCAAATCAGGCGGTAAAGGGAGTGGTTTATTTATTACTTACGATGGAGGCGAAAATTGGACAAAGAAAACAGAAAAAGATGGGCTCCCAAAAGGAGAGCTAGGGAGAATTGGACTAGCTATATCTAAAAGTAAAAATAATATTGTCTACGCTCTTGTAGAATCAAAAAAAAATGCACTATATAAATCAGTTGATGGAGGAGAAAATTGGAAGAAAATTAATGATAAAAGAGGTATTGGGAATCGTCCTTTCTACTACTCTGACATTTTTGTTGATCCTGAAAACGAAAATAGGATTTTTAGTGTTTTTACATATGTAAACGTGTCAGAAGATGGTGGGAGAAGTTTTAAACAATTGATGCCCGCTTATGGAACTGATAATGGAGTTCATCCCGATCATCATGCTTGGTGGATTCATCCAGATAATGGTTCATTTATTATTGATGGAAATGATGGAGGACTTAATATTAGTAGAGATAAAGGGAAATCATGGAGATTTATCGGCAACATTCCTGTAGCACAATTTTATCATATTAGCGTGGATAACGAATTCCCTTACAACGTTTATGGAGGAATGCAAGATAATGGTTCTTGGAGAGGTCCAAGTTACATATGGAAAACCCAAGGAATTAGAAATTCATACTGGCAAGAAATAGCATTTGGTGATGGTTTTGATGTTGTACCTGATCCTGATGATTCTCGCTATGGATATGCAATGAGTCAGCAAGGTTATGTGTCAAGGTATGATTGGATGACAGGAAATAATTATACTATTAGGCCTACTCATCCAGATCCAGATATGAAATTAAGATTTAATTGGAACTCTGCAATTGGACAGGATCCATTTAGAAATAATATTCTTTACTTTGGAAGTCAATTTGTTCATAAAACCGAAGACAAGGGTATCACTTGGAAAGTTATTTCGCCTGACCTAACAACAAATGATCCTGAAAAGTTAAAGCAAAGTGAAAGTGGCGGATTAACATTGGATGCTACCGGAGCAGAAAATTACTGTACAATTCTTGTAATCGAACCCTCTCCTGTTGAGAAAGATATGATATGGATTGGGACTGATGATGGAAGAGTACACATAACTAGAAATGGGGGAAATGACTGGGAAGAGGTTACTAATTCAATAAAAGAGCTCCCAAAAGGTAGTTGGATTGCTCAAATTAAAGCCTCAAACAAAAATAAAGGAGAAGCTCTTTTAGTTGCCAATGATTACAGGAGATTTAACTATGACCCATATGTATATAAAACCACAAACTATGGGAAATCATGGAAGAGGATAGTAAATAAAAATGATGCTTTTGGATATGCATTAAGTGTTGTTGAAGATATTGAAAGTCAAAATCTTCTTTTTCTTGGTACTGATGATGGTTTATACATCTCTTTAAATGGTGGAGAAAAATGGGAAAAATTTGATTCAAAAATTTTCCCAACAGCACCTGCAAGAGATCTTGTAATTCATCCCCGTGAACATGATTTGATTATTGGAACTTTTGGTAGAGCAGCATGGGTTTTGGATGATATTCGTCCCCTAAGAGAAATTTCATCAGATCCGAATATAACGACAAAAAAAATACATCTATTTAGTCCACCTGAAGCATATATGGCTTCGTACCAACAACCCGCAGGGAGTAGATTTGGGGCAGATGCAATTTATAATGGAGAAAACAGAAAAAGAGGTGCAATGATTACTTATTATTTCAACCTTGAAAAAAATAAGACAGAAGAGGCTAAAAAAGGTAGCTCTAATGCTAATGATAAAAAAAATATAAGTAAGAAAAAAGTTAGTGACTCTTTAAAACTAAATATTTATGATGGTGATCGGCTAATTAGAACCATCAAGAAAAAAGCCCCAGATAAAAAAGGTTTTTATAGGGTTTATTGGCAAATGAGTGAAAAAGGGGTTGAAAGACCAAGTAGAAGAATTAGAAAATCAAAAGTTGAACCTTCTGGAGTAACTGTCAAACCAGGTATTTACTCACTTGCCCTTACATATAGAGATTTAGTTTCCAAAAATAAAATAAAAGTTTCTAGTGATCCTAGGTTAAAATATGAAAAGGAGAAATTTGATCAAGTATATAATAATTCAAAAATTTTGGAAAACTACCTAATGACAACTACAAAGGCAGTTAAACAATTAGTAGAAAGCAAAGAAACAACTAAAATAATTTCAGATCATTTAAAAAAATATGACAAAAAAAAATATGACTCAATTATCAAATCGTGTAGTAAAATCTCAAAAAAAATTGATGCACTATTGTCTCTGTACCTAGGCAAAGAAGATAAGAGACAAGGGATTACAAGAAATCCTGAAAATAGTGTCATGAGAAGACTTTCAACTGCCTCTATGTATGTCCTCACTAGAAAAACGGGGATTTCAAGTACAGAAATAAACTTGATGAATCAAGTAAGAGAAGAATTAAAAAATGCGTTAACTAAAACCAATGATTTTTTTGGTGGTGAGTGGATTGAATTTAAATCAAATATTGAAGGACAAACAATTCCTGTTTTTAAAGAAGTTAAAAATCTCAAACTCGAGTAGTTAAAAAATTAATTGCTATAAAAAATGAATCTTAGGCAGCTACCATTTTCTTGAAACATTCATTTTTTTCTGGACTTTGATTTCCTCTTTTGGGATCACCTTCAAAAAAGACGGATGTTGTTCAATAGAATATTGAATTTTTTCAAGTATTGATTCAACGGAATCTTTTTCATAATTCATCTCCAAAGGTTCTTTAATATTCATAGACTGAAGTATTCCTCTTTTCTTTATTATTATACCTTTTTTATCAAAAGATCTTCTGAAACCATCAATAACAATTGGAATGACAATTGGCTTGTATTTTTTAATGATATGGGCAGTTCCTCTTCTGATAGGATAAAACGGTTTAGTTGTACCCTGGGGGAAAGTAATTACCCAACCATCCTTTAATGCGATTCCAATATTCGAAATGTCACTCATCTTTACATTTCTTTTTATTTCTTTTCCCTTCTCTCTCCATGTCCTTTCAACTGAAACAGCACCTGCATAAGCTAAAATTCTTGGGAGAAAACCTGATTTCATTGTCTCTTTAGCAGCAACATAATATATATTAAGCTTCGGGCTCCACAAATACCCAACATTTTTGATAGAATCAATTCTTCCACTCAAACTAGCATTAAAAACATGTAACATAGCGACAACATCAGCAAAATAAGTTTGATGATTTGAAACAAAAAGAACATTTGATTCAGGAAGTCCTTTAATTATATCAGATCCTTGAATTTTAAGTTGATTAAACCCACGATAACGTCTGTGAGTCATTATTCCCATGTAACGTATTAGCCATTTTTTAAGTATAAGAAAATGACCAAAAGGATTTCTTTTTAACATTAAATTTCCTATAAAGATCAAATATAAAAATTATTTCAAGCTCACTTTTTTAAAAAGCTCTCTAAATTCAGAAAGTATCATTGCAGTAGCGCCCCAAACAAAAACTCCTTCTAAAAAATAACCAGGAACTAGAATATCTTTTATGTAAGAAGTTGAAATTTTTCTTTTTATTAGACTATTGGGGTTTAATAAAGTTTTTAAAGATGTCTCAATAATCTGATCAACCTCATCTTTTTGAGGTTTAAAAAAAGGTTTTTCATTGCTATAACTTAAAAAAGGGGACACTATAAAATTACTGGGAGGAATATATACTTTTGTAATCTCTCTTATCTTGACAACCATATCTTTTGTTAAACCGACTTCTTCTGAAGCTTCACGAATAGCTGTATTCCAATCTGTTGAATCCAACGTTTGAAACTTACCGCCAGGCAAACTTATCTGTCCAGAATGAATTCCCTCATATCTGTTTCTCTTAATTAAAACAAATCTTGCTTCTTTTTGTAAATCAGGATAAATATGAATCAAAACAGATGCCTTTTTTGGATTAGAAGAACTTCTGAAATAGTCTTTGATTTCTTCAAATCTTCCTGGAGGAGCCAATAATGAATGTGCTTTAGATCCAATTAATTCAATTTCTTTTAACTTTGATTTTAGATGTAAAAATTTATCGAAATTCATGAATTTTGTGAAAGTATTAATTTTATTTAACCTAACACTTCTTACTGTTTCTTGTCAATCTAAACAAAAAAAAACAAAAGGTGAAAATTATACCGCTGAAAAAAAGGATATATTAAAGGTCAAAGAAGAAACTGAAAAGTTAATTTACTTAGATAATAAAAATGCTATTCCTTTTCTTTATCAATACGGTAAAAACAATCCTGAAAATAAAATTCGAATTATTACGAAATATGGGAACATAGACATTTTACTTTATGAAAACACTCCATATCACAGAGCTAACTTTATCTATCTAACCAAAATTAATTACTTTGAGAATAGTATGTTTCACAGGGTCGTGAAAGACTTTATTATACAAGGCGGCAATTCTGACAATGTTAAAATATCAAAAAAAAGAAAAAAAATAGGCCGCT
Organism: Bacteroidota bacterium; assembly: GCA_036340635.1. GTDB lineage: Bacteria > Bacteroidota > Bacteroidia > Flavobacteriales > Flavobacteriaceae. Next base: position 23,222 of record JAYYYF010000036.1, on the reverse strand, counting down.
ACCTACTCCCTCCTGATACTAAAAAAGGTCATAAACATAACAGAGGAGTCATTTCAATGCCTAGTAGTGAATTTGAAAATCCTCACAAAATGGCTTCCCCTTATGAATTTTTCATTGTTAAACAATCTCCAGGCGCATATCATCTTGATGGAAGTTACACAGCTTTTGGAGAAGTTATTTATGGAATGGATGTAGTAGATAAAATAAACTCACAACCAACAGATGGCAAAGAAATGCCATTAGATAACATTTATATCAAAACTGTGGTGATTCAATAGCTAACTTTTTAGCCTTTTTTTGAATCAATAGTTGAATTTAACTGAGCTTATATAGGATAAATTTATTATTTTTGAATATCCATAAATTTAGTCAATGACTATAATTCAATTAAAATACATGCTGCTTGTTGCAGAACATAAAAATTTCACCACAGCAGCTAATAAATCCTTTGTTACGCAACCAACTTTAAGTATTCAAATACAAAAACTGGAGGAAGAATTAGGTGTTAAAATATTCAATCGAAATACCAAACCTGTTTTATTAACTGAAATCGGAAAAAAAATTGTTCAACAAGCTCAAAAAATTATAGAAGAATCCTCTAGAATGAATGACATTGTTGCTCAAGAAAAAGGATTTATAGGAGGTGAATTTAGACTAGGAATATTGCCAACTGTAATGCCCACTCTTCTTCCGATGTTTCTTAAAGCTTTTGTTAAAAAATATCCTAAAGTAGATTTTAAAATTGAAGAATTGACTACAAATCATATTTGTCAAAAAATTACTGAGGGTCATCTAGATGCTGGTATAGCAGCTACTCCTCTTTTAAAAGATAATATAATAGAGAAATCTCTTTACTATGAACCTTTCGTAGGTTATGTACCTCCTTCTAGCCCTTATCATAAAGAAAAAAAAATTGAAATTGATGATTTAAATTTTTCTAATTTGTTAGTACTTGAAGATGGGCATTGTTTTAGAAATCATGTTCTAAACCTTTGTAAAATCAAAGATAAAAAATCTAGAAAATTTGATTTAAAAAGCGGAAGTTTTGAAACATTAATCCATCTTGCAGATGAAGGTTTAGGCATGACAATTCTGCCTTACCTTAACGCTATAGATCTTCCAAAAGAAAAACATGTTAATCTTAAATACTTCAAAGAACCTGCCCCAGCTAGGGAAATTAGTTTAATTCATTCGAGAAGCCAATTAAAACTATCTATTATTTCAGCTTTAAAATCAACAATCTCTGACATTGTAAGAAATATACTTGCCATGGGAAATATTAAAATCATTCCTCCCTTGAATCCTAGTAAAGCCAATTCTTCTAATAATTAAAATAATTTCAATCTTCTAGGAATTTTCAATCTTAATAGATTTCCTGCGATAACTTGAAGCCCACCTAATAAGGCGCTTAGACTCTTGATCTGATAGTGAGGATATTGCTTTGTTCAATTCTTTATTGAAAAGATAAGGGTTAAAACTAACCTTTTTTAAAAGACTCTTATAAAAAAAGTATGAGGATGACATATCCTGATTATTTAATATTAAAAGTATTTTTTTTATGTATTAAATGATGTTGTAAAAATGTTAAAATTTTTATAAACTTTAATCATCTTTTTGTCGAATTAAATTGAACTATTTCTTATTAATATAGGACTTTTTAAATCTTAATTATACTATATTTGCAGACTTTACGGGGTGTAGCGTAGCCCGGTCATCGCGCCTGCTTTGGGAGCAGGAGGTCGCAGGTTCGAATCCTGCCACCCCGACACAATTAGTGAATTTTGAAAATTTACTAAATTTATTTAAAATTAAAACATGAAAAAAATATACATTCTGTGGAACAGTATTATTAACTTCAAAATCAAAGTTTTAAAACTATTTTTAAAAAACATGGGTACTAATAGTATCCAAAAATGATAAAAAAGTGTGGGGAGTATTACTCCCCAAAAATGGTATAAAAAGTATAAAATTGGGATTAATACTCTGTAAAATAAGGGTAAATACAGGTAGGTTCAAATACTGCCACCCCGACATTTTTAATCATTTTCTTTCGGGATGTGGCGCAGCCTGGTAGCGCACACGCATGGGGTGCGTGGGGTCGCAGGTTCAAATCCTGTCATCCCGACTAGGTAAGATATCTAACTAATTAAATCATAAGCAACTATTGATTTCTGATATTTTATCTCTTTACTAGCTTTTACCTATCATTAAATTTTAAGATAATAAAAGGTTAAAATTTAAACTCTTTTTTTTACATTAAGGAAATATTTACTTAATTAAATTATAAAAAAATGAGGTGTTTATTATTTTTATTTATTGGCTGTTACATAAAGCTATTTTCACAAAATGAAACAGCAGATTTAAACTATTTTTTTTCTCATCAAGAAATTGTTTTTGATAATTCAATCCCAACCCCCGAAAGTATTATTGGTCATCAGGTTGGGGAATGGCATGTAACTCATGATAAGCTTATACAATATATGAGAGTCCTTGCTAAATCATCTGACAGAATTACAATCGAAAATAGAGGTTTTACTTATGAGGACAGACCATTAATTTTACTAACAATTACCTCTCCAGAAAATCATCAAAATATTGATGAAATAAAAAAAGATCATAAAGAAATTTCTGACGGGAAAAAATTTGACAATTTTAGCAATTCGCCATTAATAATATATCAAGGGTTTTCTATTCATGGAAATGAGCCGAGTGGATCAAACGCTAGTTTATTACTTGCATATTATTTAGCTGCATCCAAAAGCGCTTTTATAAATAACTTGTTAAAAAATACCGTAATTCTATTAGATCCTTCATTTAATCCAGATGGATTACAGCGTTTTGCTTATTGGGCAAATACAAATAAAAGCATCAATTTAAATCCTGATCCTAATGACAGAGAATATAATGAAGTATGGCCAGGCGGAAGAACAAATCACTATTGGTTTGACATGAATAGGGATTGGCTGCCAGTTCAGCTTCCAGAATCGAAAGCAAGAATTAAATCCTACAATGAATGGCTTCCAAATATCCTTACTGATCATCATGAAATGGGGTCAAATGCAACTTTTTTCTTTCAACCAGGAATTCCTTCTAGAACTCACCCTTTAACCCCTCAGTTAAATCAGGAATTAACAAAAAAGATTGCTGAATTTCATGTAAAAGAGTTTAACAAAATAGGCTCACTATACTATTCTGAAGAAAGTTTTGATGATTTTTACTATGGCAAAGGTTCAACTTTTCCAGATATTAACGGAGGTATTGGAATATTATTTGAACAAGCCAGTTCAAGAGGGCATATACAAGAAACTGCAAATGGTATATTAACCTTTCCATTCACAATTAAAAATCAATTAACAGCTGCTATTTCAACATTGAAGGCTGGCCTAAATTTAAGAGAAGATTTACTTGAATATCATTACAATTTCTATAAAAATGCCAGAGAAGAATCCTTAAAGTCAAGGAATAAGGGAATAATTTTTGGTGATAATAAAGATAGGAGTAGAACTTTACATCTAGCTGAAATTTTAGATAGACATGAAATAGAGTTTTACCATATAAAGCAAGATTTAAAATATAAAGGGAAGTTTTATAAAAAAAATAATGCATTCATAGTTCCAAAAAATCAAAAAAAATCAAAACTAATTAATGCTATGTTTGAATCAAGGACTAAATTTAAGGACAGTCTATTTTATGATGTTTCTGCATGGACTCTCCCCCTAGCCTTTAATTTGGATTATGACATGAATATTGACATGAGTAATGCAGGAGAAATTGGAAATTTAAAAACTTTAAATGAAAAAATAGGAGGAGTTACTAAAAAAACAAATTATGCATACTTAATGGAATGGCATGAATACTATACGCCGAATGTTTTAAATGAAATTCTAAATAATGATATGATTGCAAAAGTCTCATTAAAAAGATTTAAAATAGAAGGAAAAGCATTTGACTATGGAACAATATTAATCCCTGTCTTCAATAGTGGAATTGAAAGTACTTATGAGTTTCTTGATAAACTTGCTAAAGACAATTCTATAACCATACATGGAGTAAATACTGGCATGAGTGAAGGCATTGATTTAGGAAGTAATAATTTTAGAAGAATAGACAAACAAAAAATTGCCTTATTAGTTGGAGATGGTATTAGCTCATATGATGCAGGTGAAATATGGCACCTACTTGATACTAGATACAATATTAATGTAACTAAACTTGATGTGAGAAATCTACCTTCTGTAGATATTGATAAATATACAACCATTATAATGCCAAACAGTAGAGGACTAAACGACAAAAGTTCATCTACAATTAAAAAATGGATAGAAGATGGAGGAACACTAATAGCCTATAAAAATTCTCTGAAATGGATTGAAAAAACTGATCTTTTAAAATATAATTTTAAGAAAAATAACAGAATAGCAAAAAATATCAATTTTGAAGAAAAAAGAAGTTATTTTGGTGCTCAAAATATTGGTGGAGCAATTTTCAATGCTAAAATTGATAGAACACATCCGATAAATTTTGGTTATAAAAATAGTTCTATTCCCCTTTTCAGAAATAGCACAATATTTATTGAAGCGGATAAGGATAGCTATAATAACCCCATAATATACTCAGATAAACCATTATTAAGTGGTTATATTTCAAAAGAGAACCTAGATAGTTTAAAATCAACGGTCCCTCTTAAAATAAACAAATTGAATAAAGGAAGAATTATCTCTATTACTGATAACACAAACTTTAGAGCCTTCTGGTATGGAACCAACAAATTATTAGTAAATGCCATATATTTTAGTGATCAGTTCTAATTTAATAAATCTTTAGCCCATTTATAACTCTATCTTCTTATCATTTTTAGTATGATTAGCTACTGGGAAAAAACGGAATTCATAAAATATGATTTGATCGTTGTTGGAAGTGGAATAGTTGGGCTGTTTACTGCTTTAGAGTTTTTAAACAATCATCCCAATTCTAAAATTGCAGTTTTTGATAGAGGAATCTTTCCAGATGGAGCAAGTACAAAAAATGCTGGTTTTGCCTGTTTTGGATCCCTTTCCGAACTGGTTGAAGACGCTTTTTTAATGGGTAATAAAGCATTACTTGAGCTAGTCGAAAACAGAGTTAAGGGATTAGAAATTCTTAGAAAAACGCTAGGTGATAAAACAATAGATTTCAAACAACTCGGAGGTAATGAATTATACTTCGATTCTAATGATGATCTTTTAAGTCAAATCAATCATTACAATGAACTACTTAAACCTATTTTTAAAAAACAAGTATATTATTTAAAGAACAATTTTATTAAAAAATTTGGATTATCAGAAAAACATATTGCAAATCTAATTCATAGCCCTTTTGAAGGTCAAATAAATACGGGAAAAACAATCTATTCACTTCAAAAGAAAGTTAGAGAGAAGGGAGGGGCAATATATACAAACACAAATGTTGAAAAAATTATTCCTGTCCCCAAAAAAAACAAAGTAGTTGTTAAAAAAAATGAAAATGAAATACATTTTGAATCAAGATATTTAGCTATATGCACAAATGCTTTTGCTAAAAAATGGTTTCCTAAAGAAGATATAAACCCAGGAAGAGGAATGGTTTTGGCTACAAAGCCAATAAAAAATTTAAAAATAAATGGATGCTTTCATTATGGGAAAGGATTTAATTATTTTAGAAATATTGACCAAAGAATAATTATAGGTGGAGGTAGAAATTTAGATTTTAAAGAGGAAAATACAACTGAACATGGAATAAATTCAACTATAAAAAAGAAATTAATTGATGATTTAAAAGAATTTATTCTTCCCAATGAAAAATTTCAAATTGATATGGAGTGGTCTGGAATAATGGCCTTTGGAAAAACTAAGTCACCAATAATAAAATCTATTTTTGAGGGAGCAGCAATTGGGGTAAGAATTGGTGGTATGGGAATGGCTATTGGAAGTATTATAGGTAAAAAAACTTATGAACATCTAAATGCATAATCTTAGCATCTAATTCGAATCTTTATTTTTTATTTGTACTTTTAGCTAACGTCAAAAAAATAAACTTTGAGAGATTATTTAGTTCTTATATTCATCTCCATTTTCATCTACATCCCATCCTGTAGTGCTCAAGAAAATCCTCCACTAGTTAAAACCCCTGAAAAAAAAGAATACACATATGAAGTTGTAATTGAAGGAATGAACCAGCCTTGGGGAATGAGTTTTATTGACACTGATAAGATTTTAGTTACAGAAAAATCTGGAAAATTATTTTTAGTTGAAAATTCTATAAAAACTGAAATTTCAGGTCTACCATATGTTTATGTCAGAGGTCAAGGAGGTCTTTTAGATGTTGCCATCCATCCCAATTTTAAAAGGAATAGCATTATATATTTTACACTCGGAACTAATATAGAAGGTGATGCTGGCGGAAATACTGCACTTTATCAAGCAAAGCTAACGGATAATAAATTAGAGGACCTAAAACTATTATATAAAGCTACTCCTAATACTAAAAAAGCACAGCACTGGGGATCAAGAATAGTTTTTGATGATGATGGACATATTTTCTTTACAATAGGGGATCGCGGGAATAGGGATTTAAATCCTCAAGATCTTTCAAGAGATGGTGGAAAAGTTTACAGATTAAATCTTGATGGATCAATACCAAATGACAATCCATTTGTAAACGAAAAGACAGGAACAAAAAAAGCTATTTATTCATTTGGCCATCGTAATCCTCAAGGAATGATTATCCATCCAATATCTGGTAAAATTTGGATTAATGAACACGGTCCTAGGGGTGGAGATGAAATAAATATTGCTGAACCAGGTAAAAATTATGGTTGGCCAAAAATTACTTATGGAGTGAATTATAGTGGAACTACAATAACAGAAAATACTAATCTGCCTGGTCTTGAACAACCTTTTTACTATTGGGTTCCCTCAATAGCTCCTAGTGGAATGGCTTTTTCAACCTCGGGTGTATATAAAAAATGGAAAGGAAATCTTTTCATAGGGTCACTAAAATACAGATACCTAGAAAGGCTTGTTATCAAAAATAATAAAGTAATGGAAAGGGAAAAAATACTCGAAAATGTAGGAAGAGTAAGAGATGTCAGAGAAGGTCCTGATGGATATCTATATATTGCAGTTGAAGGCAAAGGAATTTTAAAAATTGTTAAAATAAAATGAAGTTATTTTTTGGCTTCATGTTACTATTTACTGTATCACAGTTTATCTGGTTGCAGCAAAATAAGCCTTTAAAAGAAAGTGTGCTAAGAGGAAGTGAAGTATACAACGATTTTTGCGTTCAATGTCATCTAGATAACGGCGAGGGAATTGCAGGTATTTTTCCTCCTCTTTCAAATTCAGATTATTTATTAAACAATATCAAAGAAAGCATCTATGCAATTAAATATGGAATGGAAGGGCCGATTAAAGTAAATGGGGAATTATATGACGGCATAATGGTGAGCCAAGGGTTGGACTCTGAAGAAATTGCTGATGTAATGAACTATATATTAAATAGTTGGGGAAATTCTTCAAATAATGAGCTTATAACTCCTATTATAGTAAATCAAGTAGAAAAATAATTTTTATAAACAAATGGGTTTAAAGAAATTTTTATCTAAAATCCGTAATCACATTTATCTTGTAATTTTTTTAATATTCTTAATATGGATGCTTTTCCTAGATACACATTCTATGAAAATTCATATGGAATTAAATCAAGAAATTAATGAATTAGAAAGAGAAAAAGAAGAACTCAAAAATTTAATTATAAAAGATGAAAGGAACATTAACCAACTTAAAACCCTCGATAGCTTAGAACGTTTTGCAAGAGAAAAATATGGACATAAAAGAGAAGAAGAAACCATTTTTTATATAGAATTTGAAGATAGTATAAATTGATTTGAAAAAGTTTTTTCAAGAAATCTAGTTGAAAAATATTTTTTTACAAGGAGAATATTAATCGTATTTTTAAAACCGAATTACATAGTAATTTATGGCAAAGATAATAGCTATAGCTAATCAAAAAGGAGGTGTCGGGAAAACTACCACAGCAGTTAATTTGGCAGCATCCTTAGGAATACTTGAAAAAAATATTTTACTAGTTGATGCTGATCCACAAGCTAATGCTACATCAGGTCTTGGAGTAAATGGGAAAAATTTAAAAAAAGGGACTTATCAGCTTTTAGAACATACTTTGCCAGTTGAAAGTGCTGTAGTTTCAACAAATTCAATTAATCTTGATTTGATTCCTTCCCATATAGATCTTGTGGCTTCAGAAATTGAACTGGTAGACAAAAACAAAAGAGAGTATATGCTCAGAAATGCGCTCTCCCCAATAGTTAAAAAATATGATTTTATTCTGATTGACTGTGCACCATCGTTAGGACTAATTACTTTAAATGCTCTAGTAGCTGCAGATTCAATTATAATCCCAATCCAATGTGAATATTTTGCTCTTGAAGGATTGGGTAAATTGTTGAATACTATAAAAAACGTTCAAAAAATTCATAATAAAAATCTTGATATTGAAGGAATGCTTTTAACAATGTATGATTCTCGTCTTAGACTTTCAAACCAAGTAGTTGAAGAAGTTAAAAAACATTTTGGCGAAATGGTTTTTGAAACAATAATTCAAAGGAACATTAAGCTTGGTGAAGCTCCCAGTTACGGTGAAAACATAGTTGATTATGATGTTACAAGTAAAGGAGCAAAAAATTATTTATCACTTGCAAATGAAATTTTAAATAAAAATGGCTAAAAGAAATAAAAAAAAGGCTTTAGGAAGAGGACTATCTGCCCTTCTGGGAGATGTTGAAAAAAGTACAATTAATCAGGAAGCAGAAAAAATGGAAGAAGATATCATTGGAAAAATAATTGAATTAGACACTAATGAAATTGAGATTAATCCGTTGCAGCCAAGGTCAAACTTTAGTGAAACATTAATTAGAGAACTAGCAAATTCAATAAAAACTCTTGGCTTAATACAGCCCATAACAGTAAGGAAAATAGGAACAAGTAAATTTCAGTTGATCTCAGGTGAACGTAGATTCCGTGCTGCAAAACTTATAAATCTATCAAAAATACCTGCTTTCATCAGAGTTGCTAACGATGAAGAAATTTTGGAGATGGCATTAGTTGAAAATATCCAACGTAAAGACCTTGATCCAATAGAAATAGCACTTTGTTATGATAGATTAATTAAAGAAGCAAATATCACACAGGATGTTTTGAGTGAGAGAGTTGGAAAAAAAAGATCAACAATTGCTAATTACATAAGATTGCTAAAACTTGATCCAATCATTCAAACAGGTATCAGAGATGGCTTCTTATCGATGGGACATGGTAGGGCACTGATAAATATTGAAGACGCAAACAAACAATTAGAAATCTATGAAAAAATAATTTCAAAAAAACTTTCTGTTAGAGAAACTGAAAAGATCGTTAGCAAATTAAAAGGAAACACTATTAAATCCATCCAAATAGAGGATGAAACATCTGATTTTGCTTTTCAAGCGGCTAAAGACTTTGAAAAATACTTTGAAACACCTGTAAAAGTAAAAAGCAATCATAAATATATAGGTAGTTTAAGAATATTTTTTAATTCTAAAAATGATTTAATCAGAATAATAAAAAAAATAAGGTATGAGGAATAACTTGTTTATAATTATTTTAATCTTTTGTGGATTTAATCTTTTAGCACAAAAACTACCAGAGAAAAAAATTAGTGAAAGAAAGAAACTTTTAATTGAAGATCCATTGACTCCATCAAGAGCAGCTTTCTACTCAGCTATAATACCAGGATTGGGGCAAATCTATATTGGAAAATCATGGAAAGTCCCCCTGGTTTATGGAGCTATAGGCGCTTCTGTTTATGGGTATGTTTATAATCAAAAGGAAATGGATCGCTACAGAACTGCATATAAAAGAAGACTGGCAGGCTTTCAAGACGATGAATTTAAAACACTTATTCCTGATAACTCAAAATTGATAGAAGGAATGAAATTCCATAAAAGCTATAGAGACATGTCTTTCTTATTTATTTTAGGAACTTATATGCTTAATATTCTCGACGCAAATGTTAGTGCTCATCTAATGCAATTTAACGTTAAGGATAACCTAAGTCTTAAACCACATTTTGAGTCAGATTTCCTAACCAATGAATCTAATTATGGCGTTAAAGTTTTAGTTAAACTATAGTATACTTTATTATGAAAATAGCCTTGTTAGGATACGGAAAAATGGGAAAGGAAATTGAAAAGATAGCCTTAGAAAAAAAGCATGAAGTTGTTTCGATAATTGATAAAAATAAATTATTTGGGAATATAAAAAATGCAGATGTTGCTATAAATTTTAGTACTCCTGATTCTGCCTTAGAAAATATTTTGTCAGCGTTAAGTAATTTTATTCCAGTTGTTTCGGGAACTACAGGGTGGCTTGATAGTTTTGAAAAAGTAGTTGAATTTACAAAGAAACAAGATTCAGCTTTTCTATACTCATCAAATTTCAGTATTGGGGTTAATGTTTTTTTTAAACTTAATATAGAATTGGCAAAGCTTATGAAAGAAGATTCCAATTATGACGTTTCAATAAGGGAAATCCATCATGCTCAAAAAATTGATGCCCCAAGTGGAACTGCTCTATCATTAGCTGAAGATGTCATTAAAAATAGTAAATATGATGATTGGGAATTAGCAGAAAAGCGTAAAAAAAATAAACTGACGGTACATTCAGATAGAAAAGGAAAAGTTCATGGAGTTCATGAAGTCAGTTATGATTCAGTTATAGACAATATTAGCATAAAACATGAAAGTTTTTCTAGAAAGGGCTTTGCAAAAGGAGCATTACTAGCTGCAGAATGGGTAAAGGACAAGAAAGGTGTTTTTGGAATGAGTGATGTTTTAAATTTTTAATCTTTGCCAAATGACAATTATTGAATGGGTACTCTTTTTCTTTTTATTACAAATAATCCATTTTCTTGGAACATGGAAACTTTATAGATTAAGTGGTGAAAAATCATGGAAAGCAATTGTTCCAGTCTATAATGCAATAGTGCTGATGAAAATTATAAGGTATCCCAAATGGTGGGTTATTTTATTATTCTTTCCGGTAATAAATTTATTAATGTTTGTTTCAATATGGATTGGAATTCTTAGAAGTTTTGGAAGACACTCCTTAAAAGAAGATCTTTTGTGTGTTATAAGTTTTGGGTTTTATATCTATTTGATAAACTACAATAAGGCCACAAAATATTGCGCTGAAAAAAATGATAAACCTAAATCCGCTTTGGAAGAATGGGTAGGGTCAATAACTTTTGCTGTAATTGCTGCAACTTTAGTACATAATTACATTTTCCAACCATTTATTATTCCAACAGGATCATTAGAAAAATCTTTGTTAATTGGTGACTTCCTTATTGTAAGTAAATTTCATTATGGAGCTAGAATTCCATCAACAACTCTTGCTTTTCCTATGGTCCATGATACCCTTCCCATAATAAAAACAAGATCTTATCTTAAAAAGCCTCAGCTACCCTATTTTCGTCTCCCAAAAATCAAAACTATTAAAAGAAACGATATTGTTGTTTTTAATTGGCCTGCTGACACAGTCAGACAATTTTTCAAAAAGGAAAAAGGGGTTAAAAAACCTATTGATAAAAAGTCTAACTATGTCAAACGTTGTTTGGGACTCCCTGGTGATACACTAGAGATTAAAGATGGATTAGTTTATAACAATGGGGAATTAAATATTTTGCCAGAACGTGCTAAAATTCAATATTCTTATACTGCCTATAGTAAAAAAGGAATCTCTTCCAAAGATCTCCTTAGTATGGAATACAAAAATTTTACCCGTCGGTTTCGTATTCAAAACATTACAGAAAGTTCTTATAATCAACTCAAACCATATATATTGGGGAGTTTCAATGACAACTCAAATAATTTTTTGATAATTACTAAATCTTCTGGATTACCAATAGATTTAGTTAGAAAATTGGGTTTAAGAATAATGGAGATTAAGGGAACTACAAAAGAACTTGTTTTAACAAATGAAGAGTTTAAAAAAATCAAAAATGTTGAATGGCTTGACAGTATTGAACGAAATATAAATAAAATTAAAACTGCGAATCAAAGTTTTTTCCCAAATAAAATTCCCTTCAATTGGAATCAGGACAATTTTGGCCCCATTATAATACCTAAATCTGGACAAAAAATTAATCTAAATCTAAATAATCTACCGTTATACAAAAAAATTATAAAAGAGTATGAGAATAACACATTGAGTGTTATCAATGGTGAAATAATTATAAATAATTTGAAAGCAGACGGCTATGAATTCAAACAAGACTATTATTGGATGATGGGAGATAATCGACACCGTTCAGAAGATAGCCGATTTTGGGGCTTTGTCCCTTCTGACCACATTGTAGGAAAACCTGTTTTTATTTGGTTTAGTATTGAAGGTATCAATGACGGAATTAAAAACTGGAAAATTAGATGGGAAAGAGTTTTTACAACTGTTGGTGGTAAAGGTGAAAGAACTTCATATCTCCCACATTTTATATTATTTATACTTGCATGGCAAGCATATGCTTTTTACAGAAAAAAAAGACTAAAAAAATAAAATGATTAACGGTATTTGCCCTGCCTATCTTCCCTCTATTGACTATATGGCATGGTTAATTAATCAAAAGAAATTGTATTTCGTAACATCAGGTAATTATCAAAAGCAAACATTTCGGAATAGGGCTGAAATTTATGGCCCAAATGGCAAATTAAAACTCATCATCCCAATTATAAAAAATAAAAATTCAACCCGCCAAAAAGATCTGGAGACTTTAGTAGATAATAATTTTTTCTGGCAAAGAAATCATTGGAGATCATTACAAATCTCATATAGGGCATCCCCTTTTTTCGAATTTTATGAAGATGACTTTTATCCATTTTTTAATGATGAAACATCGCATCTAATGAAGTTTAACATTGGTTTAATAAAAATTATTTTGAAATTATTGAAGCATGAAATTCCAATTATAGAAAATTGCCATGATGAAGTAAAAGAAAAAAGAGAACTTATAATTTCTAAAAGAAGAATTTACAACCCAAAGGTAAAATATAATCAAGTTTTTATGAACAAGCATGGCTTTCTGAATAATTTAAGTATTGTAGATTTGTTATTTAATCTTGGCCCCGAAAGCATTAATTATCTAAAGAGTATAAAGGTTTGATTTACAATAAAATATCAAAGTTTAATGACGGCAGAAATTGGTTTATGATCAGAAAGTGATAGATCATAAGTTTCAAATCTAATAACTTCAAGTCTTGGGTCAACTAAGATGAAATCTATACGAAAAGGAATAGAGGCAATTTTATATGTTGTCCCAATACCACTTCCTTTTTGAGCAAAAGAATCATTATAATTAGAACTTAAAAGCCTATATGGTTTTGAAAAAGCATTATTGTTTAAATCAGTGCAAACGATGGATAAATTATCATTCTTTTTTTGTATTTCATTAAATTTCAAAACTTGTTTCTCTTGAATATCAAAAATTTTCTCGATCTGTTGTCTTGATTTCCTTTGTCTAAATGTTCTGACTACCTTATCAAGCCTTTTTTTAATTTTTTTAGAATACTCTCTTGTAATTATGCTATCATTTGAACTTAGATGCAAAGATTCAAAATGTATGTTATAAATCCTTATAGTATCATTTTTATACTTTAAATCAGAATATATGCCGCCATTATTAGAATTTTCAAAGTTTATTAAACCCTTATTATACAGTGGATACTTTGACAAAATACTTAATCCATTATCCCCATTTTTTGTTAATGATTGAACATACCGATATTTATAATTTAAAAATTTAGGGCTTTCTTCAACCGAAAATTCTTGAAAACATAAAACATCAGGATCTTCTTTAAGAACGAAGGATTCTATTTGATTAGGAACGTTATCCAATTCAATCCAGTTATATGAATTAAACAGACGAACATTAAAACTCATAATTTTTAATCCGTTAGAAACAGATATTGAATTGCTTGGAAATTTGTATAGAAGTATCCAATCAGAATATCCAAAAAATAATGAAGCAATGAATAAAATAAAAGGCCATTTAAAAACAAATATCCAGTAAATAAAAAAAAACAAATTTATAAGTGCGAAAATGGGAACTAAAGTATTTAATAGGGGATAATGGTAAAAATCTCCAAGAGTTCCCATTAAAAGCATCTGAACAAATATCAAAATGAGATTGATTAACATTAAAATTTTGCTGAAAAAATTTAGCTTCATAATAACCTAATGAATAATCAATATTAATTTAGTCTTTCCCATAATGAATCAAAAAATCCTTTTCTTCATCAGATAGACTTTCATATCCTGACTTATTTATTTTATCTAAAATTTCATCTACTTTTTTTTGCTTTTCATAATTAACAAACTTCTTTGATTTGAGAGTTTTATCTTGAAAAGATTCTTTTCTTAAATTAGATTTATTCCTTTGTAAAAAAAACTTCCAAATTTTTTCAAAACTAAAACCAATGTCCCTTCCTTTAATTAAATTTCTAGCATAAAGAAATCCTAGAATTGCACCTCCAATATGTGCTATATGACCGCCAGAGTTACCATAAGGTATTTGTATTACATCAAAAACAAAAAAAAGAACACCTATATACTTAAGTTTAAGATTAAAAAAGAATAACCTAATTTCATTATCTAGCGAATATGTACATATAAAAATTATTGTAGCCATGGCCCCGGCCGAGGATCCTCCCATAGATGAAAAATCTCCTTTAAAAACAGGAAAAAAAGAATAACTAAATAAAAACAAAATTCCACCTACAATTATTCCTAAAAAATAAACATTAATAAAAATTGAAGAAGGAAATAAATTGAGTATCATTCTTCCTGAATAATACAGAAGAAGCATATTCCAAAAAAGATGAAAAAATCCATCATGAATAAAACCATATGTAATTATTGTCCAAGGCTTTAAAATAAAATTGTTCAACTCTGGAGATAAAAGAAATAAGTCTAAATATGATTTAGAGTTTACGTCAAAAAGGAAAAGTAAAGTATTTATAAAATAAGGTGTTATAAAGAAAATAATATTTAAAAAAATAATTTTTTCTACTATTGAAAAACCTGAATACCTATACTTAAGATTACTAAAATAACTCATAAATCCCAACGGTTATTATCAAACTGCTTTTTTTTCCAATACCACATCATTCCTAGTCCAGTCAAGGCTCCACCAACATGAGCAAAATGGGCAATAGGACCTATAGAGTATGAAGAAAATCCAAAAAAGAGATCTGCCAAAATAAGTATTGGAACCAGTATTTTTGCTTTTACTGGTATTGGGGGAAATAATAACATTAAGCGAGCATTTGGGAACAACATAGCAAAACCAACTAGAACACCATAGAGAGCTCCTGAGGCCCCAACCATTACAGAATGATAAGAATTAAATGCTCCTGAAAGAGTTATATTTATAGTAGATTCATTTATTCTTCCAGGCAAATATCCAGTTTGGTAAAAATTGACTACCTCGGATTCGTTAATTCCAGAATTCAACAGAAAATCATTAACACTGTTTATTTGATAATTATAAAGAAATAGCTGTAACGAAGCAGCTCCAAGTCCAGTTGACAAATAGAAAAAAATAAATTTTCTTTTGCCCCACATTTTTTCAAGAGGCGTTCCAAACATCCATAACCCAAACATGTTAAAGAAAATATGGTACATATCTCCATGCATGAACATGTGAGTTATTGGTTGCCATATTTGAAATTTTGGATTATCAGGATAATGCAGAGCAAAAAAATCATAAAATTGATTACCTGATACAGCTGTAGCTAGAAAAAAAATTACATTAATTATTAATAAATGTTTTACCGTTTCAGTAATCTTACCCATTAATTTATTTTTTCATCTAACTCTTCTCTACTCAAAGTAACAAAAATTTGATAATTAAAAGGACAGGTAAGAAACTCTTTACAAGCAAATAAATCATCAACTAAAATCTGTTGTTCTGGAACAGACAAAATTCTACCTGCTTTTACAGACATTACTCTTGAAAGTGTTTTTGCTATAAGATCAGACTTACTAAAGCTATCAAAATTTCCATCATCGATCATAGAAAATAATTCAGTTACAATATTTTCTATATTTTCTTCTTGAAACACTGACGGAACAGATGTTATTACTAACTTTTTACCAGACAACTTAGTAACAAAACCAATAGCTTTTAAATTTTTGTCGTATTCCTTAAAAAGTGCTATTTCTTTTTGCGATAGTTTAAACTTTTCTGGAAATATAAGTTCTTGACTTATCTTTTCACCTTTTGTAACACTTTTCAAAAATCTTTCGTAAAGAACCCTTCGATGAGCTCTCTCTTGATTTATAATTAACAAACCTGAACGCAAAGATGTTACAATATATTTCTTGAAGAGTTGAAAAACCTTTGCCCCTTCTGATATATCTAATTTAAGTTCTTCTTTAGGTATATTAACTAAATCTGTAGATTCAAGACTTGAATATAAACTCTCCCATGAATCCCTAGACATTTTCTCATTACTTTTCCCTTCCTTAAAGGGATTGAATGCAGAATCTACTTCTATCGGAGGTTGTGATGGTTCCTTTTTAATGTATTCATAAGGAACATCAAGACCAGGATCCTTATCAAAATCAAGACTTGGCAAGACCTGAAACATCCCTAGACTATGTTTTATGGTTGCTTTTAAAATTGCATAAAGATTTTGTTCATCTTCAAACTTAACTTCTATTTTTGTTGGATGAATATTTACATCTATTGATTTAGGATCAACTTTCAAATAAATAAAATATCCCGGGTGATATCCCTCAGATAAAAGTCCTTCAAAGGCAGAAAGAATTGAATGATGTAAAAAAGAACTTTTAATAAAACGATTGTTTACGAAAAAAAATTGTTGCCCTCTAGATTTTTTAGAAAAGTCAGGTTTAACAATAAAACCCGAAATTTCTGCGACAGATGTTTTCTCTTCAACAGGAATTAACTTTTCTTGAATTTTATTTGAAAAAATATTAATAATTCTCTTTTGTAGATTAGAAACAGGAAGTTTAAATAACTCGGAATCATTTTGGAATAAAACAAAAGAAATCTCTGAATGAGCAAGAGAAAGACGATGAAACTCATCTATAATATGTCTCAATTCAACCATATCTGATTTTAAGAAATTTCTTCTTGCAGGAACATTATAAAATAAATTTTTTACACAAATAGATGTTCCAATTGAAGTCACAGAATCTTCAGTTGATTCAATTTTCCCACCAGAAATTTTAAGCAGATTACCCATTTCATTTTCTTTAGTTCTTGATTTAGCTTCAACATTTGCAATAGAAGCAATTGATGCTAAAGCCTCTCCTCTAAAACCTTTGGATTGTAATGAAAAAAGATCTGTAACATTTTTTATTTTTGAGGTCGCATGTCTATGAAATGACAATTTTAGATCATCAAGAGACATTCCAATACCATCATCAATTACTTGAATTAAAGTTTTTCCTGAATCTTTGACAATAAGCTGAATTTTATTAGCCTTTGCATCAACTGAATTTTCAAGAAGCTCTTTAACAACAGATGAAGGTCGCAAAATAACTTCCCCGGCAGAAATCTGATTAGCTATGTTCTCAGGAAGAATTGATATTATATTAGACATTAACTTTAAGCTTTAAATATTTCTAAATCAAAGTCAATAATATAAAGAAAAATTAAAGTTAGTAGTACAATTATTACTACAAGTCTAATTGAAAAATATCTATTACTAAAAACTCTCATTTTTTTTCTTTCTTCCTTCCATCTTTGACCAAAATCATTTTTATTATATGCTTGTCTATATTTTGAAAACCTAGAATCAAAATTAAACCTATAAATTCCTGAAGGGTCATTAACCTCATCTTTCCCTTTATAATAACGAGGAGTATAGTTATACCTTTGATTCCTTTTTAATTTAAAAAAGTTGATTTTCATTTGTGTTAATAGAATTTAGAACTCTTTTCTATGCCTTTTATAATAAAATTTTTAGAAAGGTATTGAAACTAGTTTTCAAATAAAAAAAAAGTTACAATTTTGCAATTGATGCCATTTTTAATGCAGCAACAGCAGCATCAAAACCTCTGTTCCCATGCTTGCCCCCACTCCGAGCCTCAGCTTGATCAAATCTATTATCAGTAAGAACACAAAAAATTACTGGAACATTAGAGTTTATATTTAGATCTTTTATCCCTTGAGAAACAGCATTACAAATAAAATCAAAGTGCTTCGTTTCTCCTTTTATTATACTACCTATTGAAATAACAACATTAACTCCCTGTTCTTGAGCTTTTTTAGATCCATAGATAAGCTCAAAACTTCCAGGAACATCAATTCTTAAAATATTTTTTGAAGAAACATTATTTTCTAACAATACATCATAGCATCCTTGAAATAATTTTTCGGTTATTGATTTGTTCCATTGAGAAACAACTATTGCAAATTTAAAATTTGAACCATCGGGTAATTCACCAAGGTTTGCATGTGAGATCTTAGATTTTGAAAGACTCATATTCAATCAATATTTTCAAGGCGCCCTATTTGAACGTCAACCAAATTTGCTTCAACAGCATCAGGAAAATCTTCTTTTATTCTCTTAAGATAACTTAATGCAAGATTTTTTTGATCATTTGAATTAGCTGTCATTGCTGCTTTATATAAATATTTTGGAGTAGTAAATGAATTCTCACTTGCTTCAAAAGCAAGGACGTAATATTCATATGCTTCATCTATCTGACCTATTTCTGCAAAAGCATCACCAATCGCTCCTTTTGAAAGAGCACTAAGAAGAATATCATCAGAATCAAATTGATCTAAATAAAATATAGCCTTTTCATAATCTTTTACATTTAAATATGCCATCCCGGCACTATATGTAGCAAGTTTTGCAGCCGAAGTGCCTTCATAGTTTTCAATAATGTCAAGAAACCCATATTTTCCTTCTCCTCCATTTAAAGCCCTATAATATAATGAGTCAGAATTTTCCCCATTCAAAGCTATATCAAAATAATATTGTGCCTGACTAAGTTCACTAACAGCTTCCCTTTCCATCGGTTCATATATAAAATTAATATAAGCCAAATAAGAAAGAATAGTTAAGGCAATAAATCCTATGAATCCTATAATAAAATTTTGATATTTCGCTACAAACTGCTCAGTTTTAGAGGCAGAGCTATCTAGTTTGTCAAAAACTTCAGCGGTAGTACTTTCCTCTGAAAGACCCTCAACTTTACTTATAATAGACTTTTTATATCCTCTTTTTTTATAAGTTGCCATTACAATTTTATAGTCCCCAAAAGTAATCTTTTTTATTCCAAAACCAAAAATAGAAATAAGGTAGATTTTAACTTTTATTAAGAGAATATATTGTTACCTTAAAGACCTAAATTCTCCGCCTATATGATCTTAAAAAAACTTTCCCTAACAAATTATAAAAGCATTGAGGCCTTTGAATTTGATTTTAATCCATCAATTAATTGTTTTGTTGGAGACAATGGTGTAGGGAAATCAAATATTATTGATTCAATTTATCACCTGGCTTTTGGTAAAAGCTATTTTAATCCATCAAGTAATGAAAATGTAAAATTTGGAAAGGATTTTTTTATAATACGAGGGGATTTCAAAAATATAAATAGGAATGAAAAAATTATTTGCAGTTTTAAGAAGGGGTTTAAAAAAATTTTGAAAAGAAATCGGAAAAATTATAATAAAATTTCAGATCATATTGGTTTAATACCCATGGTTATAATATCTCCTATTGATCAGGACCTAATTATTGAAGGGAGTGCTACAAGGAGAAAATTTATGGATGGTGTCATTGGTCAAACAGATAAAATCTATCTACAAAACATTTTGAATTATAATAAAATTTTGGCACAAAGAAATGCTCTATTAAAATATTTTGCTTTAAATCACAAATTTGACAAAGAAACTTTGGATACCTATAGTTTCCAATTAAGTGAGTTAGCTAAACCCATTTTTGAAAAAAGAGCTTTCTTTCTAAACAGTTTTATTCCCTTATTTATGGAGAGTTATAAAAAAATTAGCGGATCAATGGAAATTGTAAGTATAAATTATAAAAGTGATTTAAAAGAAAAAACTGGGATTGAACTTCTTGAAGAAAATTTAGACAAGGACAGAGTATTTAGATTTACAACAACGGGGATTCACAAAGATGATCTAGAGTTTAAGATCATGGATCAAAATGTAAAGAAATTTGGTAGTCAAGGTCAACAAAAAACCTTCTTAATAGCTCTAAAAATTGCTCAATTCAATTTCATCAAAAAAATTGTAGAAATTAATCCAATTGTTTTATTAGATGATATATTTGATAAACTGGATCGTAGCAGAGTAAAAAAAATAATTAAACTTTTTAAAAATGAAAAAATGGGGCAAATATTTATATCTGATACTGATGAAAAGAGAATAAATGAAGTATTGTCTCCATTAAAAAACTCATATAAAACATTTAATTTGAATTCTTTATATTTTTCTTGATTTTACTTGTAATTTAGTCACATAAAAGAATTAATTGAAGGACCTATAGATTAAAAAATTGCTCTTTTAAAATGCGAAATTCTGAAAGAAAACCTGAACCAGAACAAATAAATAAAATCCTATCAAAAATAGTCCATTCCAAACCTTTAAAAAAAGGTATTATAAATGTTAGAGCTGGGGAACTTTGGAAAAATATAATGGGTGAAAATATTGATAAATATACTCAAAAAGTTGAATTTAAAAATTCAACCCTTTATGTCTATTTAACCAGCTCAGCTCTTAGAAGTGAACTTTCTTACGGAAGTGAAAAAATAATTAACCTATTAAATGATGAAATTGGAGATAAATCAATTTTAAAAATTGTTTTTACTTAAAAATCTCTCGCTTAGAAAAATGGAAAATGCTTTCTATTTCCGCATTTTCATCACTGTCAGATCCATGTATTGCATTTTCACCAACAGAACTGGCGTATAGTTTCCTTATCGTACCTTCTTTTGCCTCCTCAGGATTTGTCGATCCAATTAAACTTCTAAAATCATCTACTGCATTGTCTTTTTCTAATATCATTGCTACTATAGGTCCTCGAGTCATAAACTTTATTAATTCATCAAAAAAAGGCTTGGTTTTATGAATATCATAAAATTCTTTAGCCTCTCTTGATGAGAGTTGTGTAAGTTTCATTGCGATAATTTTAAAACCAGAAGAAACAATTTTATCTAAAATTGGAGCAATATAGCCACTTTCAACAGCATCTGGTTTAATCATTGAAAAAGTATGTGTGTTTTTCATTTAAATTTTTGAGTTTCAAATTTAACAAATTGTAAGATTATATAATCATAAGTTTAAATAAATGATTTTAGGTTTCTCTTTTGAAAATATAAGAGGGCAATTTTTGGTATATTTGACACATGAAAAATTATTTGATAAATGAATTCAATTCACTTCTTGAAAAATCAAAAAATACAATTATAATACCCCATAAAAACCCTGATGGTGATGCCCTTGGCAGTAGCTTAGCTCTAAACTTTTTTTTAATGAAAAAAGGGTTAAATTCAGTAGTTGTTTCTCCTAACGACTATCCATCTTTTCTAAATTGGTTGCCTGGTCAAAATAAAATAATTAATTTTTTATCAAATCAAAAAAAGGTTATTTCTCTAATAAATGATGCAGATCTAATTTTAACACTTGACTATAATGATCTTTCTAGAACTGGAGAAATGGAATCACTTTTAAACTCTACTGAGATTCCTTTTGTAATGATCGATCATCATGAAAATCCAAAATCATATGCTTCGATAACTTTTTCAGAACCTCAAATTAGTTCAACATCTGAAATAGTTTACAACATTATTTCAAAATTAGACAAGAACATAATTGATTCAAAAATTGCTACCTGTCTCTATACTGGAATAATGACAGACACAGGGTCTTTTAGATTTCCCTCCACAACTTCTAAAACCCACCTAATAGCATCAAGATTAATAGCTTACGGAGCTAACCATTCTAAAATCCATCAAAATGTATATGACAATTATACTTTTGATAGAATAAGACTTTTAGGAACTTGCCTCTCCAATCTTAAAAAAATTAAAAATTTACCTGTTGTTTATACTTTTTTGTCCCAAGAAGATTTGAATCTAAATAATTTTGAAAAAGGTGACACAGAAGGTTTTGTAAACTATGGCCTAAGCCTAAAAAACATTTTTCTTTCAGTCATAATGATTGAAGATAAATCACAAAATATTATTAAAATGTCATTTCGATCAAAAGGAAATTTTTCAGTAAATAAATTTGCAAAAACCTACTTTAATGGAGGGGGTCATAATAATGCAGCTGGAGGAACCTCAAATGAAAGCCTAAAAAAAACAGAAGAAAAATTTTTGAAAGCCATAAAAGACAGTAAAAAAGATTTTGAAGTATGAAATTATTCCTCGCCCCTATCTGTTTTTTACTTTTTATAAACTGTCAAGAATCTGAAGCTAGAAGACCTATAAATAAAAAGAAAAAAATTTTTTTAAAAGAATCTGCTATAAGAAATAAAAATAGATTTGAAATTGAACAAGGGCTTTTCAAAAAGTTTGTTAAAAACTCTGAACTGAAATTTAGTGTTTCAGAATTTGGGTTTTGGTATGCTTACAAAATTGAAAAAAAATCTGATGAAATAGTTCCAGAAAAAGGAGATGAAGTCATTTTTTCATATAAAATTGAAGATCTAAACAACAACTTACTTTATAATGAAAAAGAGTTAGGAAAAGTTTCTTTTTTTGTTGATGAAGAAGATGTTTTACCTGCATTTAGAAGAGGAATTAAGCTTATGAAAGAAGATGAAGTTGTTGTTTTTCTTTTTCCTTCATACCTTTGCTATGGATATCAAGGAGACGGTGAAAAAATAGGTATGAATCAACCGCTCAAGTTTACCATAGAGCTCTTAAAACTCAAAAAGAAAAAAATATGAATCCTAAACAAATAAAGTTTATTCTTTTATCACTCCTTGCAATCTTGTTTTTATTCTATGCCTGCAAAAACAATTACCCAGAACTTGATACAGGCCTTTATGCTGATATAAATACAACTAAAGGGAATATAATTGTTCAGTTGGAAATGGATAAAACGCCTATAACTGTTGCAAATTTTGTGTCCTTGGCTGAAGGAAATAATCC
>JAYYYF010000035.1:0-19239 GCA_036340635.1 Bacteroidota bacterium | reverse complement strand
ACAGTAACTGACTCGATGTCTTGGGGGTCAACATTAGCAAGTGTTGCTCCTGGGACACCATCGATAACAACTAGGGGAGATGTATTAGCTCCAAGAGTTGATAGTCCTCGAATTCTTATTGTTGGATTCTCATTAGGGTTTCCACCTGGCTTATAAATTGAAAGCCCAGCGACTTTACCCTGAAGAAGTGAGACCGCATCAGTGATAGGTCCTTGATTAAATTCTTCTGAGTCAACTTTAACAACGGCAGAGGTAATTTCCCTCTCACGTTGAGATCCATAACCAGTAACCACAACTTCTTCTAAAGCTTGGTCAACGGCTAGGGTTACATTTATCTGATCCTGTCCTGAGACAGCAACTTCTTGGGTCGTAAACCCAACAAATGATATTACAAGAACATCATCTGAACCAGCTGTGATCGTAAAATTACCATCAAAATCAGTGCTTGTACCAGTATTGGTACCTTTAACTAGAACCGTAGCTCCAGGTAAGGGTCCGTCATCACTTGAAACATTACCGCTAATTTGTTGAGCAGATAATACTCCAGATAAAAACAGACACAAAAAAAGATTAATTGTATTTTTCATTTAAATCATTTTTTTTGGTTCATTTAACATTAATTTAAGTTAGACACATGTCCAACTATTTCAAAAAATAACTATCCAATTTACAAGTATTATATTAATAGGAGTGGTATTGATTGACAATTTGTTAAAAAAATGTTACGAAAACGTTTTCGGAAAAATAATTTACTTTTGTTATAAACTTCTTATATGTTTTTATAAAATAAACCGATTTGAAAGCAATAAAACTTAAAGATATAGCACAGAAACTAAATGTTTCTACTTCCACTGTTTCTAAGGCAATAAGAGGGTATTCTGATATAAGAAAAGAAACAAAAAAAATTATTTTGGACTATGTGAAAAAAATTAATTTTAGACCCAATTCAATAGCTTCTTCATTAAAGACTAAAAAAACAAAAACAATTGGAATAGTAATTCCTGATATGCAAAATCTTTTTTTTACAAGAATACTTAATAGTCTTGTAAACAATTCTAAAAATGAAGGATATAAAAGTATTTTGATGTGTTCAAATGAATCTTATCAAAACGAAGTAGACTGCATTAATGAATTGATAAATAATAAGGTGGAAGCCATAATAATTTCATTAAGTGATCAAACGACTGAATATTCTCACCTTGAAAGAATTAAGGATTCAGGGATAATACTTATTCAATTTGATAAAATTTCTAAAATTGTTCCGAGCTCTACAGTAACGACAAACAATATAGATGCAGCATTTGAATTGACAGAAAAATTGATAAAATCTGGAAGAAAAAAAATCCTACATTTAAGAGGAGGTTATATTTCTCAGGTATCAATAGATCGGTTCATTGGTTATCAAAGGGCTTTAGAGAAATATAAGATTGACTTTGATAAAAATTTGGTCGTGGCAAGTGAAGAAAGATCTTTTAAAGAAGCTGGAGTAAGGATTCAACAAATGATAGATAAAAAAATAGGTTTTGATGCTGTTTTTGCAGTAGATGATAAAACTGCTATGGAAACAATAAGATGTCTTGTAATTAATAAGATAAAAATCCCTGAACAAGTTGCTGTCGTTGGCTTTAGTAATGCTATCTATTCGAAATATTTATCTCCTTCGCTCTCATCTATTGATCAGTCTTCCGAACTTTTCGGGAGCGAAATTATGAGATTGTTTCTTGAGGAAAAAAGAATGAGAAAAAGTAATTTGGAGTATAGTTTTTCTCAAGTTAAAATTCCAACTCATTTTGTCAAACGGGAATCTTTTTAAGTTTTTTATTATCATTTGTTCAAATTTGCTATGTAAATTTGGAGTTTAAAAATTAGCTCAAAAGATGTCAAAGAAATTTTTAAGTCTACTTCTTCTTTATTTTATTTATTCGTGTACTGTAAACACGGAATATAAAAATTTAATTAATGATCCAGAAACATATAATGCAGTTATAAAAAATTTGAGTGATGTTGTAGTCTATGATATTTTTTCACCTCCCGTTGCATCTAGAGTGTATCTTTATCCAAACATTGCTGCATATCAGATAATGCAAAAAGAAATGCCTGAAAAGTATTTTACTCTTGAAGGACAAATAAATGATCTCGAAGCTATTCCAGAACCAAATTATGACGAGAAAAATGTTAATTATAGGTTAGCAGCAATACACGCTTTTATTGAGGTAGGTAAAGAATTAATTTTTTCAGAAGAAAGAGTTTCAAATTTTCAGGACAAGTTGTATGATAAATTTAAACGCAAAGGTCTCCCTAGAAAGGAATACAATGCTTCCATAAAGTACGGTAATTTAGTCGCTGATCATATTATGGGATGGGCTTCAAGAGATATGTATAATCAGACAAGAACATATCCTAAATATACAATAATTGAAGGTGATAAATATTGGAAACCTACACCGCCAGATTATATGGATGGAATTGAGCCTCATTGGAATAAAATAAGAACACTTGTTTTAGAATCAGCTGATCAATTTCCTGCAACTCCACCCAAACCCTTTGATATGACTCCAGGGAGTCCCTTTCATGATGAACTGATGGAAGTTTATGATGTTACAAACAAACTGGACGAAGAAAAGTTAGCAATTGCAAGTTTTTGGGACTGTAATCCCTATGTTACACATCATAGAGGACATGCAATGTTTGCAACAAAAAAAATAACTCCTGGAGGACATTGGATTGGAATTACTGCAATTGCAACAAGAGTTGCAAGTAGTACTTTTGATGAAACAGTTAATGCCTATACAAATGTTTCAATTGCATTATTTGATGCTTTTATTAGTTGTTGGGATGAAAAATGGAAAACTATAGTTGTTCGTCCAGAGACATTAATAAATAAACATATTGATGAAGAATGGTTACCTGCTTTGCAAACGCCTCCTTTTCCTGAATATACTAGCGGCCATTCTGTAATATCAAGAGCAGCAGCACTTGCCTTAACAGATATTTACGGGGATGAGTTTAGGTTTAATGACACCTCAGAAGTTGAATATGGTTTACCTCCAAGAAAATTTAATTCTTTTATCCATGCTTCAGATGAGGCTGCAATATCTAGACTATACGGAGGGATTCACTACATGATGGCAATAGAACAAGGCGTTACTCAGGGACAAAAGGTAGGGAGTTATGTGGTGGAAAAGATTCAAACACTTAAAGAAGTTAAAGGGAATGAATTAGCTTCAAAATGAATTAAATGCACAAAAAACAACTTTCTTTTTGGCAAATTTTAACGATGAATTTCGGGTTTTTCGGGGTTCAGTTTAGCTTTGGATTGCAGCAAAGCAATATGAGTGCAATATATAAATATCTGGGAGCTGAAGAATCTGAATTACCTCTTTTATGGCTAGCAGGTCCAGTTACTGGATTAATAGTTCAGCCAATAGTCGGAGCAATTAGTGATGGTACATGGTCAGTTAAATTTGGGAGGAGAAAGCCATTTTTTTTGATAGGAGCAATTGTTGCAAGTTTAGCATTAGTTGCCATGCCATACTCAAGTAGTATTTGGATGGCAGCAAGTTTATTATGGATTCTTGATGCAGCAAACAATATTGCTTTGGAACCATATCGAGCATTTGTTTCAGATAAACTTCCTGAAAAACAATACTCTTTTGGGTTTTTAATGCAAAGCTTTTTTACAGGATTAGGTACAACTCTTGCAAATTTCACTCCTGCAATTTTAGTTTCTTTTGGGATTCTAGCACTTGCTGATAAAATGGAAAATGGTATTCCTGTTTATACTTTTTGGGCTTTTGCAATAGGTGCCATAGCTTCTATTCTAACAATTTTAGTTACTGTTTTGACCACTTCTGAATATCCTCCAACAAAAGAAGAACTTGAAAGAATAAAAGAAGAAAAAATGAAGGGGAGTATCATCTTTAGAATTTCAAAAGATATTTTGAACGCCTTTAATGAAATGCCTAGAACAATGAAGCAACTAATTCCTGTTATGTTTTTTCCATGGTATGCTATGTTTTGTTATTGGCAATACCTAACCTCTGCTTTGTCACTGTCACTTTATGACACAGTTGATCAGAGTACTTTGTTTTTTAATAAAGCTCAATTACTAACAGGAAATTTAAATGGCACATATAACATAATTTGTTTTACAATAGCATTTGCACTGGTTCCGATTGCAAGAAAAATAGGGGCAAAAAATCTTCATTTTTTTAGTTTATCTCTTGGAGGGTTAGGTCTTTTACTAATGCCTTTTCTAAATGATACCTCTGTAATTTTTTCTTTACCAAATCCTTTCGGATTAGGAAGTATAGAGGTTACTCAAATTTATTTGTTTTCTTTTTTGCTTGGTATTACTTGGGCAAGTATGATGGCAATGCCATATCAAATGTTAGCAAGTTCAATTCCAGGAAACAAAATGGGAATTTATATGGGTATATTTAATATGTTTATAGTTATTCCGATGATAATTCAAATATTTTCAATGCAATACTTGGTTTATGATTTATTAGGTTCAAATCCTATAAATGTTATTCGCTTGGCAGGAGTTTTTCTTGTCATAGGCGGGGTCTTTTCTTTATTTGTATCTCAACCAAAAGAAGTTTCATAATATATATTCAAATAAGGTGTTAAACTATAAGGATTTTATACTTTTACATATTAGGTGATATGAAAAAAGATCAATATAGAAGGGCAGCATTAATTTACCATGCAAAGCCAAAAGCAGGTAAAACTGAAGTAGTTCCAACGAAAACATATAGAACTCAAAGAGACCTCTCTTTAGCTTATTCGCCGGGCGTTGCTATTCCATGTCAAGAGATTCAAGATAAAATTGAAAATGTATACAAGTATACTAACAAAGGAAATTTGGTTGCTGTAATTTCTAATGGAACTGCCGTTTTGGGTCTTGGCAATATTGGTCCAGAAGCATCTAAACCAGTAATGGAAGGAAAAGCTTTACTTTTCAAAATTTTTGCTGACATAGATGTTTTTGACATTGAAATCGAGGCTTCAGAACCAGAAGAATTTATAAAGGCTGTTAAGGCGATTTCACCAACTTTTGGAGGAATTAATCTTGAAGATATTAAAGCACCTGAAGCTTTTTATATAGAACAAAAACTTAAGGAGGAATTATCCATCCCTGTTATGCATGATGATCAGCATGGAACTGCGATTATTTCATGTGCTGCACTTTTGAATGCACTTGAATTGACCGATAAAAAAATTGATAAAGTAAAGGTTGTAATTTCTGGAGCTGGAGCTGCAGCAATATCATGTACAAAATTATATAAGTCTTTTGGAGTAAATGAAAAGAATATTGTTATGATTGATAGTAAGGGTGTAATCAACAAAAAAAGGAAAGATTTAAGTGAAGAAAAGAAGGAATTTTGTACATCTAGAAAGATTAATACTTTGGAAGAGGCAATGGTCAATTCAGATGTTTTTATTGGTCTTTCTCAGGGGAATATTTTAACTGAAAAGATGTTGCTTACTATGTCCAAAAACCCAATTGTCTTTGCAATGGCAAATCCTGATCCGGAAATTAATTATGATCTCGCTTGTAGAACCCGTGATGATGTTATAATGGCAACTGGGAGATCAGACTTGCCAAATCAAGTAAATAATGTTTTAGGTTTTCCATTTATTTTTAGGGGAGCACTTGATGTTAGGGCAACTAAAATTAATGAATCAATGAAAAAGGCAGCAGTCTTGGCTTTGTCAGAGCTTGCAAAAGAGCCTGTTCCTGAGCAAGTAAATGTTGCTTACGAGGAAACAAAACTTAATTTTGGAAGAGATTATATAATTCCTAAACCTTTTGATCCTAGATTAATAAAGAAAGTTCCTATTGCCGTTGCAAGAGCTGCAATGAAATCTGGTGTGGCAACTTCTCCTATAAAAGATTGGGATCGTTATGAAATGGAGTTGGAAGAGAGATTAGGCAATAGTCAGAAAATAGTTCGAATGATTCATCTAAGGGCAAAATCATCACCTAAAAGAATTGTCTTTGCTGAAGCCGACCAATTAGACGTTCTTAAAGCTGCTCAAATTGTCAAGGAAGAAAAAATGGGAAAGCCGATACTTCTTGGAGATAAGGAAAAAATTAGAGAATTAATGGATTCAATTGATTTCAACGAAGATATTAAGATTTTTGACCCTAAATCATCTGAGCAGGACGAAATTCGCAAAAAATATGCGAAACGTTTTTGGAAAGAACAGAAAAGAAAAGGTATAACACTCTATGATGCTGAAAATCTAATGAAGCAAAGGAACTACTATGCTTCAATGATGGTAAAAAAAGGAGATGCGGATACTATGCTGTCAGGTTATTCTAGAAAATACCCTTCCGTTTTTAAACCAATCATGGAAGTGATGGGTAAAGCAAAAGGAGTGGACCGTGTAGCAGCTACAAATCTTATGATAACCTCCAGGGGGCCAATATTTTTAGCTGACACTTCAATAAATGTAGATCCTTCAGCAAAAGAGTTAGCAAAGATTGCACAAATGACTGCCAAAACAGTTGAAATGTTTGCAATCAAACCGGTTTTAGCTCTTCTTTCATTTAACAATTTTGGTTCTTCTCCACTTCCCCAAGCTAAAAAAGTTTCAGAAGCGGTTACTTATATAAAAAGATATTTTCCTTCAATTATAGCAGATGGACCTATTCAATCAGATTTCGCGCTTAATAATGAAATGCTCAAAGACAGGTTTCCTTTTTCAAGTCTTAATAAAAATAGAGTTAATACTTTAATTTTTCCAAATCTTGATTCTGCTAATATTGCATATAAAATAATTAAAGAACTTAACAAAGCTCTTTCAATAGGACCTATTTTAATGGGACTTGATCAACCAGTACATATTCTTCAGTTGGGTGCATCTGTTGAGGAAATTGTAAATATGGCAGCCATTGCTGTGATAGATTCCCAAAGGAAAAAACAAAATAAATGATAACTCAAATTAAAGGAAGATTAGTTGAAAAGTCCCCAACAAACTTAGTCATTGATTGTAATGGGATAGGATATGATGTTAACATTTCATTAAACACTTTTTCGCAAATTCCAGATGGGGAAAGTATAAAACTTTACACTCACCTACAGGTTAAAGAGGATGCACATGTACTTTTTGGATTTCATACTGTTTTGGAAAGGTCAGTTTTTCGACTACTTATTTCTGTATCAGGAATAGGAACTAGTATTGCAAGAACGATGTTATCTTCATTAAAACCAAACGAAATTCAGAGAGCTATACTTACTGAAGATCTTCCAAAAATAAAAGGCATTAAAGGAATTGGATTAAAAACTGCACAAAGAGTTATTATCGAATTAAAAGACAAAGTGAAATCACTTCATGGAATTGATGAAATTCCTAGTTTACAAAGCAATACAATTAAAGATGAAGCGTTATCAGCATTAGAGGTACTTGGCTATTCAAGAAGATCCTCTGAGAATGTTATTGATAACCTAATTCAGAGTAATCCAGATAGTTCGATAGAGGAACTTATTAAGGCTGCTTTGAATAAACTATAAATATCTTTGATTGTTAGAAAAAAGAATAGTTGTTTTTTAACTTTATTTCTGCTCTTCCTTTTTGGGAATTATCTGCTATTTGGGCAAAAGAATGAGTCAACCTATGACCTTTCAAAATCAAAATTTTCTAAGCCTTCAAGTATTGTTTCAAAGTACATCTATGATGCTGAATCAGATTTGTACATTTTTACTGAGACAATAGACGATTATCCGATTAATGTACCACTGGTTCTAACACCAGAAGAGTTCGAATCTTTTATTTTATCAGAACAAATAAAAAGATATTTTAAAGAAAAAGTTTCTGCGATTACTGGCAATTCAGAAAACATCGAAGAATTACGAAAAAATTTATTGCCTGAATTGTATGTTAACAGCAAGTTTTTTCAATCAATATTTGGGAGTAGTAAAATAGATATCGTGCCTAAGGGTTCAGTCGGTATAGATTTGGGTGTTCGCTATCAGAAAAATGATAATCCTGCTGCTTCTCCAAGAAATCGGAGTAGTTTTGGATTTGATTTTGATCAAAGGATTAGCTTAAGTTTATTAGGTAATATTGGAGAACGTCTTCAAATAACTGCAAATTATGATACAGAATCTACCTTTGATTTTCAGAATTTGGTTAAGGTAGAATTTAATCCCCCTAGATTAGAAGATTTAAATAAAATTATTCCAGATAATTCAAGATTGAATACTACAATCCAAAAAGCAAGTCAAAAAATAGGAGATTTTAATAGCACTTTAGAAGAAGCAAAAGAAAAAATAAAAAATCTTCGATCATCAGATAATGCTTTATCAGATATTGGGAACGATGTAACTGATTATTTAAATGGGAAAGTCACAGAAGACGCGATCATTCAAAACATAAATATTGGTAATATAAGCATGCCTTTAAACAGTAATTTAATACAAGGAGCCCAAAGTTTATTCGGTGTAAGAGCAGATTTAAAATTTGGCAAAACAACATTAACCGGAGTGTTTTCTGAACAGAGATCTCAATCACAAAATATTATCGCTCAAGGAGGAGGTACACTACAGGAATTTAATTTTTTCGCATTAGATTATGAAGAAGACAGACATTATTTTCTCGCTCATTATTTTAGAGATAATTATGAAAAGTTCTTAAAGACATATCCTTACATAAATTCTCCAGTTAAGATAACTAGAGTTGAAGTATGGATAACAAATAGAGGTTCCCAAACACAAAACATAAGGAATATAGTTGGATTTCAAGATTTGGGGGAAGCCAATCCAGAAAGAATAACAATGAATCAAAGGATCCCAAATTTTATTGTGACATCCAATTTTTCAAGTCCCCCAAGTAATGAAGTAAATCTCTTAGATCCTAATGCTATTGGAGCTGAGGGAATACTAAACGACAATATTAGGGATGTAGCAATGCTGGAAGAAGGCTTTGGAAATTATAAGGACCAAGTTAATGAAGGTTTTGATTATGCGGTCCTAGAAAGTGCAAGAAAATTAAATCCTTCAGAATACAAATTAAATGAACAATTAGGATACATATCGCTTAATCAGCGATTAAGCAATGATGAGGTTTTAGCAGTCGCTTTTCAGTACACCATAGGAGGCAAAATATATCAAGTAGGTGAATTTGCCAACAGTAGTATTCCAGGAACTTCATATGAAACAAACTCTGAAGATCAACAGGTATTAAAAAATAATAGTTTAATAGTAAAGCTTTTAAAAAGTAATATCACTGATGTTAGACAACCGATATGGGATTTAATGATGAAAAATATATATAATACTGGTGCATTTCAATTGGCTGAAGAAAATTTTCGTTTGAATATTCTTTATTCTAATCCTTCACCAGTCAATTATATTACTCCAATAGATGATTCCATTTGGCCTGAAAATTTAGAGAATGAAATTTTGCTTAATACTTTTAATCTTGACAGGCTTAATTTTTATAAAGATCCCCAACCTGAAGGGGATGGGTTTTTTGATTATGTTCCTGAAATTACAATAGACCCTAGATATGGTAGAATTATTTTTCCAACTGTTGAACCTTTTGGGGAATATCTTTTTAAAGTTTTGGATGATCCGAATTCTCAAATAGAAGATTATAGTAACAGACAGTCTTATAATGCCAATCAAAAACATTATGTCTTTGATGAAATGTATTCACTTACGAAAGCAGCAGCCATGGAAACTTCTGAAAAAAATAAGTTTCAACTAAAAGGTAGGTACAAGTCTGAGGGAGGAGATGGAATTCCAATAGGTGCGTTTAATGTTCCTAGAGGATCAGTTAAAGTTACTGCTGGAGGTAGAATTTTAACTGAAGGAATAGATTATACCGTAAATTATGAAATTGGTAGAGTTAAAATTTTAGATCCAGCTCTACAGGCTTCTAATGTTCCTATAAATATATCTGTAGAAAACAATTCGTTTTTTAACCAACAGAATAAAAGATTTTCTGGGATAAATATTTCACACAAGGTTAGTGAAAAAATGGTTTTAGGAGGGACTCTACTTAATTTAAGCGAGAATCCTTTAACACAAAAAGCAAATTATGGCACTGAACCAGTTAATAATACAATGATTGGACTAAACACAAATTTTTCTACAGAAGTCCCATTCCTTACCCGATTGGTAAATAAAATACCAACAATTTCAACAGATGTAAAATCAATTATTTCATTCAGAGGGGAAGTTGCTAACCTGATTTCTGGAGATCCTAGGAATACTCAATTACAAGGTGAATCAAATGTATATATCGATGATTTTGAAGGTGCTCAAACAAACATTGATATTAAAGGATTTTCTGCTTGGGATCTAGCAAGTGTTCCATATAAAAATTTTAAAGGATCAGGTAAACCTAACGGTGACATATCATCTGGATATGGGAGAGCCAAATTAGCTTGGTATTCTATTGATCCAATTTTTTACACTGGATCTCGGCCACAAGGGATTAACAACAATGACATTTCTTTAAATGAAACACGCAGAATTTTTATTAAGGAAATTTTTCCAGAACAAGATTTAGTTCAGGGAACTACAACTGTTCAGACAACTTTAGATTTAGCGTATTATCCTGAAGAGAAGGGACCCTACAACAATTCACTTTTAGAAAATTTTAAAATTGACAAAAACCAAAATTGGGCAGGAATAATGAGGCCAATAAGTGCAACAAATTTTGAACAATCTAATGTCGAGTTTATTGAATTTTGGTTGCTTGATACTTTTTCAAATATTGATAGTGAAAAAGATGATTTGGGGGATCTATATTTTCATCTTGGTAATATAACAGAAGATGTGCTTAAGGATGGGAGGAAACAATATGAAAATGGTTTGCCAGGAGCAAATTCTGAAAACCTTACACATGATACTGCATGGGGTAGAGTTCCTGCTACACAATCATTATTATATGCTTTTAATACAATTCCAGAAGATAGGGTTTATCAGGATGTTGGATATGATGGTTTGTCAGATGAACAAGAGAAAGAAATTTATACAAATGGACCTCTCGAAGACCCCGCAAACGATAATTATAAATTTTTTGGTGAAGCCGAGGGATCTGTATTGGATAGATACAAAAATTATAACGGAACTGATGGCAATTCTCCTATTGAGTTTTCAAACGATCAGAGAGGTAATACAACAGAACCTGATTCAGAAGATATTAATCGTGATCAAAGCATGAATACAATTGACAGTTATTTCGAGTATAGAATACCTATAAGAAAATCAATGGGAGTTGGAAATCATCCTTTTATTACTGATGTTCGCGAAAATGTTAAGGTTTCTTTACCTAACGGAGATGAAATAACGACAAGATGGATTCAATTTAAGATTCCTGTGCAAAAAAGCTATTATGAGGAGACTCAATTTAACGATTATTTTGAGGCTATAAATTCAATTGAAGATTTAAGATCTATTAGATTTATGAGACTTGTTCTTGGAGGATTTTCAAACAGAGTTGTTTTAAGATTTGGAACCCTTGATTTGGTAAGAGGGGATTGGCGTAGATACAACAAATCTTTAAATGATAATCTACAAAAGAATCTTAACACTACTGTTGATATAAGTACTGTTAATATTTTAGAGAATGAAAACAGGATACCAATTAATTATGTTCTCCCCCCAGATATTGAAAGAGAACAAATAAATAATAACAATACTATTGTGCGCCAAAATGAGCAATCATTATCTTTTAGAGTTTGTGATTTGCAGCCAATGGACTACAGAGCTGTTTATAAAAATGTTGATTTTGATTTTAGACAATATAAATCATTAAAAATGTTTATACATGCTGAATCAATCTTTGGTGAGGCTCCACTTCCTGGAGAGGATTTAGATGGAAATTATGATAATCGTATGGTTGCTTTTATTAGATTAGGATCTGATTTTAAGGACAATTATTACCAAATTGAAATCCCTTTAAAACCATCAAGTTATGTAGAAGATACTGGAAATAGATTAAGTGCTGAAGAAGTTTGGCATCCCGAATCAAACTCTATTGATGTTCCAATTTCATTGCTTTCTAAACTTAAGGCTATATCTATAAATAAAGGATTTTTGACTGAAGCCTCATATTTTGATGAACAAATGAACTTCATTGAAGAGTTTACACCAATTAGCAGTTTATCTGGCTCGAAGAAATACAAGTTTTCAGTTAAAGGGAATCCTTCACTAGGATCTATTAAAACTTTGATGATTGGATTAAAAAATCCATCTATAGACATAGGTAATGATCTTTGTGGTGAGGTTTGGTTTAATGAGTTAAGAATAGCTGGCATAGAGAGGAAAGATGGCTGGGCTGCTATCAGCACATTAGATGCTAACATAGCTGATTTTGCATCTATTTCTGCTACAGGAAGATTTTCTACTATTGGTTTCGGTTCAATAGATCAAAGTCCAAACCAAAGCAATAGGGAGGATATGAAGCAGTATGACATTGTTTCAGAAATTAATCTAGGAAAAATTTTCCCTGATAATTGGGGTATAAAAGTACCCCTGAGTGTAAACCTTGGAGAAGAATTTTTAACTCCAGAATATGATCCTTTCTATCAAGATATTTTGCTTAAAGATCGAATGGATTCCAGCGAAAGATCATCTCAAAGAGATTCTATAAAAGATCAGGCCGTTTTTTATACGAAAAGGAAAAGTATTAATCTCATTGGAGTCAGGAAGAGTTCTACAGGGAAATCAAAACAAAGGTTTTATAGCCCCGAAAATTTTGATTTTTCATATTCTTATAACGAACTGAAACACAATGATTATGAGATTGAATATCAGAAAGATCTTAATCTTCAAATGGGAGCAAATTATGGATATAGGTTTAAGCCTTTGGAGATCTATTTATTTAAGGGGACTAAATTATTTGATAAAAGAAAAGATTTGGAATGGTTAAATGAAATAAATTTTAATTTATTTCCAGATCTAATAGCCGTTACTTCTAAAATAAGCAGAGATTTTAAAAGTCAAAGATTTAGACAAATATATATGGAAGGGATAGACACGTCAAATCAAATTGCTTTACCAGATCTTCAATTAAGAAATTATCTTTTTGATTGGTCTTATAACTTGAATCATAATTTGACAAGATCCTTAAGATTTACTTTCCAAGCATCTAACAACAATATTGTAAAAAATTTTTTAAAAGATCAAAATGGAGAAGGGTTTCAAACCGTTGACAAAACACTTGGAATTTGGGATGGTATTTGGAATACAGGTCAGACTAATCGGCATTTCCAATCGGCAACATTTAATTACAAGCTCCCATTTAATTATATTCCCTTTCTTAGTTTCATTGATGCCAGCTATAGTTACATAGGTGATTTCAGCTGGCAAAGAGGATCCGATGCTTTAGCTAATGTCGAAAATGACAAAGGGGAATTATTAGGAAGAGTTAATACTATACAAAATGCTAATACTAAAGTTTTGTCAGGATCAATTTCTTTTAATAAGTTGTATCAAATAATAGGCCTATCAAAGGATAAAAATGCAACAAAGGGAATTGGCGGCGTTAAAAAAGTGACAACGTCAATAATAGACATTCTTTCATTAATTAAAAGAATTCAGATAAATTATTCTGAAAATAACGGAAAGGTTTTACCGGGGTATTTACAAGGCGTTGGTTTTGCAGGAACAATGGACCCCTCACTTGGTTTCACAATGGGAAGTCAGGCAGATGTAAGATATGAATCAGCAAGAAGGGGTTGGCTTACTAAATTCCCAGATTTTAATCAGGCATTTGAGCAAATTCACAACAAAAAATTTAGATTAATAGCTCAGGTAAATCCGTTAAAGGATTTAGTTATTGATTTGAATTTGGAAAGTAATTATTCTGAAAATTTATCTGAAAATTTCCGTGTTGAAAACCAAAAATATTTGCCCTTAAATTCAAACAGGTATGGAAACTTTGGGGTTTCAACTATTATGCTTGGGACTACTTTTAAAGATTCAGAAGGAACAAAAAATTCCAATTTTGAGACTTTTAGAAAAAATCTATTCCTTTTTGCAGAAAGATTTTCAAATCAAAATATTTTATTTCAAGACAAGTTTGATGAAGAAGGTTTTCCTTTTGGATACGGCAAAAATCATCAAGAAGTTCTTGTAAATTCCTTTTTGTCTGCCTATACTGGTTCGAATGTAAATAATGTTGACTTGGACCCAATGAAAAAAATGGCGCTTCCTAATTGGAACGTTAAATATTCAGGATTTTCTAAAATAAAAGCTATCAATAAAATTTTTAGAAGATTTTCAATTACTCATGGATATCGAGCAAGTTATACTATCACAAATTATCAATCAAATCTTGAGTATAATGCATATAATCCTTTTTTAAGAGATAGGCAAGGAAATTTTTTAACGTCTAAATTATTTTCAAATATAAATTTGGTTGAACAGTTTAATCCACTTGTTAAATTAGATCTTGAGCTTAAAAATTCTTTCAAAATTTTAGGTGAAATAAAAAAAGACAGGGCTCTTTCTCTGAGCTTAGACAATAATCTTATAACCGAATCTAATGGGAATGAATATATTATAGGATTAGGTTATAGATTAAAGGATTTAAGAATTAGGACTAATATTGGAGGAAGGAGAATTGTTCTTAAAGGAGATCTTAATTTAAAAGGCGATTTTTCTTTAAGAGAAAATATAACTGTTTTGAGGAATTTAGAATACGACAGCAACCAAGTTACTGCTGGACAAAAAATTATGTCTATTAAGATTACAGCGGATTATTCGCTTTCAAGAAATTTAACCAGTCTGTTTTTTTACGATCATAATTTTTCAAAATTTGCAATTTCCACTGCTTTCCCACAAACTTCAATAAGATCTGGAATTACTATCAGATACAATTTTGGGAACTAATTACAAATCTATTACATTTGCGAAAACCATAAAATTATGAATGTCCCGGATAATTTAAAATATACTAATGAGCATGAGTGGATTAAAGTAGATAATGACACGGCAATAGTTGGAATTACTGATTTTGCTCAGAGTGAATTGGGAGATATTGTATATGTAGAAATTGAACCAAAAGATGAGATTATTCAAAAAGATTCTGTTTTTGGAACTGTTGAAGCAGTTAAAACAGTTTCTGACCTTTTTATGCCATTGACAGGGGAAATTATAGAAGTAAACTCACTTCTTGGAGAAACACCTGAAGTAATTAATAATGATCCATATGAGTCCGGATGGATTATTAAGATAAAAATTGAAGATAATAGTCAATTGAAAGATTTACTTAACAGTAAGGACTATCTTAAAATTATAGGTGGGTGATTTATAAATATTTGTTGTTTGTTTATAATCCATTTTTTTATAGATTAGCGTTTGAAAATATAGAGTCAAATGGAACCTAAGAAAAATCCAAAGGCAGATTTGTCAAAAAATAGTGGGCTTTACTTTGTAATCGGTTTAACTTTTATTCTTTTCATATCATGGAGAGCTATAGAGTATAAGACTTATGATAGATCTAATTATGATTATGAGTCTTTAGATGTCGATGATGATGATGATGAGGAGGTTCCAATAACTGAACAATTGAAAATTCCACCACCACCACCACCACCACCACCACCTGCTCCCCAAGTTATAGAGGTGGTTGAGGATGAGGAAGAGGTAGAAGAAACAATAATTGAATCAACGGAAACAGATCAGGATGACATTGTTGAAATAGAAGAGATTGAAGTAGAAGAATTTGATGACGATATCGATGTCCCATTTGCAGTTATTGAAGATGTCCCTGTATATCCTGGTTGTGAGAGAGTTGCAAAAAGTAAAAGAAGGGATTGTTTTCAGGAGAGAATAAATCAACACATAAAAAAGAATTTTAGGTATCCTGAAATTGCTCAAGAGATGGGAATACAAGGGAGGGTATATGTTAGTTTTGTTATATCGACAAATGGCAGCATTATTAATGTAAGATCTCGTGGGCCAGATAAAAATCTTGAGGCTGAAGCTGAGCGAATTATAGGTAAGCTACCAAGAATGATACCAGGGAAGCAAAGAGGCCGGGCAGTTAGAGTACCTTTCAGTATTCCAATAACTTTTAGATTGCAGTAAAATTTCATTTTCAGGAATTGTTTCATAAATGATAAATACTGGAATAGAGCAATCAAAAACCGTCTCCTTTAGTTTTTTGTCTTTCTTGATTGATTTGATGCAATTGACAAAAATAAGATTGTCATTTAGCATTGTATTTTCCTCTATAGCTGGATATTTTTTGGGAGCTGAAAAGATTAATTTCTTAGTACTAGTTTACCTTTCAATTGGAGGGATTGCTATGGCAGGGGCTTCTAGTGTTTTTAATCAATTGATCGAGAAGAAGAGAGATGGATTAATGATACGCACTAAGAATCGTCCATTACCTTCAAATAGAATGTTAAATTCTACTGCAATTATTTTAGGAATAGTTCTTTCACTGTTAGGGACATTTATTCTTTACAATATAAATTTCAAAACTGCTTTTTTTAGTATTGTTTCAATCTTTATCTACACATGTTTGTATACTCCTTTGAAAACCATTACTCCTTTATCTGTTTTTGTTGGAGCTTTTCCAGGCGCAATTCCATTTATGCTGGGGTGGGTTGCAGCAACTGGGAAATTTGGAATTGAGCCTGGTATATTATTTATGATCCAATTTTTTTGGCAATTTCCTCATTTCTGGGCCATTGGTTGGATGATGGATGAAGATTATAAAAAGGCTGGTTTTAAAATGCTGCCTAGTGGAAACAGAGACAATGCTTCTGCATTCCAAATTGTGTTTTATACATTATGGACAATTATAATTTCTTTAATTCCTGTAACTTCATATTCAGGTAATTTAATTTTATCAATTCCTGCTGCAATAATAATTTTTATTTTGGGTCTTTGTTTCTTATTTTTTTCTTTAAAATTGATGCAAAAAAAGGATAAATTATCTGCAAAAAAACTTATGGGATTTAGTATCATTTATATCACTTTGCTTCAAATAATTTATGTGGTTGACAAATTTTTATAATTAACAAAATGGGAAATGACATGAATATAAAAATGATAAGAGCGAAAAAAATGATGCTTTGGGTTGGGATGATTAGTATCTCAATGACTTTTGCTGGTCTCACAAGTGCGTATTTAGTAAGTAGTAAAAGATCTGATTGGCTTTCAAATTTTGTAATTCCTGACGACTTTTTTTTTAGTACATTATTCATTATAATAAGTAGTATTTTTTTTCACCTTTCAAAAACCAAATTAAAAATTGAAAAAATAAACTCTTCAAAGTTTTATCTTTTGGCAACATTTATTTCAGCACTTTTTTTCATTTTTTTTCAATTCCAGGGATTCAATTCAGTTGTTAATCAGGGTTACTATTTCACTGGAGCTGAAAGTTCAATTACTACATCTTATCTTTATGTTTTAGTTCTACTTCATCTAGCTCATTTACTGGCGGGTTTAATTACTTTAATTGTTGTGTACTATAAATTGTCATTAGGAAAATATCTAGGTGGTAATTGGCTTGGCTTTGATCTTGCCCTTACATTTTGGCATTTTCTAGGATTTTTGTGGATATATTTATTTTTATTTGTAAAGCTTTACCAGTAAAATATTTAAATTTGTAACCTGATTTTAAAATTTTTATGGCGGTTTCTGTTTCTAAATCATACGAAGAAACAAATGTTTGGGAAGGGGGAAGTCAAAAACCTCTAAATGCTGGTTACGGTAAGTTAATGATGTGGTTTTTCATTGTATCAGATGCACTTACTTTCTCCGGTTTTCTTGTTTCTTATGGCTTTTCTAGATTCAAGTTTATAGATTCTTGGCCTATTGCAGATGAAGTTTTCACTCATTTCCCATTTCTTCATGGCGTGGATGCTCCGATGTATTATGTTGCACTAATGACATTTATACTAATATTTTCTTCAGTCACAATGGTTTTGGCTGTAGATGCTGGGCATCATATGAACAAATCTAGAACAGCTTTTTATATGTTTTTAACGATCATAGGAGGTGCTGTTTTTGTTGGATCACAAGCTTGGGAATGGAAAAATTTTATAAAAGGGGAATATGGTGCAGTTGAGACAAGAGGGGGGCAAATCTTACAGTTTTTGAATGTAGAAAATGAGAAGAGAGTTTCTCTTTCAGATTTTGCAATTAGTATCCCAAGTTTGAGGTCTACTCAGCAAAAAAATGATGGGATATGGTATGAAACAGAAAAATCACTTCCCAAATTTTCAATTGAAGAAGTTAAAAAAGGATTTAAAGCCAATTCAAATATTGTTATTAGAACTCAAAAGATTGATGATAAAGGGGATAAAACTATTTTGACTCGCGATGAATCATTGAGAAAAATTGAATCTGCTGTATTAGTTGTTGAAGGAGCTAATTTGGTTAGAAATGAATATGGGAATCCACTTTTTGCAGATTTCTTTTTCTTTATAACAGGATTCCATGGGTTCCATGTTTTTTCGGGGGTAGTAATAAATGTTATAATATTTTTTAATATTATTTTGGGGACCTATGAAAGAAGAGGTCACTATGACATGGTTGAAAAAGTTGGTTTGTATTGGCACTTTGTAGACTTGGTTTGGGTTTTTGTGTTTACTTTTTTCTATTTAGTTTAATTAAGCAATATGTCTATAGAAAGTCATAAACTGGAAATTTTTAGAGGTTTAATTAAGTTTAAATCTAATGAACAGAAAATTTGGGGTGTGCTTATTTTCTTATCAATTGTGACTATTGTTGAAGTTGCTTTGGGTATTTCAAAACCAGATTTTTTGTCTGCTTATTTTATGCGAATGAAATTACTGAATTGGATATTTATAATTCTTACACTTGTTAAGGCGTATTATATTACTTGGGATTTTATGCATATGAGAGACGAAAGAGGGAATTTAAAAAATTCCATTGTTTTACCTTTGGTAATCTTAATTCCATATCTAGCATTTATTCTTTTCCTTGAAGCTGACTATATTTTTGATGTAATGTTTGAAGGTTTTGTTAGTTGGAATTTTTAAGATTTATTTTAATCCGTTGTGTTAAACAGCAATACTAAAAAATATTTTGTTCTAATAGTACTTTTCGTTTTCCCAGTATTTATCTATTTGTTTTTTGCTTCTGGGAAAAATAATTTTGCTCTTTTACCCATTCTTTCAGAAAATGTAAATGAAATAAGTTCATGGGAAAGTCTTTCAGGGGATAGAATAAAATTTGAAAATCATATTTCAATATTAGGGTTTTGGGGAAGCGACATAATTAATAAAAAAAC
>JAYYYF010000034.1:0-5431 GCA_036340635.1 Bacteroidota bacterium | reverse complement strand
GTTGTATAAGGTGTTCCTGGAAAGGTATAAGTAACTATATTGTTTTCAGGATATCCAAACCCATTAGGTTTTCTACAACTATTTTTTATTGTAAGTGGAACATCTAGAGCAAGTGCATTATAGGGTGTGTCAAAAATATGAACTCCCATATCGCCAAGAGTCCCACATCCATAATCAACAAGCTTTCTCCAGTTGTATGGATGATAAACTTTGTCTTTATAGGGTCTTTTAGGCGCAGTACCAAGCCAAAGATTCCAGTCCAAATTTTCAGGTATAGGATCTTCCCCTTGTGGTTTAGGACCATCATATCCCCAATTTTTTGGAGACCAAGCCCTTACAGTACTTACTTTGCCAATTATTCCAGATTGAATTAATAAAGTGGCAAGTTTATAGTCATAGAATGAGTGAACTTGAATACCCATTTGGGTAACCAAGTTTTTTTCTTCTGCTAATTGACTCATGGTACGAGCCTCCGAGACATGATGAGTCAAAGGTTTTTGGCAATAAACATGTTTGTCCATTTTCATTGCCATAATGGATGCAGGTGCATGTGTATGATCAGGAGTTGAAACAATAACAGCATCTATTTTGTTTGCATTACTCGAAAGCATTCTCCTATAGTCTTTATATGTATCAGCCTTTGGGAATAATTCTTTTGCTTTTTTTAAAGCATTACTATCTACATCGCATAAGGCAACAACCTGAACTTCACCATGAGATGAAATCGCTTTTAAATCCTCAAGGCCCATTCCCCCAACTCCAATATGAGCAGTTCTAAGATATTTTTGATTTGATGAAGACCAAGCAAATGATGGCATAAACGAAAATCCGCTAAAAGCGGCAAAAATTTTTAAAAAATCCCTTCTCTTTCTCATAGCGAGATGATTAAAAGTATAAAAAAAAATTCAATTATTTTTTAAGTCCAATTAGGTATTGAAATTTAAAGAAAATTTGTGATCTTCTAAATTTGAGAAGGGGAATAATTTCCTCATCAATTTCTAAATCTGTATTTTGATTTCCTCCAAGATAAAATATAGTGGAAGGATTGGGGTTCCACTGGACTAATGGTTGAATAAAAAAGGACTTATTAAAGGTATTCTTCTCAGCAATGAGTCTCAAATTCAAAAAATTTGAAAACTGATATCTTGTAGTTAATCTGAAAATATTACCGGAAAAATAATATTCAAGCGTCTCAAGATTCTTTAGTTCCGAATAATTTAATAATCCGGTAACATTTAAATTTTCATTAATTTGAAATGATGTGTAAATAGAAAATGTTCTTAGCTTTCCCTTTTCAGGGATTTCCTCATTATATGCTAAATCTTTGCCCCATTCATATGAAATATTAAAATTAAAAAATTCAGTTGGAGAACTTCTTATGTTAAGATCTGAAGTCGGGAGATCTTTAAAATCAATATCCATAAAATTTTTAAAAATATCCCAATCATAAGTAAATGATATTTCAGTATTGCCAATTGTTTCAAATTGAAAATCTCCATCTAGCGAAATAGTTTTTAGGTTATTATCGAAAGTATAGTTTACATCTAATTTTGTTCCAAGTTCGAAGCTTCTTAGATTTTTCTTGTCTACAATATTTTGATACATATGACGGAAGGTAGCCCAGCGCCGATTATTTTTGACAACAAATCCAACATCTGTTTGATAATCAGGAGATATATTTCTATAGGTAAAATAACTTTTCCAGTGCTCGGTATTTCTTTCAAAAGTAAGATATATGGCATCTCCATTAAACTGCTCCCCATCTAACATAACTGATCGATCTCCAATTTTATCTGAGCTATCAAGCCAATCTTTAGTAGGTTCTTGGTTAAAGTTTTTAAATAACTCATAATTTAATCTCCATTTTTTGTTTAATATCAAAAGGCCATCGATTCCAACCAAATTGCCGTATCCTCCATCTTTATAATATCGGTTTGATGTATACATTCCAATCCGGGTTTTATCATTTATTATTCTTTGATACCTAAACACATTAACAAAGCTCTGACCCCCCTGTCCTAGATAGGACCTGTCCTCGCTGGCAACCAAATAGGGTGAATCTTGATCAATTGCGGTTAAGAAAAACACTCTGCTATTTGAATTTTGACTTAATAGCTTTGTGGAAATAGATGGGTTACTTATCGAGCGAGAATAGAAGGCCCCATCAGAAAAGCGAACAATATCTGTCCCCCTACTAAAGTAAGGTCTTCTTTCGCGATACCTTAGGGAAACAGCTGAATTAATGTCAATTCTTGTAACATCAGCTTCCACTTGAGAAAAATCTGGATTAAAAGTAACTTCAAGAGATGTTGTCTTGTTAAAGTCCATATTTATTCCAAGACCAACTCTTCTTTCAATGGGCTCATAATCAATTTTTTCATTTATATTTTCTCTCTCTCCTACAACAGAAGCAGAAACATAAGGGAGTAATTCAAATCGTT
Source organism: Bacteroidota bacterium (assembly GCA_036340635.1). GTDB lineage: Bacteria > Bacteroidota > Bacteroidia > Flavobacteriales > Flavobacteriaceae. The sequence continues at coordinate 2,990 of JAYYYF010000034.1, read as the reverse complement.
TCTTTATTTTGATATTATCTATATTTAATATATCTGTAGTTTGACATACTTCACATGGGTTATCTCTATCTAAAGGTTGACTTCCTAGTTCAACATTTTTCCCATCTTTATAATATCTGTTGCCAAGGTTAAAATGCCATTGCTGATTTTCTCCATTTGGAGAAGGGATTTCAGAAAATGGAATTTTCCATTCTACTTGATACCTGTCTTCAGTAATCGATCCAAATGAAACAAAATTGACATTAAAACCTGAGTCGTATTTACCCCTTTCATCGGTAGCATTTAACATCCGAAGGTCAAATTGACTGCCTAGGGAGTTTGAAGCAAGAACAAAATTATTTCTCGCATCTTTAAAAGTATCAAATCTAATAATGAACATATCATCATTCCAAATACTCATATTATCCCTGGGCCTTATAGATGCTCTAACCTCTGTCTCTGGATCAACAAAAGACACAAATGCAACGAGGAGAAATTCATCTGAATAGGTTAGATATGCAACAGTGTTTCTTTGAGCCTTTGTGTTATTACCAGGCTCTTGTTCATAGATTAGAGGAATACGAATTGCATTTTCCCACTCAGATTCATTCACAACACCGTCTACAGTTATCTTCTCATCGGATATTTTATTTAAAGAATACTCTTTTTGACCGTAAGAAAAGAGACAAAGGAAATAGACAAAAAAAGAAAACTTTTTATACGCCACAGATATATTTTTGCAAATTTCTGATAAATAGTTTATAGAGAGATGTACAAACCATAAAATTTTATTATAAAACAATAAAAATTTAACATAATCCCTTTAAAAGGACTTATAGCGGTTTTATTTTTATTTTTCTAAACCATATAGGACTGTCATGATCCTGTAGGGCAATGTACCCTTTTTTAAATTTTTTGTAATCTGGGTAGTCTTTCCATTTTCCTGAATTTTTTCTTTTATACCAATCCTCAGAATAAGGTACAAAAGAGAGAATTAATTCTCCATTTAACCAGTGTTCAACTCTTTTTTCTGTATAGACTATTTTAGATGAGTTCCACTCTCCAGCAGGATTTAATTTTTTCTTATTCTCATCAGCTGTGTACATAGCATAATCAGCCCCTGCTTTTTGCCACTCTTCAAGCTTAGCATTATTGATTTCTTCCCAGCCATCATCGTCAAGTAGCTGATATTCGGGAGAAACATCAAAAGGAGTTTTATACCCTTCTTTAACGTGATATAAAATTCCACTGTTGCCTCCTTTAGGTAGTTTCCATTCTACATACAATTCAAAATTTTCAAATTCTTCTCTGTAATATATTATATCACCACCTCCAGAAAATTCCTGTTCCAATTTGAGCTCAGTGTTAAAAGTTAAATTGCCATCAATAACTGCCCATTTTTTTGGTATTTCATCACCATTATATACTCTCCACCCCTCAGTTGTTTTCCCATCAAAAAGATTGATCCATTGACTCTCAGATTTTGATGATTTCACCTCTTTACAACTTTCAAATAAAAATGTAATTGTCAATATGAAAGCCAATATTGACATAATGCTTGCATTTGATTTAATACTTTCCATACTATTTTTTTAAAACTCTTATTTTAATATTTTTCCAACTTACTTTTATTCCTCCACCATCATGAATTTGAAGCGCTATTGATCCTTTCCCTTCACCAATTTTTTCATCCTCTAGCTCTATCATTTCAACATTGTTAAGATAGGTTGTGACTTTTGAACCTATGACTTTAAGTTTAAGATTATTCCAATCTCCCATTTTTAGGGCTTTATCTTTTTCAGCATCAGGTTTTATTAACCACCCTCTTCCATAAGACTCGTATATTCCGCCCGTGTGATTTCCTGGAGGAGCTACTTCAGCTTGCCAGCCAGTAATTTTTGTTCCCTCAAGAGATGATCTGAAAAAAACACCACTGTTACCATCAGCATCTTGTTTAAAATCTAGACTTAATTCAAAATCATCGTAATGATCAATCGTTGAAAGATATCCATATTCTTTTTTAGGGCCACTTTCACATATTATTTTTCCATCTTCGACATACCACTTTTCATTTCCATGAATTTCCCATCCACTGAGGTCTTCCCCGTTAAATAAAGAAGTGTAAGATTGAGAGTAGCTAATAGTACTAAAGGTTAAAAAAATAATGATTAAGGATAATTGATAAAATAGTTTTTTCATATTATTAAAATTAAAGTTTTATAAATGTTTTATTCTATTCTCGTACTTTTTATAAAGGTCTTCATTACTATACCCATCTATGTTTTGACTGTAATAAATAGGTAATTTAACACCCTTTTTGTTGGCTAGAAACATTGCTTCAGTGGAGATTAGATTTACGATAAAAGTTCCCGACAAAGTTGATGCCGCTCCTGTTTTATTGCCTTCAATATTTAGCATACCATCTCCTGAAGGGACGCAATTATCTATAACAATATCGGCAAGGTCAAATAATTTTTTTTTGCTGCTATGCCTGGAAGGATATTTTTTTGATTGCTCTATGGAAGTTATTCCAATTACTTTTAATCCTTTTTCTTTTGCTAGCATTGCAATTTCAATCGGCATAGCATTTCTTCCAGAATTTGAAATAATTATAAAAACATCTCCTTTTTCGATTTTGTGTTGATCCCAGATAATTTTTGAGTAGCCCTCAATTCTTTCTATTTCAGCACTTCTTCTTGGCCCTTCAGAAATCATAACGGAGGAATCCAAAAAAGAATTAACATTAGCCAGGCCTCCTGCTCTAACAAAAAGTTCAAGCCCTATTACATGAGAATGTCCTGTTCCAAAGGTGTGGATTAAATTATCATTACAAATACATTCACTTAAAAGCTTAGAGGCTTCATCAATTCTTGAACGATTTTTTTCTACAATTTTATCAAGTAAAGCTTTGGACGATGAGTAATATTTGTACATGGAGCTATAACTTAATATATATTTTTTTTCTGTAAAGATAATTTGTAGGAATCCATATTATCAAAACATAAATGAGG
>JAYYYF010000033.1:0-58989 GCA_036340635.1 Bacteroidota bacterium | reverse complement strand
TGCGGTCTGGACGGGACTCGAACCCGCGACCCCATGCGTGACAGGCATGTATTCTAACCAACTGAACTACCAGACCTAATTGTAATGAGAACAAATATACATCTCTTTTTTACTCTCAAAATAATATTAAAATATTTTTTTAAAGAAGGGAGTCTAATGCGTCAGAATAGGTTTTCTTTGGAGCAACACCTACTTGTCTATCAACAAGTTCTCCCTTGTGAAAAATTAAAACAGTTGGAATGTTTCTAACTCCATATTTTGCAGCAAAAACCTGATTTGAGTCAACATCAATTTTTGCAACAATGGCTTTGCCTTCATAATCATTACTTAACTCATCAATAATGGGACCAACCATTCTACAAGGACCACACCACTCAGCCCAAAAATCAACGATGGCAGGCTTATCTGATTTTAAAATAGTTTCCTCAAAATTTGCGTCGGTAATCTCAATTGCCATAACTAGGCAAAAATAAATAATTATTTTTTATATAAAATCGATTTGTGTCTTTTATATCTATTTGGAAGCAATTAATTATTAGTTTAATCTATAACTCCAATTATTTTGATCTAAATGAGTTAACAAATCTGTTGAAATTTCGAGACCTCCTTTTTGACTTGCAAGAGATAATCTAATAGATTTCTTTTGATCCAAGACATCAAAAAACAATGGTTTATCTCCCTTAAAAGGTTCCAAGTCTTTTTTCAGCTGTTCTACAAGAAGATTATTTATTTCATTTACATCAATTGTTAATGTGATTTTTTCTGAATTGTCTCGAATGATATTTTGAAGCATTTCAAATTTAACAAACTGAATTCTAGGTTCTCCAATTTTACCACTTTCCCTATTGGTCCAACCTTCTCTTATTAAAATTTTAACTCTTACGAATTGATCAACAATCAAAAAATGTCTAAACTTTAAATATTCTTCACCAAAAATTTTAAACTCATATTGGTCTTTAAAATCTTCTAACACAAATTTCCCCCAAAGGTTTCCGTTTTTTGCTTCTAAATGTTCTCTTGAATTTATTATCCCAGCAATGGAGAAAGTCTTCTTTATCAGGGGATTTAAATCTTTTAAAAACTTTAATTCTAATGTTTTAAATAATTCTATTTCTTTTTTAAAATCATCTAATGGATGAGCAGAAATATATATCCCAACAACTTCCCTTTCTTTTTTTAATCTTTCTAAATTTCCCCATTCAGCACAATCAGGCAGCTTTAAAACTTGATAAATATTATCACTTTTCTCGCCAAACAAATTCATTTGAGCAGATTTCATGTTTCCCTGATATTTTGCGCCAAATCTCAAGACCTTTTCAATAAAAGGTATTCCCTCAGTATCTGTTTGAAAATATTGTGCTCGGTGTGTCCCTTTAAAAGAATCAAAACCTCCAGAAAAAGCTAAGTTTTCAAATGTTTTTTTATTGGCCAATCTAAGATCAACCTTTTTAACTAGATCAAAAACAGATTCGTAATTTTTATCTTTTCTGTTATCAATGATTGTCTCTACAGCCGTTTTACCAACACCTTTAATAGCTCCCATTCCAAAACGAATAGCCCCACTCTCATTTACTGCAAATTTGTGAAAAGACTCATTGACATCGGGGCCTAAAACATTTATTCCCATCCTCTTACACTCTTCCATAAAAAATGATACTTGTTTAATATCATTCATATTATTGGACAAAACTGCTGCCATATACTCTGCAGGATAATGTGCTTTTAAATATGCAGTTTGATATCCAATCCACGCATAACAAGTTGAATGGGATTTATTAAATGCATAAGAAGCAAATGCTTCCCAATCCTTCCATATTTTACCAAGAACTTGGGAAGAATGATTTCTTTTGACTCCTCCTTCAATAAATTTTGGTTTTAATTTTTCCAATAAATCAAATATTTTTTTACCCATTGCCTTCCTAAGTAAATCTGCATCACCTTTACTAAATCCTGCAAGCTTTTGAGACAATAACATTACCTGTTCCTGATAGACTGTTATTCCATATGTTTCTTTAAGAAATTCGTCCATCTCAGGAAGATCATATTTTATTTCTTCTGTTCCGTTTTTCCTGGCAATAAAACTTGGTATATACTCTAAAGGACCAGGGCGATAAAGTGCATTCATAGCTATTAAATCATCAAATACATTTGGCTTTAAGTCTTTAAGATACCTTCTCATACCAAGTGATTCATATTGAAATATTCCAATCGTTTCACCTTTCTGAAATAAATCAAAAGTTTTTTGATCATCTAGAGGAAATTTATCAGGATTTAAATCGATTTGTCGATTATATCTTACAAGTTTTACTGTCTCTTTTATCAGTGTAAGTGTTTTTAAACCTAAAATATCTATTTTTAAAAGACCCGCTTCTTCGACTACGGAATTATCATATTGGGTAACGTATAGATCTGAATCCTTTGCAACTGTAATTGGAACAAATTCTCTTATGTTATCTGGAGTAATGATGACACCACATGCATGAGTGCCGGTGTTCCTTATAGATCCTTCAAGTATTTCAGCTTGTTTTAAAGTTTCTCCGGCTAAATTATTTGAAGAATATACTTCTTTTAACTGCTTAACATTCGAATATTCCTCTCCCCTTAAATTCTGTTTCATTTGATCATTTTTCATATGAAAAATAGAATTTAACTTCATATTTGGAACCAATTTTGCAATCCTATCTGTTTCACCAAGAGAAAGATCTAAAACTCTTCCTGTATCACGAATCGAAGATTTGGCAGCCATTGTCCCATAGGTTATTATTTGAGCGACTTGATCCGTTCCATATTTTTTAATTACATAATCCAATACCTTCCCTCTACCTTCATCATCAAAATCAATATCAATATCAGGCATACTTACCCTATCAGGATTAAGAAATCTTTCAAAAAGCAAATTATATTTTATAGGATCTAAACTAGTTATTCCCAAGCAATAAGCAACAACTGATCCAGCAGCAGAACCTCTTCCTGGGCCAACAGAAACACCTATTTCTCTAGCTGCTGCAATTAGATCTTGAACTATCAAAAAATATCCTGGATAGCCCGTTTTTGCAATCACTTCAAGTTCAAAATCTAGACGCTCTTGGATAAATTTGGAAACCTCTCGATACCTTTTTTTAGCTCCAATATTTGTAAGGTGTCTCAAATATGCATTCTCTCCGCTTTTATTGTCTAAATTGTCTTCCTTTTTAAAATCAGCTGGAATATCAAATTTTGGCAGTAAAACTTCTCTATTTAAATCAAAAGATTCAACTTTTTCTATTATCTCCTGTAAATTTAAAATAGCTCCAGGTATATCTAAAAACAATTCCTTCATCTCATTCTGTGACTTAAAGTAATACTCTTGATTTGGAAACCCAAAACGATATCCCCTTCCCCTACCTATTGGAGTACTTTGTTTCTCACCATCTTTAACACATAGTAATATATCATGAGCGTTTGCTTCCTCTTTCTTTGTGTAATATGAATTATTAGTAGCTACTAGCTTAATTTTATTCTTTTTTGAAAATTCAACAAGTATTTTATTTGCTCTATTCTCATCTTCTTGCCCATGTCTCATAATTTCAATATATAAATCATCTCCAAATTCATTATGCCACCATAAAAGCGCCTCTTCTGCTTGAGTTTCGCTAGTATTTAAAATCTTTGAAGGGACCTCTCCATAAAGGTTCCCAGTTAATACAATCAAATCAGACTTATATTTTTTAATAATTGATTTATCTATCCTTGGGACATAATAAAATCCCTCTGTATAAGCAATGGAACTCATAACCGAAAGATTTTTATATCCTTTTTTATTTTTTGCCAAAAAAACTATTTGAAAACCATCATCTCTCCTTGATTTATCAAGATGATCTTCACATACAAAAAATTCACAGCCAATAATTGGTTTTATTGGAACTTGAGGGTCAGAAATAGATGAGTTATGACTTTTAATTTCTTTTATAAAATTAAATGCTCCCATTAAATTGGAGTGATCAGTTAATGCAATCCCAGGCATTTTATCTTCAGAAGCTGTCTTTATAAGTTCACTAAGTCTTGATGTTGACTGAAGAACTGAAAATTGTGAATGTGTATGTAAATGAATAAAAGGGACATCCTTCAAAGAATTAAGAGACAAGTCACTACCGCTTGATTCTTTTTCATAATGCTCTTGATTTTGAATTAATTTAGCAGAAGCTTTCTTTAAATTTGTATGCTTTATGCCTATTGGTTTGACTTGATTAGTAAGAGAGTTATTCAAGTGAATTTTAATCTCTTCAAAATTTCTTAGAGCTTCAGGGTTAATTATTTTGAGTCTAAACAATTCAAAAAGAGATCTTGACGTCGCCTCTACATCAGCCGTTGCATTATGAGCTTCTTTAAATTCAGAATCAAAAAGAGATAAATGAAGTTCTGAAAGAGTTGGGAGTTTATATTTTCCTCCCCTCCCTCCAGGGATTTTGCAAAAGAAAGCGGTCTCTTCAGTACAAGTGTCGATTATAAGAAATTTCTCAATGGGATTCTTAGATTCTAACCTATGAAATTCTGCTCCTAAAATATTTAGATCAAATTTCACATTATGCCCGCAAATAAATTTACAATCGCTTAAAGCAGATTTAAATTTTGATAATACTTTTCCGAGTGATTCACCTTCTTTTTTAGCTAATTCAGTTGAGATTCCATGAACATTCTCAGAATCATAAGGAATTGTGTAATCTTCCGGTTTGATTAAATAATCTTCATGCGATAAGCATTCGCCTTTGGAATTATGAACTTGCCAAGCTATTTGAACACACCTTGGCCAATTATTTGAATCACTGAGTGGAGCATCCCATTTTTTAGGCAATCCAGTTGTTTCTGTATCAAATATTAAAAACATTTAGATGATTTGTTTCACTAAAATAAACCTTTGATAATTTAATCTGAATACTATCTTCAACTAGTTATTAACTGATAGTTAATATCAATTAAATTAAGTCAGTCTAGACTTTCTAATCTAATTAGAATTTATATTTGTAAAAACTTATATCATCGAAGAATTTTTTAATGCCTTTAATAAAACAGACTCTCAAAAGACTCTAACCAAATGCTTTTCAAAGTCCTCTCCTACACAGATCAAAGGGGTAGTTGGTTCTGGATTAAATATAAGAATTGCATCAGCATTTTTAGATTTAAAGATTAGTATGCTTCTAATTTTAGAAAATTTTGAGGAAGCAATCTACTGTTTAAACGATCTTGAAAATTTCCTTGGGTCAAAAAGTATATTTTTATTTCCATCATCCTATAAAAGGCCTTATTCAAATAATACTGTGCCAGACAATTCGAAACTTTTGATGCGCTCAGAAGTTTTGAATAAAATTTCAACTGCTAGAAAACCCTACATAATAATTACTTATCCTGATGCGATTTATGAAAAAATAGTTACTCAGGATGTTCTGCAAAAAAGAACCTTGAAAATCAAAAAGAGGCAGGAAATAGATTTAGAGGTTCTAACTGAATTTCTATTCAGCCAAGATTTTGAAAAAGTTGATTTTGTTTGTGAACCAGGTGATTTTTCAATAAGAGGAGGAATAGTAGACATCTTTTCTTTTTCATACCTACATCCATATAGAATTGAATTTTACGGAAACAAAATAGAAAGTATTAGGAGTTTCGACGTAAAAACCCAACTTTCAATCAAACAATTAGAAAAAATTGCATTAGTCCCCAATTTATCAAAAATCTCATCACGAAAAAATACAAAATCTATTCTGAAATTAATCCCCAAAAAAACAACAATCATTTGTAATGATCTTGATAGTCTTTTAACCGAATTTGATATACTATCCAAAGAAATTGAAACGCTAAATTTAGATGTGAGTTTTACTGAAAAACTAATTGACAAAAAACATGATTTAATTAACGATTTAAAGCTAGGAAATCTCCTTCTAATAAATAATTCAGAAATTTTGATCCCAAATAGTATTGTAAATTTTAAGCAAGTTCCACAACCTCCGATTAATAAAGACTTTAACCATCTAATTGAAATCCTAAATAAAAATCATAATTCCGGATATTTGAATTTTATTTTTTGTATCAATTCTCAGCAACAAAAAAGACTAAATGAAATTTTTGAAGAAATAAGAATTTCAGTAAATTATAAAACCCATGTTTTACCCTTATACAAAGGCTTCATTGACAGAGAATCAAAAATTGCTTGTTTTACTGATCATCAGATCTTTGAGAGATATTATAAATATACCCCTAGATCAACTTCTTTTAACAAAAAATCACTCAAGCTAAGAGAGCTAACTAGTTTGAAATTGGGAGATTTTGTAACCCATATAGATCATGGTATTGGAAAATTTGGTGGATTAAAAAAAATAATTCTAAATGAAAAAGAACAGGAAACCGTAAAACTAATTTATGGAGAAGGAGATATTTTATATCTAAGCATTCACTCTTTACATAAAATAACTAAATATAGTGGAGCAGAAGGTCAGGCTCCTAGGATTTACAAATTGGGTTCCAAAGCATGGAAAATCCTAAAAGAAAAGACCAAGAATAAAATAAAGAAAATAGCTTTTAATCTTATCCTTCTTTATGCAAAAAGAATGCAAGAAATAGGACATGCATTTCCTCAAGACAGTTTCATTCAAAATGAATTGGAAGCTTCATTTATTTACGAAGATACACCAGACCAAATCAAAACTTTAAATGAAATAAAATCCGATATGGAAATTGAGCGTCCAATGGATCGTTTAGTTTGTGGTGATGTTGGTTTTGGGAAAACAGAAATTGCAATAAGAGCTGCTTTTAAATGTGCTGATGATAGTAAACAAGTTGCCATTCTTGTTCCAACTACTATATTGGCTTTTCAACACTTTAACACATTTTCAGAAAGATTAAAGAAATTTCCTGTCAAAATAGATTACCTAAATAGATTTAAATCCTTAAAAGAAAAAACAGAAATTATAAATAAACTTGAGAAAGGTGAAATAGATATAATAATTGGCACTCATCAATTGGTTAATAAATCAATTAAGTTTAAAGATCTTGGACTATTAATTGTTGATGAAGAACAAAAATTTGGTGTCTCAGTTAAAGAAAAGCTAAGAGACATAAAGAATAATGTCGATGTACTAACACTAACTGCAACACCTATACCAAGAACCCTGCAATTCAGTTTAATGAAAGCTAGAGATTTGTCGATTATTTCTACTCCACCACCAAATCGATACCCTATAGAAAGTGAAGTGATTAGATTTAACGAAGAATTAATTCAAAATGCTATTATTTATGAAATTCAAAGAGGAGGGCAGATCTTTTTTATTCATAATCGAATAGAAAATATTACTGAAATTTCTGGTTTACTCCAACGACTTGTCCCTGATTCAAGAATAATAGTTGGTCATGGTCAAATGGATGGCAATAAAATGGAAAAAAATTTTTTAGCTTTTATTAATGGTGATTTTGACATCTTAGTAGCAACAACAATAATTGAAAATGGATTAGATGTTCCAAATGCAAACACTATATTTATTAATGATGCTCAAAAATTTGGTTTGAGCGATCTACATCAAATGCGAGGAAGAGTTGGAAGAAGTAACAAAAAAGCCTTTTGTTTTTTTATAACACCTCAAATCAGTAGCCTGTCAAACATTTCCAAAAAAAGGATTAAGGCAATTGAAGAATTTTCTGAATTAGGTTCAGGTATTCAAATAGCCATAAAAGATCTTGAAATAAGAGGTTCTGGAGATCTATTAGGAGCTGAACAAAGTGGCTTTATAAATCAAATGGGGTTTGAAACTTATAAAAAAATTCTTGACGAAGCTATTGAGGAAATAAAAGAAGAAAAATTTAAATCTCTTATTAAAAACGAACCTAAAAGTTTAGATAATCTATTTGTTAAAGATGTCCAGATTGATACTGATATGGAACTACTTTTTCCAAATGATTATATAAGTGTGACAAGTGAAAGACTTGAGATTTATAAAGATTTAAATAAGATAAAGGAAGAAGATAGTCTTTTAGATTTTCAAAAAAAACTCGAAGACAGATTTGGAAAAATCCCTAAACAAGGGAAAGAACTTTTAAGCACAATGAGATTAAAATGGGTTTCTTCAAAACTTGGGATAGAAAGACTAGTAATTAAAAATGAGGAGTGTATTGCTTTTTTTATTAAGAACAAAAAATCAACTTTTTATAAATCCAAGACCTTTTCAAATATTTTAACCAAAGTTAAAACACTTTCAAATAAAATATCAATTAGTGAAAAAGAAACCCGTAAAGGATTAAGGTTATTAATGATAATAAAAAAAATAACTTCAGTAAATGAAATTTATAGAATATTAAACTCCTTAGCTAGTTCTAAAGAAACTTTAAGTTCTTAATTACTTCAAAAGCAACATTAACTGAATCATCACTCATTAGAATAGTAAATTCATTTGAAGTTGAGATAACTTCATTAATGTTAATACCCTCCCAAGACAAACGCTGAAAAATAAAATAATAAACGCCTGGAATGGTTACGTTTTCATTTGGTAATTTAACTGTTATCGCGGAAAGATTCTCCAACTTATCAATACATCTCTCGTTTTTAAAAAATGAATCTATTAAATGTGAAACATTCTCACTCACCACAATATTAGATTCTCCTACACCTCTAGATGATGTGTAAAAAATATCTTTTCTATCTTTTACCTCTGATAGAAACTTTGATTGAGCCAACAGTAATGATTCAGAAAGCTTAAAACAATAATCATTCAAAGAAGAACGGACTGTGATTTCCCCTAAATTTTTTAAAACATTTATAATCTTATGAGTAGAAAGAAACTCTTCAGTGTCTGAAATACGCTTTAAAGCCATAACAATTGCTCCACTTTTGGCTGGCTTTTTTAATGACTTTTCAATATCAGGTTGAATTTTTCTTGCAAGTGAAGTTAAATTAATTATGCCTTGGGATAATGCTGTTGACAAGTAGGGTTTTGTTTTAACATACTCAGAAACTTTAGCTGCAATTGTTTTCATTATTATTTAATTATTGATGCAAATTAATAAAATTAAACAATTTGTTATTTTTATAACAAACTTTAAATTTAAGCTCAGACAATTAAATTCTTTACTTTAGCAAAAAGTAAAAATGTCAAAATTACCTAAAAGATATACCGTAACTGCAGCCTTGCCATATACCAATGGCCCTATACATATTGGACACCTCGCAGGAGTTTATGTCCCTGCTGACATTTATTGCCGTTATTTGAGATGCAAAAAAAGAGATGTTATTTTTATTTGCGGAAGTGATGAACACGGAGTAGCTATTTCCATAAAAGCAAAAAAAGAAAATAAATCACCCAAAGAGATTGTTGACAAATATGATAAAGTAATACGTAATTCTTTCAAAAATTTTGGAATTTCATTTGACAACTATTCAAGAACTTCATACCCCATTCATCATAAAACAGCATCGGATTTCTTTAATCTGTTAAAATCAAAAAACAAGTTTTTTGAAAAAGAGTCAGAACAATTATATGATGTTGAAGAATCACAATTTTTAGCTGATCGTTTTATTACAGGAACCTGTCCAATATGTAAAAAAGAAGAAGCCTATGGGGATCAGTGTGAATCTTGTGGCAGCTCTCTGAGTCCTGAAGAATTGATAAACCCTAAATCAACACTCTCAGGAAGTGTTCCCATCAAAAGGAAAACAAAACACTGGTATTTGCCTCTCAATGAATACGAGGGCTTTATCAAAGAATGGATTCTAAAAGGTCATAAAAATGATTGGAAACCCAACGTTTATGGGCAAGTCAAATCCTGGATTAAGGATGGCTTAAAAGCCCGAGCCGTTACAAGAGACCTAGACTGGGGTATCCCGTTGCCCATAAAACAAACTGACAAAAAAGTTCTTTATGTCTGGTTTGAAGCTCCAATAGGTTATATATCATCAACAAAAGAATGGGCAGAAAATAATAATATTGATTGGAACCCTTACTGGAAATCTAAAGAAACAAAATTAGTTCATTTTATAGGAAAAGATAACATTGTATTTCATTGTATAATTTTTCCCATTATGCTATATAGTTCTGGCGAATATATCCTTCCAGAAAATGTCCCAGCAAATGAATTTTTAACTCTAGAAGGATCTAAAATATCTACTTCCAAAAACTGGGCCGTTTGGCTACATGAATATTTGCTAGATTTTCCTGACAAACAAGATGTTTTACGCTATGTTTTAGCTTCCAATACTCCTGAAAACAAAGACAATGATTTTACATGGAAAGAGTATCAATCTAAGAATAACAATGAACTCGTAGCAATCTTTGGTAATTTCTTTAATAGAATATTGGTCTTGACACATAAATACTTTTCAGGGAAAATACCATCCTCAAAAAATCTCGCAAAAGATGACATTATTGCTTTAGATAAACTTAAACTTTTCCCTTCAAAACTTGAGGAAGCAATAGAAAATTATAGTTTTAGAGAATTTAGTTCTTTACTAATGAACCTAGCTAGACTTGGCAATAAATATCTTGCCGATCAAGAACCATGGAAACTTGTAAAAGAAAACCCTGAAAGGGTTAAAGAAATAATATTTACTGGCATTCAAATCACAGCTGGATTGGCCATATTGTGTGAACCCCTTTTACCTTTTACTTCGGTTAAAATGAAAAAAATATTGAACATCAATTCTGAATGGGATCATGTGAGTGAAAATTCCTTTCTTATCAAAAGTGGACATCAAATAAACACTTCTGAACTTTTATTTGAAAAAATTGAAGATGATAAAATCATTGAACAACTAGAAAAATTAAAAAGTTGAAAAATAATGACCTCCCAAAAAAAGATATTCCATTTGAAAAATTTGACAGTCTAGATATTTTAATTGGTCAAATTATTTCGTTTAAAAATATTCCAAATAAAAATTTACTTTCTTTTAAAGTCGATGTGAAAAAAACTGTTTTAAATATAGTTTCAAGGAAAAGTTTTAAAATAGATTTTAAAAAAATTATTGGTCAAAAAGTTGTGGTTTTATCTAATATAAAGCCATTTAAAATAGATGGCTTGAGTTCTGATGGCATCATTCTTATAGCAAAAGACAAAAAAGGAAAAGCTTCTTTTATTTTTCCAGAAAACCAGGATGTTGAAATAGGGTCAAAAATTCATTAAAACATCTATCTCCATGTTTGACTCTTCATCTGAAGAGCACAAATGACAATATCTTTTCGGCTAAGTTGTCCAACTAAACGACCTTTATCCATTACTGGAAATCTTCGCTTACTTGTTTTAAAGAACTTTGAAGCTGCATCAAAAATATTCATTGAAGCTTGGACAGTCTCCACAGGAAAACTCATAAAGCTCTTGACTGATTTATCCAAAATTGGCATATTAAAATATCTACTATCTGATATTTCCCTCATACAATCTGCCTCTGAAATAATACCAACAAGTCTGCCAGCTTTATCCACGATTGGCCCTCCAGATATCTTATATTTTATAAAACATGACATTACATCATGGATAGAATCATCTGGAGAAAATGTGACCAAATCACGAGACATTATATCACCAACAGTAATATTTTTATCTATCTTTCTAGAAAGTTTTATTCTCTGGCCTTGAAAACTTTTTATACCCATCTGTCAATCAAGCTTTTACTTAAAGATAATGATTTTTTAAACAAGTCTTCTATTTTCAACTCAAATGTTATGTGAATAAATTGTTAATAGAAGATTTGAACGGGGAGAAAAGCACTTAAATAATTATCTAGATTTGTTTTTAAAGAAAAAAATTGAGGAAAGAATATCAAATTAATATCCTTCTAGAAAAAATTTTAAATACTCTTAACAATTCTAGGTTAGAATATTTAAAAGCGGCCGATAAAAGCCCATACCCAGAATATAAACGTTTTTTAAATAAAACTTCAACAAATAGAAATAGATTCTGTCAAGATATAATGGCTCTTCTTAGACTTTACAATTTTGAAACTGAAAACATAATGATTAAAAAAATAAATCTTGAAAAAATAATTACATCACCATTCAACAAGTTAAAAAAAGATCCTTCTGAACTAATTATAAACATAGATAATAAACTTGTTGAATTATATAAAGAAATAATTGATAAATCTAATATTTCCGAGGTTTTAAATGAACACTTTGTGCAAATCCTTGATTCAATTAACACAAATAAGAATCATTTAAAAGACAAAACATTAGTCTTTCATTCTTGATTTTCTTTTTCCTCAGGGATTGCTTCCACTTCTTCAGTAAATGAGATCATTCTACTTAGCAAGAAATTATAATATTGATTCAAATTTTTTAAAGCCTTTTCTAATTTTTCGCTTTCCTGGTTCTCTGAATAAAACTTGCATTTCATTACCTGCATCTGAACAACCTTGATCCTACTAATTATTGGGGCCGCATCAAAACTTTTTGGTTTTGATGATTCTAATAACTCTTCTGTCTTTTTCCCAAGTTCATCAAGATAAAATGTAATCCCTTTAGGATCCATATTTGAAATACTCTCAATTGATTCCTTGAATGAAATAAATTCAACCCACTGATCAAGATCGTTATTTATAATAAACTCATCGGAAAACTCTTTCAGAAATTTAACCTCAGAAAATTTTGCAGATGTAATTGAATCCTTAGTTAAGGTTTCAACCTTATTTTTTTTTGGTGAAGAATTACAAGAAAAGAAAATAAGAGTAGAAATTAGAAAAAATAAGTGCCTGATCATGAATCAAAAATAACAACTTTGATCAAAAATATTTATATTTGATCACATTATAATTCTAAAATAATGTCAGAAAGTTTTGTTGTTGGAGTTGTTGTTATAACCACAATAGTTGTCTTATTTGCTATTTTCAGAGACATGCTAAAAAAATAGTTTAATGAAATCTATCACTTCATTCGACAAGTTTATTTATTTGCTGATAATGGCAAATGTTGTGGCAATGATTTTAGATTCTCATCAGTTTCTTCACAATGCTTACGGAGATTTATTTTATAGTTTTGAGTTCATATCAATCATAATCTTTTCTTTTGAGTATTTGTATCGAGTATATTCTGCTTATATGGATGAAAAATTTAAAGGTGCTGCAAACTATATCTTCAGTTTTTTCGGTTTAATTGATCTTTTTTCAATTCTTCCTTTTTATCTAAACCAATTCGTTAAAGTTGATGGACGTTTCTTAAGAATACTAAGATTATTTAGACTAACAAGAATCTTTAAATTAGGGCGTGAGAGTAAATCTTTAAAATTATTTATAAAAGCTTTGTCAGCAGTTAAAGGAGAATTAAAATTTACTCTTTTTTTGTCAGTTTTGACTATTTTATTCTCAGCATCTGCAATATATTATTTGGAAAACGAGGCGCAACCTGAAAAGTTTTCAAGCATTACTGAATCTATCTGGTGGGCAACTGTTTCACTTGCTACCGTTGGGTATGGTGATGTATACCCTATAACTGTGGGAGGGAAAATTTTTGCTTCAATAATATCGCTTGTGGGAATTGGGGTTGTAGCTATTCCAACAGGAATAATTAGCGCCTCATTTGTAGAAGAAATCATTGCCCAAAACAGGAAAAAAAATCACCCTTTAAAGTAGTTTTTGCTCATTTTTTTGGTGAATCTTTTTAATATAATAGTTATTTGTTAGATTTTTCAGACTTAAATATTTGTGAGATTATTTAAGGTATATTTGTTTTTCCAATGAAAAAAAAAGTTTCAATAATAGGATCTGGATTCTCTTCTATAGCAGCAGCATGTTATTTGTCAAAATATGGATTTGATGTTCATGTTTATGAAAAAAATTCTATGGTTGGTGGAAGAGCTTCTAGAAAAAAAATCAAAGGGTTTACCTTTGATATTGGTCCAACTTGGTATTGGATGCCTGACATATTTGAAAATTTTTTTTCAGATTTTTCTAAAACCCCTCAAGATTTTTACGAGCTAGAAAGATTAGATCCTAGCTATCAAGTATATTTTGGGGAAAAAGATTCTATTTTACTTAAAGATTCTTTTGAAAAAAGATGTGATCAATTTGAAAAAATAGAAAAGGGTAGTAGAAAAAAATTAAAAATTTTCATGGCTCAAGCCAAGGTAAATTATAAAATAGCAATTGGTGAAGTGGTATACAAAATGTATGGGAAATCCTTTTTTGAATTGATTACTATAAATACAATAAAAAAGGTGAAATACTTTTTTACCACTATTAAGAAACAAATAGTTAATAAATTTAAGAATCCAAAATTAATTCAAATTCTCCAATTCCCTGTACTGTTCCTAGGAGCTAAACCATCTGCTACTCCTGCCTTTTACAACTTTATGAGTTATGCTGATTTTGGATTAGGAACATGGCATCCAAAAAATGGAATGTATAGTGTTGTTATTGGAATGGAAAAATTAGCGAAAGAATTAGGAGTGAAATTTTATCTAAAAAGTAAAGTTGAAAAAATTCTAATTAGTAACAATAAAGCTTCTGGAGTTAGAGTAAATGGGAATGATTTTTTTTCTGATTTTGTCCTAAGTGGAGCAGATTATGCCCATACAGAATCCTTACTTGATTTAAAATACAGAATGTACAATAAAAAATATTGGGACAAGAAAATTTTTGCCCCATCTGCACTTTTGTTCTTTATTGGATTTAACAAAAAAATTAAAAATGTTTCTCACCACACTCTTTTTTTTGATACAAATTTTGACAAACATGCAATTAGCATCTATGACAAACCATCTTGGCCTAGTGAACCTCTGATTTACTCAAATTTCCCCTCAGTAACAGATAAAACAATGGCTCCAAAAGATAAAGAGTCCTGTACTATATTAATACCTATTGCTCCAGGAATAGAAGATTCAAAGAAGTTAAGAAAATCATATTTTGAATTAATTATTAACCGAATTGAAAAACTAACAGAACAATCGTTAAAAGATCATATTTTGTTTTACGAATCATTTTGCATAAATGATTTTATTAATGATTATAATTCGTACAAAGGGAATGCATACGGATTAGCTAACACTTTAATGCAAACAGCATTCCTCAGACCAAAACTAAAAAGTAAAAAAGTTAAAAATCTTTTTTTCTCAGGTCAATTAACTGTTCCAGGGCCCGGAGTACCTCCTGCTTTAATCTCTGGAAAGCTCTCAGCTGAATTAATAAATAAAGAAGTAACCTCTTAAGGTCAATTAATTAAACTCTTCCCCACAATTGAAAAGGCACCAATAAACTAAAGTAACTTCAGCTTCTTTTAATCTTACTACAGAGTCAATTGTTGTAATATTCCTTTCCAAAAATTGATCATAATCACTTAATTGATATGCAATTTGTTCCCATAGTTCAATTCTATTATATAAATTATATCTTAGAAATTTATCAGCCTGAATATATTTTCTATTTTCTATCCACCAATTATTGTCATAAAGATTTATACGATCTATATCATAAACCCATTGATGAGATAACCTATTGTTGAACTGATCGACAAAAACTTTTTCTTCCCTGTCAGTGTTGATCATCAAATATTTCAAATCTGTTCCATCATAAGTTTCATTAACAACCCTTCCAATCTGAGGCCCCAAAAATCTAAAAGTTCCATCTAATTTAATCGCCTCATAAACCACTCGAGGGGGATTAAAAGGATCTCTATTTGGATACATTGTCAAAGGAGAATAATATCCATTATCTTCAGTAACCTCCTCATCATATAACAGAAAAACACTATCGTTATCGACCTCCCATTGATCATACAATCTTTGATAAATTGAAGTGACCCATTTATTTTGCTCAATATATCCTTCAGTATAATCTTTCATACTAATCATCTCATTTCTAAGATTAATC
Organism: Bacteroidota bacterium; assembly: GCA_036340635.1. Lineage (GTDB taxonomy): Bacteria > Bacteroidota > Bacteroidia > Flavobacteriales > Flavobacteriaceae. Next base: position 43,181 of record JAYYYF010000033.1, on the reverse strand, counting down.
AGATTATCTATGTTTCTTCCTCTATCTTCAAAATCATCTCCTTTTTGCTCCACTCCAAAAGACACCAATACACCAAAAAATACAATTAAAAAATCAACTACACCCTTTTTTAAACGGTCGAAAAAATCTTGATAGGAGAATCTATCGCCAAGAGTAATGATTCTTAAAAACCAATTTAGTTTGGCTTTTTCAATTCCTTTTTCGTCGGCAACTGTGTAGCCTTTCTTAAAGCCTTTTTTTTTCTTTTTCATAATTTCCTACAAAATTATATCTAAATATAATAAAAATTGAAAGTATTTAATTATTATTCTATGCGCCTAAACGGCATTTTTTTGTTAAAAATATCTTTAAAAAGTTTAGTCAAAAACTTTTCAAATTGAGAAATAATAGAAGAATCAATAATAAAATTGTTCGATGTGTTTTTTTGAGAGCTTTTCAGTAAAAGTGGCATGAAATTTTCTTTGAGATTTTGAAATGAAATTATACCTGCTTGAACTAAATGATTTTTATCAATAAAACTGGAGTACAAATAGCAGTAAGTCAAAACTTGAAACGAAGAAATATATTTAGAGTCTGTAAATAAATTTTCTACTGCAGGCGCTTTTAAATCAGATGACAAAATTTTACCTGTTTTATAATCAACTATCCTTACGATTTCATCTAATGTATCAATCCGATCAACTTTCCCTACCAATTTTATTGGAAATGGAATCCCAGCCACAGAAATATCCTTTTCAAGAGACTTTTCTAGATGAATTATTTTTAAAACTCTACCCCTTTTTACAAGATCTTTTTCTTTTACAAGAAAATCTTTAATCTGTTTTTTTAAAACCTCAAATATTATATAATTACGACCTGTTTTTTTATAAGTTCTCCCATATATAATACTATATTTTTCTTCAATTAAATCATTTAAATTTTGTTCCATCAAATCAAAATTTTCTATACTTAAAGTCTGATTCAAATATGGTTTATAAAGTTCTTCTAAAACCTCGTGAACTAGTGTCCCTCTGTCTAGGTGACTTATTGTAGTTTCTATTTTTTCACTTTCCCTAATCCCTAAAATTCTTTTATAATAAAATTCCATAGGGTCTGTTAAATATTCTATCAAAGAAGATGGAGAAAAACCTTTAGAAGCAATTTCAATCAATCTTTTTTCAACTTGTTGAGTTTTTTTGATTTTATTAATTAAAGGGTACTGTTTCTGATTATTGAATCCTAGATATATTTCTTTCAAATTGCGGGAATCAAGATTATTGAATTTTAATTGATATATAAACCTACTTTTTTCACCAGAATTTAAACCTCCACTTTCAATATTATAAATCAGATAAATATTTTTTGCCCTTTGAAGTAATCTATAAAAATGATATGTATAGATTGCATCCTTATCTAGGAAAGTAAACAAACCAAATTTTTTTCTAGCTTCATAAGAAAGAAATGAAGGATCCTTCCTCCCAGGAGGTAAAATACCTTCATTAACATTTGTTATTATCACATTGTCAAAATCTAAAAGTCTTGTTTCCAAAATTCCCATGATTTGAATTCCTGTGGAAAATTCAGTTACAAAATTTATTTTTTCTAACCCGATTAAAAATTTAAATATTTTGTACAAAGAATCAATATTGTTAACCAACGATTTTATTTTTTTAGTGTGGGATAATTCAGAGAAAATTTCTTTAATTCTTATGAAATAATTTAATTCTAAAAAAACCTTTTCTGAGTCAAGTGATTGCAGAAAAAAAATAAAAAAATCTGCCACTTTTATAAGTCTTCCCAAAAAATTTCCAGTGTCCCTAAATTTGTCAAAAAAAACTGCTGTAAGATTACTTTGCTTCCCTTGATCTAAGAAAAATGAAGGATCGATATAGGATTGATTGCTTTTTTTTAATTCTGCTAAGCTAAGTTTGATGTCTATTTTATTAAACTCAAATATTTCTTGAACCCAGCTAGTTGAAAAAATTTCGTCAATGTTTTTATAATAAAACCCAAGCGAAGAAATGTTCATATGCATTTTAAAAAATATATCAAAAAAATCTGATGAAGGAGTTTGATAAATAGGATATCCCATTGTTACATTCCATTTAGTTTTGTTATCTGAAAAACCTGATAAAACAGGTGTTAATAGAGATTCTTGACCTAAAATAATTGCAGTTTTTTCTTTTTTTGATTTACCATAAAATTTTTCAGAAATTTGAGCAGCATATTTAGCTTGCCCCACATTTTTTGGTATTCCCACAAGAGATATATTTTTCTTTAATTCAAAATTTCTTTCAGAAAAAGGTTCTTTTTTTTGTCGCAGATAATTCCATTCATTATAATATCCCCTAATAAACTTTCCTGCCGTATTTGATTCATCTTCATACAAATACTTGTCAATATCCCAAATGATATCTCCTTTTTTCAATGATAAGAACTCTTGAAAAATTTGGCTCTCGCATTTATTTAACGCATTAAATCCGATAAAAAAATGAAACTTGCTTGTATTCTGAAGATATATTTCTAGATTGGCAACAGCTTCTCTAAAAATGATTCCTAAACTACCCTGATTTTTTTCAATTAAACTTTCATAAATTTTTTCATAATAGATTTTTAAAGAACTAAAAAAACTAGAATGTGTTTTAAGTAAATTATTAGATAAATCTCCTTTAGCCCACTCTTCAATTCTAATCAAAGAACTTTCATATTCAAAAAATTCATCAACATTTAATAAATGAAAGTCCATTTCATTAAAATCATCAAGGACTACATTTGCCCATCTCAAAAATTTATTGAAATCATCTATTTCATCATCACTATTATGTTTCTGATATATTTCATAGAATTCAAGCAATAGTTCTATTCTCTGAATTTTTTTCAATCCTGACATTTCTTCCATGAAATCTTCAATATTTATTATTTCTGGACAAAACATAGGTTCAGATAAATTTTTTGAAAGGGATTTTTTTAAAAATGATATGGCTCTTCTATTTGGAACTATAATCTTTATATCTTCAAAAAGATTATTTGAAGAGATGATTTTTTTTGATATTTCATCTAAAAAAGTTCTCAAATTTCAGGAATTAATTTTTATTGATCTTACTTCAATTTTTTCTCCTATATAAACCAAATACTTTTCAAAAACATAATGTCCCATTTCAGTTAAGATTTTCTCATAACTTGAAAGTTGATTTTCATGTTCAAATTTGTATGTCCCTGTCTTATAGTCAATGACAACGAACCCTTTTGAAGTTTTAACTATTCTATCCGGACGAATAAAAGATTTTTTTGGAATTAAAATATCTTGCTCGTTAAAGACATCACAGGATTGATTGAAATAATCCTTTATTTGAGGATGACAAATAATTTTTGTTATTAATTCATAATAATATCTCTCCTCTTCAGGTCTTATTTTTTTTGTTTCAATTGCATAATTAACTACTTCTTTAACATCTTTTTTATATTTTATTTTACTAAGTAAATCATGAATTATGACTCCCTTATTTCTCTCCTTTGGAGAAGTTAGGGTTTCTTGGAGATTTTTTTTCGAAAGCTTTTCTTGCCAATTGATTGACATTTGAAAAGGAATATTTTTAAAATTATTTTTTTCTAAATCTTTTTTGTTTTTAAAGTCAGAGGCTTCGCCCCAACAGTATACATTATTAAATTTAGGAGTTTTATTTTCCTCTATTAAGAACTGGTTTATTAGAGTTGAGTAACTTTTCTCAGGACTCGATAAATCCTTTTCTATAGGGCAAATTAAATACAAATTATTAATGGCTCTAGTTAATGAAACGTACAAAATATTTAGAGATTCTAAAATTCTCTCAGAAACTTTATTTTCATAAAATTTTTCCCCTTCATCTCCCAAAAGTTTAAGTTTTTTAGAGAAGTTTACCCATCCCCAATTGAAATAATTATTTGATTGCTTCTTAATTGGATACCAAACCTTATCATTATTTCTTAAAGAATTTAAAGGTTCTTCAAGAAAAGGTAAAATTACAACTGAAAATTGAAGTCCCTTAGATTTATGAATTGTGTTTATTTTAACACAATTATTACCTTCAGGCATTGGAATACTTAATTCAGACCCACTTTCTTCCCAATAGGACATATAAGTTGCAAAATTTTGGCTTTTATTACTTGAAAAATCAAAAACATCGTCTAAAAAGGCATTCAAATATGCGTCTATTTCATTATTTAAATTAAATGACTCTATAGCGTATTCAATTGCTTCATAAATTGAACTTTTACGAAAAACATTTGAATCAAAGGAATATTTGAAATTATGATTTAGTTTTTTAAAAAAATCATTATAATCTCCATATAAATTTTCGGACATTACTTTATGATAATCTTCTTTATTTGAATTGATTTGCCATAAAAATTCAAGAATTTCTTTACGCTGAAAGATATCGTTTGGATCTAAAGTTGATCGGATAAGCGCAATCAAAAAACTAACTGGTCTTGACTCAGAAATAGATAAAGATTCTGAAGAAATAAAAGGTATATTATCCTTCTTTAAAGCGTTTGCTATTAAAACAACTTCTTTTCTTGTTCTGGTTAATATTGCAATTTCTCCCCATTGAAACCCTGATTTATTAATTGTTTTTAAACTTTTAATTGTTTGATTAATAAATAAAATTTTTCTGTCTTCTTTATTTTTTAACTTCTCAACCAATTTTATTTCAACATACCCTCCATTTTTTTTCTCAGCTTTTTGACTAAACTTAAAAATCTTTTTCCCTTCAATACTTTTAATCTTTTCATTAATAAAATTGAAAAAACCATTATTAAAAGAAACAATAGTGTCAAAACTTCTATAATTTTTTTTGGGGTTATCAATTTTAGATTTAACCTGAAAAGGAGACTTTTCATCTAACAATTGTAAAAATTGAAAATTATCCCCTCCCCGCCAACCATATATAGCCTGTTTGGGATCTCCAACGAGTAATAGTGACCCTTTTTTCTTCTCATCATCTAAACTCTCTAGTGAATCTGATATAAGTGGGGTCAAATTGTTCCATTGTAATTTAGAAGTATCTTGAAACTCATCAATAAAATAATGTCTATATCTAACTCCTAATTTTTCATAAATGAATGGAATGACTGGTTGTTCCAAAACAACCTTGGCAATAATTTCATTAAATCTTTCAAGTAGTATCTCGCCTTTCTCATTTTGAATTTCTTGTAACTCATATTCCATTTGACCAAGTAAAGAAAGTGTTGTCCATTGATTTATTAAGTTTTGTAAAAGGAAAATTTTTCCAATATTCATTCTTAATTCCATATATTTTTCCCTTATGAATGCTGTAATCCTATCAATGAAATCTTTCTTTTCAATTGAAACCGATTTCGGGCATATTTTTTCGCCGTTTTCAAAAATTTCAAATAATCTGTTATCAAAATCAAAAGTGTTTTGCAAAATTTTATTTATATCTACTTTAGAATACTTATCAAAATAATTATAAATGGTTCCTCTGATAAAATCTGTTTTTTCTAAATTCCCCTGACTAAACTTTTTTAGAACTTCCTTTGCTGTTTTAGAAATTTCTGTTTTGCTCATTTTTATTTTTTTTAAAAAAATATTCCTAGCAATTAAAAATTCTTCTGCCCTTTTACTTCTTAAATCTGAGAGGGCTATCCGATTATTTTCATTTAACAATATTTTTGAAAAATCATTAAGATCAATACCAATATCCCAACTTTTATGGTTTTCAACTTTAGAAATGCTGAAAGAAACTAAAAGCTGAGTTAGACTTTTATCTGTACCTACTTTTTCAATTATTCTATTGGTAATGTCTTGAAAGGTTTGTTTACTATCAATTATAAGGTCATAGGATGTAGGCAATTTTAAATCTCTAGCAAAACTTCTTATAATCTTATTGGTAAAACTATCTAAAGTTATTATTTCAAAAGCTGCATACTCATGTAAAATTTTTTTTAAAATCCTTTGAGAACGATCTTTCAATTGATTTGAATTTAATCCAAGATTATCCGAAAGATTTTGTTTCAATTTATTTATTCTTTTCAACTCAGCATTGTATCCAAGATCATATAGGCTGTGTAAAATCCTTTTTTTCATTTCATTTACAGCTTTATTTGTAAAAGTCAATGCTAGCATTTTCCTGTATCCTTTGTCACCAGATTCAAGAAACAACTGTAACAAAAAATGATACACTAAAGAGGTTGTTTTTCCAGAACCTGCAGATGCATTAATTATTTTAAATGAAGAATGATTCAAGATTATATTAATTTTTAAAATTAATCGTTTTCATTTGCTTTATAATGAATTTAAAAATTTTATTTTTACTTAAACAAAAACTTAAAACTATGGCTTTTAAACTACCTGATTTAAATTATTCTTATGATTCATTAGAACCCTATATTGATTCTAAGACAATGGAAATTCATTACAGTAAACATCATGCTGGCTATACCTCTAAACTAAATGATGCGATCAAAGGAACTGAAATGGAGAGTCAAGCAATAAATGAAATTCTTGAAAATCTTGATATGAGTAATTCTGCCTTAAGAAACAATGGTGGAGGATATTTCAATCACTGTCTGTTTTGGGAAGTTATGGGTCCAAATTGTGGAGGTTTACCATCAGGAGAACTTGCAAACTCAATTACAAACAACTTTGATTCATTTGAAAATTTTAAAGATTTATTTTCCAAAGCTGCGGCAACTCGATTTGGTTCAGGGTGGGCCTGGTTATGCGTTCATAAAGGTGGTAAACTAGATATATGTTCAACTGCAAACCAAGATGTTCCAATTATGCCTGGAATAGGTTGTGGAGGATACCCTATTTTGGGAATTGATGTATGGGAACATGCTTACTACCTAAATTATCAAAACAGGAGGCCAGAATATGTAGATGCTTTTTTTAATGTAATTAACTGGGGAAAAGTAGGTGAAAAATATCTTGCTAATAGGTAGGCAAAATTAAATTAATATGCCCTTATTGATTTTCCTTCATAAAAATTAATAAAAGATTTATTTACCACTTTATTTCCTCCTGGCGTAGGATAATTTCCAGAAAAGTACCAGTCCCCTAGATGATCTGGACACGCCTTGTGCAAACCCTCAATTGTCTGATATATTATTTCTAAATCTGATTTAATTAAATCTGATTTAAGCATATCAGCTATTTTTTGAGAAATTTCTTCTGGTGAAAATGGTGCATAAATTGCTTTAACACAATTCTTAACTTCTCCCTCTGAACCCTTTAAACTAGCTTTACAATTCTTATAAGTCTGTCCCATGATTTTATCATAGGTTCCAACATTTTTGTGGAGGGACAAAGCTGCCCTAAAAGCAATTAATTTGTCTAATCTTGCCATATCAATTCCGTAACAATCAATATATCTTATTTGTGGGGCACTAGAAACAATAATAATTTTTTTTGGATTTAGCCTGTCTAAAATTTTTAAAATACTTTTTTGGAGTGTTGTCCCTCTTACTATACTATCATCGACAATAACAAGATTATCCGTAGGCTTTATAACGCCATAAGTTACATCATAAACATGTCCGACAAGATCTTCTCTTTGGGTATCCTCAGTTATAAATGTTCTGAGTTTTGCATCCTTTATTGCAATTTTTTCAACTCTGGCCCGTAGAGATAAAAGTTTTTTTAAATCATTATTTTTTTTAACTACCCCTTTTTTAATTTCCCCATTAAGTTGATCAACTATGTAATTCTGAACAGCTTCTATCAAACCATAAAATGAAGTTTCAGCGGTATTTGGAATAAATGAGAAAACTGTATTTTCAATGTCTTTACTAATTGACTCCATTACTTGAGGGAATAAATTATTGCCTAATTTTTTTCTTTCTTGATATATTGAAGCGTCACTTCCTCTTGAAAAATATATTCTTTCAAAAGAACACTGCTTTTTTTCTAATGGTTCCTGAATCAATTCAATTGAAACATTTCCTGATTTTTTTGTCAAAATTGCATGCCCAGGCTCAAGTTCCTTTATTGATTTAAGAGAAACGTTAAAAACAGTTTGGATAACAGGTCTCTCAGAAGCTACAACAAGTAATTCATCATTTTCATGATAAAAAGCTGGTCTAATTCCTGAAGGGTCTCTTAAAACAAAAGAATCTCCATGTCCTAAAAGTCCAGCAATTACATATCCACCATCCCAATTTTTAGATGCTTTATAAAGTACTTTTCTCATATTCAGTCGCTCGGCAATTAGTGGAGATGCATCAGATTTTGTGTGCCCTTCTGTCTTTAGTGTTCTATATATTTTGGCAACAGAAGAATCAAGGAAATGTCCTATTTTTTCCATTATTGTAATCGTATCTGAACGTTCCTTAGGATGTTGTCCATATGCTACAAGTTCAGAGAAAAGATCATTTACATTTGTTAGATTAAAATTACCAGCAACTATTAAATTACGATGCATCCAATTATTTTGCCTAAGTAATGGCTGAACGTTTTCAATACTATTTTTACCATATGTGCCATATCTCACATGACCCAATAGTAACTCCCCTGAACAAGGAATCTTTTTCTTAAATAAATCTATATCATCTAATAATTTGGGTTCATCTTTGGCAACCTGAGTAATCTTTTTATTAATCTTTCGAAAGATTTCTTGAATAGGCTGATCTCCATTGGAACGAATCCTACTTATGTATCTCTCCCCAGGATTCATTCCCAATTTAATTGTTGCAAAGCCAGCACCATCTTGCCCTCTGTTATGCTGTTTTTGCAACATCAAAAACATTTTGTCTATTCCAAACAAAAGGGTTCCATATTTTTCCTTAAAATATGAGAGAGGTTTTTTTAAGTGAATTAAAGCTATACCACATTCGTGTTTTATAAAATCACTCATGTTAAAATATTTAATTCTCCAAATTATTAGCTCCAAAGTTAGTCATTTCTTTGATCGCATTAGCTCTTAATTGAATTGATTCAATAGGAAGGTCAATTAAATTTTCAGCTCCAAATTTTTCTACAGTAAAAGAGCCCATTGCACATGCATGCAACAATGCTTTTTTCATCATTCTCATTGAAATTTTATCTTGTTCAGCCAGAAAACCTGTAAATCCTCCTATAAAACTATCACCAGCACCAGTAGGGTCTATAACTTCTTCTACTGGAAAAGATGGAACAAAAAAACTTTGCTCATTAGTAAATAAAGAAGCTCCCCTATCTCCTTCTTTTATTATAACATATTTAGGCCCCATTTTAATTATTTTCTTAACAGCATTAGAAATTGAATCCTCTCCTGTTAGCATCAAAGCCTCTTCATCATTTATTGATACAACATCAACCATAGAAATTACTTTATTTAGAGGAACAAGAGAATTTTCAATCCAGAAATTCATCGTATCTAAAATAATTAACTTAGGTCTATTTTCAATTTGATTTAAAGTTTTGATCTGCACTTCAGGATCTAAATTTGCCAGAACTAAAAAATCAGGATTTGAAAATTCTCTGGGGACCTCAGGTTCAAAGTCTTCTAGAACATTAAGTTGTGTTTCAATTGTTTCCCTAGTTTTCATGTCAGAAAAATATTTCGCGCTCCAATAAAATGTTTTTCCGTTTTTTGAAATATTTATACCTAAAGTATTAATCCCTTTTTCTTTAAGAAGATCCAAGTACTTCTTTTCAAAATCTTCTCCTACAATTGAAATTATGGAGCAATTTAGATTAAACTTTGATGATGCCAGGGCAATATAGGGTGCTGATCCTCCTAAAATTTTGTCTATCTTGGCAAATGGGGTCAGAATAGTGTCATAAGCTATAGTGCCAACAACTAACAATTTACTATTCATTAGGCAAAATTAATAAACTTATAATGGTATAATAATTTTTGTCACGTTTTGTTTTAATTATTATATTTTGAAATATTCTCAAAATATTCATCTTTCATTAGATCCTTGTCCTTTGCAGCAGAATTAGCTAAAAAATCACAACGTTCATTTTGCGGATGTGAGTTATGCCCTTTTATCCATTTAAAGTTCAAATCATGTTTTTTATAAATTCTAATAAACCTTTGCCATAAATCAGAATTTTTTTTGCCTTTAAACCCTTTTTTTTCCCACTGAAAAACCCATTTATTATTTACAGAGTCTATTACGTATTTTGAGTCAGAAAAAACTATTACTTTCGATGATTTTTTTTTCAGTAATTCCAATCCAACAATTACAGCCATTAACTCCATTCGATTATTGGTGGTGTACCTATAACCTTTTGAAAACTCCTTTTTATAGTTTGTCCCTTTTAATTCCATGATAATACCATACCCTCCAGGACCAGGATTTCCAATCGATGATCCATCGGTATATAACAAAATTTCTTGATTAATTTTATTCATTTAAAAGCTTTTCAATAATTAAAGGATAGTATTTATGCTCTAATTTTTGTACTCGCCTAAAAAGACTTTTAGGTGAATCCTTGGCCTCCACTTTTAAAGATTTTTGGAAAATTATTTCCCCTTCATCATAATTTCGATTTATAAAATGTATTGTTATCCCGGTTTCAGAATCGCAAGATTTTATAACACTTTTGTGAACTGCTTCCCCATACATACCTTTCCCCCCATGTTTTGGCAGAAGAGCCGGATGAATATTGATGATTTTATTGGGAAATTTGGAAATTATAATATTAGGTATTTTTCTTAAAAATCCTGCTAACACAATTAAATCTGGGCTTAATAAATTTAGAATTTCAAAAACTAATTTTTTTTCAAATGCTTCATTATTATAGGAAATTGAGGGGATGCTATGCTTTTTTGCTCTTTTCAATACCCCTGCATTATTATTGTTTGTAATAACTAATTCGACACTTATCCCTTCTTTATTTTTGAAATATTTTATGATTTCCTCTGCATTTGTTCCTTCACTAGAAGCAAAAATTATAATTTTTTTGTTTTTTTTATTTTTCATGAAACCTAGATATCCTTTATTAAATATGCATTGTAAAGAATGTCCCTAAATTATAATCACAAAGAAAAGTTATATTTCTTTTCCTTAATAGTGTTTTAGTACAAAGTTTTATATTTTTGTCCACAGAACTTTAAAAAAAATACTTATGTCTGATACTTCATCTAGAGTAAAAGCAATAATTGTAGACAAGTTAGGTGTAGATGAAAATGAAGTTGTGTCTGAGGCTAACTTCACTAATGATTTGGGAGCTGATTCCTTAGATACAGTTGAGCTTATAATGGAATTTGAAAAAGAATTTGATATTCAAATTCCTGATGACCAAGCTGAAAATATTTCTACAGTAGGACAAGCAATTCAATATATAGAAGAGCAATTAAGTTAAAACTAAGTTGATGAAACCAAGACGTGTGGTGATTACCGGATTGGGAGCATTAACCCCAATAGGCAATAATGTTTCCTCCTTTTGGGATAGTTTGATTAATGGAAAAAGTGGGGCTGCCCCTATCACCTATTTTGATGCTTCGAAATTTAAAACTCAATTTGCATGTGAAATAAAAAACTTCGATCCATTAGATTTTTTTGATCGAAAAGAAGTGAGGAGATATGATCGTTTTGCTCAATATGCACTTGTTTCAACTCAAGAAGCAATAAAAGACTCTAAGTTAAATCTTGAAAAAATTGACAAAGACAGAATTGGTGTGATCTGGGGAGCTGGTATTGGAGGTCTTGAAACTTTTCAAAATGAAGTTTTGAGTTTTGGAAATGGTGATGGTACACCTAGATTTAATCCTTTTTTTATTCCAAAAATGATTTCTGATATAGCTCCTGGACTCATTTCAATAAAATATGGATTTAGAGGCCCAAATTTTTCTACTGTTTCTGCTTGTGCATCGGCTTCAAATGCGATTATAGACTCGTTAAATTATATACGGATGGGATATGCAGATATAATAGTGTCTGGAGGATCTGAAGCTGCAATTACAATAGCAGGAATTGGTGGGTTTAATTCTATGCACGCTCTTTCAACTAATAACAGTGATCCAAAATCTGCATCTCGCCCTTTTGATAAGAATAGAGATGGTTTTGTTTTAGGAGAAGGAGCTGGTTCTATAATACTTGAAGAATATGAACATGCAAAATCAAGAGGTTGTAAAATATATGCAGAATTACTTGGCGGAGGGCTTTCTGCTGACGCATACCATATGACTGCTCCACAACCTGATGGATTGGGGGCAAAAAAAGTGATGGAAAATTGTATTAAAAATGCTGATTTAAAACCAGAAAATATTGATCATATAAATATGCATGGTACATCGACTCCACTTGGCGATATTGCAGAAACAAATGCTGTTCTTAACGTATTTGGTGATCATACTTACTCCATGAACATTAATTCTACTAAATCAATGACTGGTCATTTACTAGGAGCTGCAGGTGCAATTGAAGCTATTTCTTCAATTCTTGCAATAAATGAAAATATAGTCCCCCCTACAATTAACCACTCAGTTTTCGATGAAAAAATTGATCCAAAGATAAATTTTACATTTGGAAAAGCTCAAAAAAGAAATGTAGACGTTGCTTTATCAAATACTTTTGGCTTTGGCGGCCATAATGCTTGTATAATTTTTAGTAAGTTACATTAACTACATTTAGCTATATATTTTATTTGTCCCATGGGGAAAAAAGTTTACAAATTAGAAAAATTTGAGGAAGAAAAATTTAACCTTTTTGCAATACATTCGAGTGCTGATGATTACAGAATTGCTTTTTTATTGAATTCAAAATGTAAATCAAAGTTTCTGAAAACTAAAAATTATATTGATTCACCTATTCAAAAAGCTTTTTTTAATCATTTTGAATGGCAGGATATAAAAACAGGAATTTCTTGTGATCTTTTCTCAAATAAATTCATCAAATTGGAAGAAGATAAAACTGGAGTTAAGAATCTATTTCAGCTTCCTGAAACAAAAGAAGTATATTTGATAAACGATTTTAAAGAAGTTGACTATTTTATTAAAATAAATTCAGGTATTTCAAGAGATTTTTTCTTAAAAGGAATGGATAAAATAGATGAAATTTCCCTTTTCTATGAAATCACTGGTGATGAATTAAATAACTTCTCTTTAAATTTCAATTAATGAATCAAATAAAAAAAACAAAAATTATTGCAACATTGGGGCCTTCAACAGAAGATGAAGAAATCATTGAAAAAATGATTCTTGAAGGAGTTGATGTGTTCAGAATTAATTTTTCACATTCAAATTATGATGAAATATCTAACCAAGTAGAAATCATTCGTAAGATCAATAAAAAAATTGGAGGAAACACATCTATTCTAGGAGACCTTCAAGGACCTAAACTTAGAATTGGTGAGGTAGATAAAAACACTTTAATTAAAGAAGGTGAAAATCTCATCCTATCCTGTAAATCTCCATTTAGTGGCGATTCAAAAAAAATATTTGTTAATTATGAAAACTTTGCAAAAGATGTTAAAGTGGGAGAGGATATTCTTGTAGATGATGGGAAAATTATTTTTAAGGTACTTGAATCTGATAATAGAACTGAAGTTAAAGTAAACACTGTCCAGGGAGGTAAATTAAAGTCAAGAAAAGGTATAAATTTGCCAAACACAAAAACTTCACTACCTGCTCTTACAAAAAAAGATATTAAAGATGCTATGTTTTCAATTCAAAATCAATTTGATTGGATTGCCCTTTCATTTGTTAGACACAGTAATGACCTTAATCAGTTAAGAGATCTGGTAGTGGAAAAATCCAACCATAAAATCCCTATAATTGCAAAAATTGAAAAACCTGAAGCAGTCAAAAATATAAATGAAATAATTGCATGTTGTGATGGGATTATGGTTGCTCGTGGGGATCTTGGTGTTGAAATTCCACCAGCTGAAGTCCCATTAGTTCAAAAAGAAATTGTACTAAAATCAAAAAAAGCTAGAATTCCAGTAATTATTGCTACTCAAATGATGGAAAATATGATTGATAATCTTTCCGCAACAAGGGCTGAAGTAAATGACGTTGCAAATTCTGTAATGGATGGGGCAGATGCTGTAATGCTTTCTGCAGAAACATCTGTTGGGAATTATCCTGTTGAAGTGATTAAGTCAATGAGTTCAATAATTAAAAGTGTTGAAAATTCTGATTTGATTATAGTTCCTCAAAAGCCACCGGAAATAAGAAATGAAAGATTTATAACTAAATCTATTTGTTACCACGCTGCTCATTTAGCCAATGACGTCAAAGCAAAAGCTATATGCACCCTTACAAATAGTGGATACACGGCATTTCAAATTTCTGCATGGAGACCTAAATCACATGTCCTTGTATTTACTTCAAATAAGAGAATTCTAACACAATTAAATCTCTTATGGGGAGTCAAAGCTTTTTTCTATGATGGTTTTGAAAGTACAGACAAAACTGTTGAACAAATAAATAAAATTGCTATTGAAAAAGGCTATGTTGAAAAAGGAGATTTATTGATTAATCTTTCAGCTATGCCTATTTCTGCAAAAGGAAAAGTTAATACTCTAAGAATCTCCACAATGAAAGATTAATTTTTTGTTTCTAATTTAAAATTCTAACCTCAGTTGAGCATTAAATGTCTCTTTCTTCTCTCTTAAATTTAAATTTGATAAAGATATCCCTATTAGTCTTACTGAATCTATTAGACTGTCTTGATATAATAACTCTTTTGAATATTTTAAAATCTTAGACTTTTTGTCAATATAATTTGATATAGTTTTACTTCTTGTCTGAGTTGAAAAATCACTAAATTTCAATTTTATAGTAATTGTCCTTCCCCCACAATTATATTTCTTCAGTCGATTCTCAAGCTTTGAAGCTATTAACTTTAATTTTTCCTCAAGATAAATTTCACTGCTTAAATTTTTGCTAAAAGTTCGCTCAGCACCCAAAGATTTAGGTGTGTAATTTAGCTTAACTGGACTATTGTGAATTCCTCTAACTACATTATAGTAATAGTTACCTGCCTTACCAAAATGTTTAGTTAAAAACTCTAGATTTTTTTTCTTTAAATCTCCCCCTAAAAAAATTCCCAAATTATACATTTTTATAGAAGTCTTTTTACCTATCCCATGAAACTTTTTAATATCTAACTTTTCTAGAAATTGCTCTATTTCATCAGGATAAATTGTCTTTTGACCATTAGGTTTATTCCAATCACTTGCTATCTTAGCCAAAAATTTATTAGTTGAAATACCTGCAGATGCATTTAGCCCAGTCATTTTTTTTATTTCACTTCTTATTTTAGTTGCTATTTGAGTTGCCGATTTCCCCTTTGAATTATTTTTTGTAACATCCAAATATGCTTCGTCTAATGAAACAGGTTCAACTAGTTTTGTGTATTCATAAAAAATGGCCCTTATCTGATTTGAAATTTCTTTATATCTTTCAAACCTTGGTGAAATAAAGATTAAATTTGGACACATTTTTTTTGCCAATAATCCACTCATAGCACTACGGACACCAAATTTACGTGCTTCATAACTAGCGGCTGCAACTACACCTCTGGCTTCGCCTCCTCCTACAGCAATTGGTTTTTTTCTATATATTGGATTATCATTTTGCTCTATTGAAGCATAAAAAGCATCCATGTCGACATGAATAATTTTTCTCAAAACATTTACCTTAGGATCATTATTCATAACTTATAAAAATAAAAAAATGACACTCATTTTTAATCTTATCATTTGTATTAAATTTAATTAACTTTTAGTTATAAAAAATGTCTTTTAAAAATGAAATAGAAAGAAAATTTTTAGTTATAAATACTAATTATAAAAAACTCTATATAAGCAAAGAAAAAATAATCCAAGCTTATTTGAGTAAAGATCCTAAAAGATGTATTAGAATAAGGATAAATGATAATAAGGGCTGGATTACTATTAAGGGTAAAAGCTCTGATGAAGGTTTATCTAGAATGGAATGGGAATCAGAAATACCGTTAAAAGAAGCAAAAAAACTATTAAAAATATGTTTACCTAAACCAATTAAAAAAACAAGATTTAAAGTTCCTTTAAATAATAATACTACAGTAGAAGTTGATGAATTCTCAGGTCACAAAAAAGGTTTGGTTCTTGCTGAAATTGAATTTATGTCAAAAAATGAAACCTTTGAAAAGCCTAATTGGCTTGGAAAAGAGGTGACCGGAATTAAAAAGTTCTACAATTCAATGATGTAAGAATTTATTAAAAAACATATTATGATTATTTATATATATCTATCTTAAGCTCTCCATTTGAATTAATATGGGCTCTATACATTCCAGAAGTATTCATTTCCATTACTACATTTCCCTCCTTATCAATACCAATAACACCTCCGTCTCCTCCTAAAGCAGCAACTTTTTCATGAATTACTATTCTAGCAGCCTCTTTTATAGTATAATTTTTATATTCCATTAAAGCAGAAATGTCATGACCAACAACATTTCTTATAAAAAATTCACCCCATCCAGTGGCAGATATAGCGCAAGTTGAATTATTTGCATAAGTACCTGCTCCAATTATGGGGACATCTCCTATTCTATTCCATTTCTTATTAGCCATTCCTCCTGTTGAGGTTCCCGCTGCAAGATTGCCCTGTTTATCAAGAGCTACACTTCCAACAGTTCCAAATCTTTGTTTTAAAAGAAATTCCTTATCTTCTAGTTTTAGACTTTTTTGAGTTATGGATTCTTGATTCTTTATTCTCTTCAAATCATTTATTCTTCTTTCGGTAAAGAAATAATTAGGGTCAACTATTTCAAGCCCGTTCTCTTCGGAAAATTTTTCTGCTCCCCTTCCAGATAAGAGTACATGAGGAGAGTCTTCCATTACTTTAATTGCAGCTGATATAGGATTTTTAATAGTTTTAACCGAAGCTACTGCACCAGCATTAAGATCTTTTCCACTCATAAAAGCTGCATCTAATTCAACTGTCCCTTCAGCGGTTAAAACAGCTCCTTTCCCCGCATTAAAAAGCGGAGAATTTTCCATAATTCTAATACTTTCTTCAATAGCCTCCTGGCTTGTCCCCCCTTCTTTAAGTATTTCATATCCCGCAGTAATAGATTTTTTTAAAGCTTCACGATATTGCTTTTCCTTTTCAGGGGTCATTTCTTTTTTATTCATTGTACCAGCACCTCCATGAATTACAATTCCAAAATTTACTTTCTCATTTAAGTCAATAGGAGTAGATTCACTACAACTGAAAAAAATTAATGTCAGAAAGTATAAAAATTTATTAAACATTTTTTTATTTTAATTATAAAATTATCCAAAAGATAAAGATTATTCCGTACAATTAAAACCAATATGTTATAGATATATGGTTTAAAAATTTATAAGAAAGTCTTTAATAAGTATTTCTTCATTTTTATATATTTGAGTATACTTAAAACCATGGTAATCAATAATTCAAAAATACTTTATGCCCTAGATCTAGAAAAAGATAATCCTGGATCATCAACTGGAAAAAACTGGTCACGATCATCTTCATATATTGCCTCTAATTCCCCAATAAATAGTTCTGAAATTGGAAGTGTAACTGAGACTACTAAAGAGGATTATGAAAAAATTGTTCGAACTGCAAGAAAAGCTTTTATTTATTTCCGAAAGATCCCTGCACCAAAAAGGGGAGACTTAGTTCGTCAAATAGGTAATGCTTTCAGGGAAAAGAAAGAATCTTTAGCAAAATTAGTTTCTCTTGAAATGGGAAAATCCTACCAGGAAGGGATGGGTGAAGTACAAGAAATGATAGATATTTTCGATTTTGCGGTTGGCCTTTCCAGACAACTTGACGGGGCAACTTTTCATTCTGAACGTCCAGAACATAGAATGTACGAACAATATCATCCATTAGGTATAATTGGCATTATATCTGCTTTTAATTTCCCTGTTGCTGTTTGGAGTTGGAATGTTGCTCTTGCGTGGATTTGTGGAAATGTATGTATATGGAAACCTAGTGAAAAAACTCCTCTTTGTGGTATTGCGTGTCAAAAAATAGTTGCTGAAATTTTGCAAAAAAATGAAATGCCAGAAGGAATTTCATGTCTAGTTAATGGAAATAAAGAAATTGGAACTCTTATTTCAGAAGATGTTCGAATTCCTTTAGTTTCAGCTACTGGATCAACAAAAATGGGGAGAAGTGTTGCCCAAAAAGTTGCCTCTCGATTAGGTAAATCTCTCCTCGAACTTGGAGGTAATAATGCTATAATAGTTACTCCTAATGCAAATATAAAACTGTCAACTATTGCGATTGCTTTTGGAGCAGTTGGAACATGTGGTCAAAGGTGTACCTCTACAAGAAGAGTAATAGTTCATGAAAAAAAATATGATGAACTTAAAAAAGCTCTGAAGAGTTCTTATTCACAAATAAAGATTGGTAATCCTCTAGATTCAAAAAACCATTTAGGTCCCCTAATCGATAAAGAAGCTGTGAAAAATTATCTTAATGCATTGTCTGAAATTCAGAAGCAAGGAGGCAAATGGGTAGTGAAAGGTGGTTTGATTAAAGAAGGTGAGTATAAAAATGGTTTATATGTAAAACCTTGTGTTGCTGAAATTGATCATAAAGCTCCAATTGTCTTTAAAGAAACTTTTGCTCCGATCCTTTATCTAATTAAATATTCTGGATCTGTTCAAAAAGCAATAGAAATTCAAAATGAAGTTTCTCAAGGTCTATCGTCTTCTATTATGACAGAAGATTTTAGAGAGGCACAAGTTTTTCTTTCTCATTGGGGGAGTGATTGCGGTATTGCAAATGTCAACATAGGCACTTCAGGAGCGGAAATAGGAGGGGCTTTTGGAGGAGAAAAAGATACTGGAGGAGGGAGAGAAAGTGGTTCTGACTCTTGGAAAACTTATATGAGGCGTCAGACAAATACTTTAAACTTTTCTACTGAATTACCATTAGCTCAAGGAATCAAATTTGAATTATAGTTTTCTATACCACTATAACTCTCCTTTAAATTGCTGAAGGAATCGTATATCATTTTCAAAAAAGATTCTAATATCATCAATTTGATAAAGTAGCATTGCTATACGTTCTATTCCAATTCCAAAGGCATATCCAGAAAATTTCTTAGGGTCTATATTGCAGTTTGTTAACACATTTGGATCAACCATACCACATCCCATAATTTCAAGCCATCCTGTCCCCTTAGTAATTCTATAGTCTGCTTCCGATTCAAGCCCCCAATAAATATCAACTTCTGCGCTAGGTTCAGTAAATGGAAAATATGAAGGTCTAAATCTAATCTTAGAATTTCCGAAAAGGGCCTTAGTAAAATATAAGATAGTTTGCTTCAAACTAGCAAAAGAAACTTTGTCATCAATATAAAGTCCTTCAACCTGATGAAAAATACAATGAGATCTCGAAGAGATAGCTTCATTTCTGTATACTCTCCCCGGAGAAATAGTTCTTATTGGAGGATTATTTTCCTCCATATAACGAACTTGTACAGAAGAAGTGTGAGTTCTTAATAAAATATCTGGATTAGACTGTATAAAAAAAGTGTCCTGCATATCACGAGCTGGATGATTTTCCTCTAAATTTAGAGCTGTAAAATTATGCCAATCATCTTCAATTTCTGGGCCTTCAGAAATGCCAAACCCGATTTGAGAAAAAATATCGATAATTTTGCCTGTTACAATTGATATTGGATGGTTAGATCCAGACCTAATAGGGAATGGAGATCTAGATAAGTCCATTAAGACTTTGCCTTTTTTTACTGGAGATTTTTTTGACTTTAATAATTCTACCTTTTCTAATACTGAGTTCTTTAATGTATTTAATGCTTTACCAAATTCCTTCTTTTCTTTTTCTGGAACTGATCTAAATTTGACGAAAAGATCATTAAGGACTCCTTTTTTACCTAGGTATTTTATTCTAAAATCTTCTATTTTATCAGATGACGTTTCTTTAAATTTTGAAACATGCTCTTGATACTTCTCTAAATCATTAATCATGATCTAAATTAATGTTTATTAGATATTAAACTATTTATAAACAAAGATACATTCTTTAAATAAATCATTAGATGTGCTTTTTAAAAAATGAATTACATTAGTAACATGAATTTACTAGATTTGATTGTAAGTACCATACTTCTACTAGCTTCTATCAGGGGTTTTAGAAAAGGTCTTGTCATAGAAGCGGCATCCTTTTTATCTATTTTTTTTGGGATTTTAGGGGGAGTTAAATTTTCAAAATTTGCCAGCGATATTATCAGTAGTTTTTTTTCATTGAACCCTACTCTCATTAAAGTAATTGCGTTTATTATAGTTTTTCTAATCTGTGTCCGTCTTACTTCTTTGATTGCAAATATCATTACAAAAATTATAAAATTAGCTTTACTAGGAATAATCAACAGGATTTTAGGAGCCTTATTTGGAGTAATTAAGTGGGGAATCTTTTTGAGTTTTTTTATTTTTTTGTTAGGAAATTTTGTTATTGCATTTAACCCAATTACTACGGACTATATTGACAACTCAATTCTTTATAAGCCACTATTTAATTTAGGAGAAAAAATTTATTCAATGGGGACGGGAGTTTCTTCAAGTTATTTAGACAAAGAAATTATTGAATCAATTTAGATTTTTTATAACTGCATCTTTTGTCCATCCCTCTGCTCCATTGGCAATTTTTATTTTTTTCCAATCTTGTAAAGTCTCTAATAATTGAACCTTTGTCCCTTCATGAAGTGAATACAAATTTTCTGATCGGAAATTGGGTTCAGCCCAAATCTCAATTTTTTTGCTGAAAATGATTCCATTAATAACATCTTTTTCAATTGATGATTTTAAAAATGAAATAGAGAAGGAAAAGATTAGAAACGCCATAAATAAAAGGCTTAAAGAAAAATAAGTCTTCTTATTACTAGGCTTTGAGTTGAAAAGATATAAAGCAAAGAAAATTACAGTAATCCACGAAAATAAAATTATTATAAAACTCCACTGAGCCAAAGAAAATAAATCAAATAAAGACTCCCTAACTTTTAACAAATCACTTTTTGGAAGTGGATCAATTGAATCTATGGTCATATTTCTAGCAAAAGCAAGATTAATTAAAATATCATCATCTTTTGGAGAAAGTGATTTGGCTTTTTCAAGATAATAAATACTTTGTGCAACATTGTTCAGCTTATAATAAGAATTACCTAAGTTGAAATAAATAGATGAATCATGTTGCCCTTTTTCAATAATTTGATCATAAAGACTAATTGCTTCTTCATATAAGCCTTCATTATAGGCATCATTTGCCTTTTGAAAAATCTCTTCCAAACCTTGTGAAGAGAAAGAAAAAAGTGAATAAAATAAAAGTAAAAAACTAGTAATATGTCTCATATCTTTTTATCTATAGAAGCCATTATCATTAATGCTTGATCAAAATCTTTTTTCATTTTAACATTTGTCGTTGGTGAAAATCTTGCGATTTCACAATTTTTTATGACCTGAATAAATACATTTATTTCTTGATCAGATATTTTTTTTCTCTTCAGAACTTCTTTGATTTTTTCTTTACTATAATCTGAAGTTTTTATTTTTAATCTTGCTTTTAAATAATTATAAAGAGCCAGTTCCAAAGAATTATAAAAGTTACTCTTATCTCCCAATTTCCTTTTTGCTTCACCCAAAAATTTTCTGCTCAATTTATTTGCTTCTCTCTGTTTTATATTTTCTATATCACTTGACTTTTTTATCTTATTTTTCCAAATTATATATAATAATAATAACACTAGAAAAGGGACTGTCAATAAAAAATAAAAAACTTTGCTCCCCCAAAATGTTTCTTTTGAAATGAGTTCAAATTTGGGTTCCAATTTTATAAACCTAAATGTTTCATCTGTATTCAAAATATTTCTCTCGGAACCAGCTTTTGAGATATTCATCCCTGGATTATTTGAAGAAATAGGTCCTTCATAGACATCAACGACAAGGGGTTGTGAATTTAAAGTAAAGTATTTATTAGATTCTGGGTCAAAATAAGAAAAAGATACTGGAGATATAGGGTATTTACCTTTATATTTTGGAACAATAGTATAATTGTCTTCAACCGTTCCTTGCATGCCTTTGAGAATCATTTTTATTTTTTCCTTTCGTTCAGGTTCATAAACCTCCAAAGTTTTTGGAACAACAATTTTTGGTAGGTTAAAAAGTTTTAAGTTACCAAGGCCTGAAGCTTTAACTCTAATTTGAAAAGATTCAGATGCTTTGAGAGCATCTTTGTCAAGGGAGACATTGAAATCAAATTTCCCAACAGCGCCAGAAAAATTTGATGGTTTCCCAGTCTTTGGGAGCTCTTTTACACTAATGCTTTTTTTTCCAGAAGAAATTGATCTCGAAGATTGTTCATAAACCCTGTTCCCAAAAAAATCTGTCCTTTTAGAAGGAATATCTATCATCAAATTTAATGTTAATGGATCTAATATTAATTCACCTGTTTTTTGTGGATATAGAACAGTTTTTCTCCATACAACAAGATTATAATCTACACCTTTATAATTACCTCTCTCAACCTTTAGCTGTGGAATTTTTATTTGATGGTTCCAAAAATCCTTAAACTTTGGACTATCACTTTCACGTGCATCAGATATTTGAAGCGGTGATTTAAAATATAACTTATACAAAACTGTAATCCCTTGATTTAAATAAGGTTGATTATTTGAAATTTCAGTAACTAAATGTAAATTTTCATCAATTAAATATTCAGGGCTATTCGGATCTCTTGGTTTATCAACAGCATCAGAAACATTGATTTCTATAGGAATAGTCTTATAAACTTCACCATCTATTTCAACTGTTGCTTGGCCTATTTTCAAAAGTCCTTTTTTTTGTGGTGACAAAAAATAAGTATATGTTTTTGAGAAGTTTTTCTTTCCGTTTACCCACGAATTACTAACTGATTGATTAGGCCCTCCTATAACTCTAAAATCTGAGAAATCTGGTGGACTAAAATTGTCCCCGTTTTGATTCATTGTAAAATCAATTCTTAGCCGTTCATTTATTCCCAAATTGTTTTTGCTGGCTTTGGATACAAAAGAAATATCTTGAGCATAAATTGCCGGTGCAAGAAGAAATAAAAAAAGGATTATAAAATTTCTCATATCTTAATGTAAATTACTTACCAATCTTTCTTTCCTCTTATTGGGACCCCCTTAATTTTCTTTGCATTTACCTTGTCCTGGACTTTTTTTTCTTGATTATTCATTGCTTCCAATAAACTCTTCATTTGTTGATTTGATAATCCTCCTTTTTGTTTTGGAGAGTCTTTTTTTAAATCATCTTCTTGATTTTTCTTGGGCTTTTGATTTTTTTTCTTATTCTTTTTTTTATCCTCATCACCATCTTTTTTAGACTTATCATCATCCTTTTTATCTTTCTCTTGATTTTCAGAATCTCCATCTTCTTTCTCGTCTTTATTTTCCTTATTGTCTTGCTTTTGATCTTCCTTTTCTTTTTTATCTTTTTGATTGTCTTTATCCTTTTGACTTTGCTTTTCGTTTTCCAATAATTCTTTAGCTAACGCATAATTATACCTTGTTTGATCATCCGCAGAATTATTCCTTAATCCATTTTTATATGCTTCAACGGCCTTGGCATATTCTTTCTGTTGCATAAAAATATTTCCCATGTTGTGAAATGCTTTGTGTTTTTGAAATTTATCATCTGAAATCTTTTGAGTCTGAAAATAGCGCTGTGTTGCTTCATCAAAATCTTTTTCATTATAATGCGTATTACCAAGATTATAAAGAGCTTTTGAATTGCCAGGTGTAGTTGAGAGTGCTTTCCTATATGACATTTCTGCTTCATCAAAAACTTTTTTACTAGCAAGCTCATTACCATTATAAACATGATTGTTTAATTCCTTATCCTGAGAGAATGCATGGAAGGAAAAAAGAACAATAAATAAAAAAGAATAATTCCTTAACATAAAAATTATTTTTCATTAAACAAATTAAGTTTTTGAACCCACCTAGTTTTAGTGTCAAAGATAAAAACCTCCAACAAAAGTAAACTGAATCCAATTAAAAGAAAAATCTGAAATTGGTCTTTATAGCTAACAAATTTTTTAGCCTCAAACTCTTTTTTATCCATTTCTTTAAGAGTCTGCTGAACAAAATCTAAGACCTGTTCAGTATCATTCCCATCATAATATATTCCACTACTAGCTTCCGCTATGGTTTTAAGAATGTTTGGATTTTTCTTAGTTATAACTATATTCCCCTCTAAATCCTTTTTATAAGTTTCTACTATTCCATTCCTTTTAATTGGTATAGGGGCTCCCAATTCAGTTCCAACACCGAATGTGAATATCTTTATTCCAAAATCACTTGCTCTTCTTGCAGCATCTTCTGCTGCCTCTGAATGATCCTCTCCATCAGAAATCAAAAAAACAACACGATTGGTTTGATCTGCATCGTTAAAATAAGTATTTGAAAGATCTAAAGCGGAATCAACAGCAGTACCCTGAGAAGACAACATGTCAGTATTGAGAGACTGCAAAAACATTTTTGCTGCACCATAATCAGTAGTTATTGGGAGTTGTGGAATAGCTTGAGCTGCATATGCTATGATTCCAACTCTATCACCCACAAGCTGATTAATTATAGCTGAGACCAAACGTTTTGATTTTTCTAAACGGTTTGGGGCAATATCTTCTGCTAGCATACTTTTTGAGACATCAACAATGAATACAATATCTACACCTTCCCTTTTAACCGTTTCTAATTCAGTTCCAATCTTAGGATTTACGAGCCCAAAAATTAAAAATATAAGGGATAAACTTATTACTAAGAGTTTAAGCAAAGGCTTGAAAAAAGATCTATTAGGACTTAGCCTTTCCATCAACATTTTGTCTGCAAATATTAACTGTTTTTTTATTTTCCATCTATAAAGCAAAAGATAACCCAGCCAAATCAATGGCAAAAACATAAGTAAATAAAAATAAATTGGCTCGTCTATTTGATACATGATTATATAAAACTTTTAAGAAAAGTACTTTTGATAAACCATTCCAAAAATATAAACCCAATGGCTAAAAAAATTAATTTCCTATATTTTTCATCATAATTATAATACTTAAACTCTTGGATTTCTGTTTTTTCTAACTTATTTATTTCTTGGTAAATCTCTTGGAGCTTTTTATTGTCTGTTGCCCTAAAATACAACCCTCCTGTATTGTTGGCAATCGTTTTTAGTAGCTCCTCGTCAATCTCAACTTTTGTGATTCCATATTTAAACTTACCATTGGGTAAAATACCAACTGGAGCTTTTGCATTTCCATTACTACCCAAACCTATTGTATAGGTTTTTATTCCGTATTCAACTGCTAATTCAGCAGCAATTTTGGGGTCAATAAATCCTGAATTATTGACTCCGTCTGTCAGCAAAATAATTACTTTACTTTTAGCTGGGCTATCTTTTAACCTATTTACAGAGGTAGCCAATCCCATTCCTATAGCCGTTCCATCATCAATTAATTTTTGATAAGTTATTTCACCCAATGTTTTTTTCACAATCCCCTTATCACTTGTGATAGGGGTCTTTGTATAACTTTCCCCTGCATAAACTACTAATCCTATTCGATCACTTATTCTATCATCAATAAAAGCTGATGCTACCCTTTTAAGTGCAGTTAGTCTATCTGGTTTTAAATCTTGTGCTAACATGCTTGAAGAAATATCAATCGCCATAACTATGTCAATCCCCTTGTTTGTTTTTGTTCTTGTTGAAACATCAACCGATTGGGGTCTTGCAAGGGCAAAGACAATTAATATAAGAGCGAACACCCTTATTATAAAAGGTAATAATCTAAAATTTTTCAAAAGAAAATTTGAACTCTTATTGAACCCTTTCACTGAGGATATTTTGAGAATCGGTTGCATTCTGTTTTGAATAAAAACATACCATACTATTATAATTGGGAAAAATAATAGTAGCCAAAAAAAGATAGGGTCTTTAAAAAATATTTCCTCTAACATAGCTTATAATTCTTTAATCCATTCAATGCTGTCAACGATCCTTTTCTCAATTTCATGTGCGTATCTATCATCTTTTGGGAAAACAATAGCAAGAATAATTGAACTAGATTCAAAATCAAATATATAGGTGTTGTAATTAAACCTTCCTGTTTTTTGTTGATCATCTTTTGGGTAATCTAATGTTCCGAAAAACTTAAGTGCAGGAATTCCAGAAAAAGTCTTTATTTCCTCATTCTTTGTAAAAATATTTGACGCCCCTCTGGCCTTAAAATCATCTATCATTAATTGCATCAATCCTTGAATTGCAAGTTCTCCCTCATCACCAGGAAAATTCTCTTCAGAAAATTTGCTTTCTTCTTTTTTCTGATCAGATGTCTTTACTTTAAATATAAGATCTATATAAAAAGGGAAATCATAATTACCAAAAACAAATCTTTGTGGTTGATCATCATCACCCCTCATTCTTCTAAGAACTTCTGGTGTAGATATTTTTAAAGGCGGATTTCCATATTGACTCGTTATCCAAACAGCATTTTTTAATTTCATGGTTGGATTACCAAAAATTGTATCAGTAACAGGATAAAAACCGTAAACCCCAACTGCTAAAAAGAATGAAAATATAGTTAAAATAACAAATGATAATATCCCTATATATATCCTTTTTTTTCTTCTCTGTTTAATTAAAAATAATTTGTATTCTTCTTGTTCTCTTAATTCTTCCTCTGAAGGTTCTGGAAGAACCTGTTTTGTTTCAATTACAACCTCTTCAGCAAAAGAGCGATCTCTAAATAAAAGATTCTTCTCAGGAATGGACCTCGCAAATTTGACAAGATCTGCTGTTCTAAGCACATCTTTTAAATTATTTAAAGTTTGAGTTTTTAAATCTAATTTCCCCTCAGCTTTTGACATTTCTAATTTTAGAAGTAATTGATCTGAGGTACTTTCAAGTGCAGTAATCTTAGCATCTTCCTCTAAATATCTTCTAACTATTTCCGTTAATGACGAATAATAATTTTTATAATCTTGATCACTTTTTGGCACAAAAGATTCTAATTCCTTCAATTCTTTGATTGCCCTATCAAAAGGTGGTTCTTCATCTAGATGTTGATCGACAATTTTATTTTTAAAAAACAACCAATAAATTCCTCCAATTAAAATGATACTGAAAAAAAACATACTTAATATCCATCTAATTAAATCGGAATAATTTTTTTTAACCTCAACGATTGGTTTTATATCAAAAAGAGGCTGCTCCAATGTGTCTACTTTAACATTCTCAACATTAATAGATACTGAATCTGCAAATTTTAAAAACCCATTTACAAAAACTTTCTGTTTAGGTAAAAAATACTTCCCAGAATCAAATTGGATTAATGAATATTTTTTTGTAAAAATATAACCTGACTCATTTTCAATTGTGTCTATAGGATATTCTTCCAAAATTTCAAACGGGAAAAAAGATACTTTTTCAGAAAATTTAACATCAACAAGGGTATTTGATTTAATTCTGAGATAATAATCTATTTTTTCACCAATCATTATACTAGTTGAATCTATGAAAACCTCTAGTTTGCTATCATTCTGAGCATGCAGTTGAATGAAAGAAAAAAATGAGGTAATAATTAAACTAACTAATGTTTTTATCACTTGGCCCTAGATTTAAAATAACTCAAAAGTTTTTTGACATAGCTTTGATCTAATCGACAATTCAAAGTTCCTGCTCCATTTTTTTTAAATAACTCCTCAAATAAGTTTACATATTCCTTGTAGTAAGAAGAATAAGATTTTCTTGTTTTTGAAATTTGAGTATTTATCCAAGTTATTTTACCTGATTCACTGTCATGCATAGGAACAAGTCCTAAATTTGGTATTTCTTCTTCCCTTCTATCAAAAACCCTTATTCCTGTTAAATCATGTTTCTTCGCAGCTATCTTTAGAGTTTTTTCATAATCAGAGGAAATAAAATCTGACATCAAAAATGCTATTGCCTTTTTCTTAAGAACCCCTGAAAAAAATTCTAATACTTTACTTATATCAGTCTTTTTACTTTTAGGTTTGAATTCTAGAAGTTCACGAATGATTCTAAGGACATGAAATCGTCCTTTTTTAGGAGGAATATATAATTCTATTTCATCCGTGAATAAGATTAATCCAACCTTGTCATTATTTTTCAAAGCTGAAAATGATAATGTTGCAGCAATTTCTGTTAAAACCTCTCTTTTAAACTGGTTTTGGGTTCCAAAAAATTCCGATCCGCTTATGTCAACCATGAGCATCAAAGTAAGCTCTCTCTCTTCTTCAAAAACTTTAATAAAAGGCTCGTTGTAACGAGCCGTTACATTCCAATCAATATTTCGAACATCATCTCCATATTGATATTGCCTAACCTCACTGAAAGTCATTCCTCTCCCTTTAAAAGCACTATGATATTCTCCTCCAAAAATATTTTCGCTTAGTCGTCGAGTTTTTATCTCTATTTTACGAACTTTTTTTAAAAGCTCTTTTGTTTCCATGTTTTTCACTATGATTATAAAAAAGAGTCTTTAAGCTAAATCTTAAGGAACCTCTACTTGGTTTATTATCTTGCTTATAAGATCTTCTGAAGAAACATTTTCGGCCTCAGCTTCATATGTTAAGCCTATTCTATGTCTAAGCACATCATATATAACTGATCTAACATCCTCAGGAATAACATATCCTCTGTGCTGAAGAAAAGCATAACACTTAGAAGCAAGAGCAAGATTTATACTTCCCCTCGGAGAAGCTCCAAAACTTATAAGCGGTTTTATACTTTCTAGAGAATAGTTTTCAGGAAATCTAGTGGCAAAGACAAGGTCTAAAATGTACTTCTCAATTTTTTCGTCCATATAAATTTCACTGATTACATTTTGAGCTGTCTCAATTTGCTTAGTTGATACAACACTTTTCACTTTTTCTTTGGATTCAGACAAGTTTGATTTGATGATCAACTGCTCCTGATCAATTTTGGGATAATCAATGACAACTTTAAGCATAAATCTATCAACCTGGGCTTCAGGTAATGGATAGGTTCCCTCTTGTTCTACTGGATTTTGAGTCGCCATAACCAAAAATGGAGAAGGAAGTTTAAAAGTATTGTCTCCAATCGTTACTTGTTTTTCTTGCATGGCTTCAAGTAATGCTGATTGAACTTTAGCAGGAGCTCTGTTAATTTCATCAGCAAGGACAAAATTTGCAAAAACAGGACCCTTTTTAATTGAAAAATCATTTTCCTTTATGTTGTAAATCATAGTGCCAACAACATCCGCAGGAAGTAAATCCGGAGTGAATTGAATTCTACTAAAACTACCCTTTACAGATTGACTCAGTGTATTTATTGCCAGTGTTTTGGCTAACCCAGGGACTCCCTCCAAAAGAATATGTCCTCTACCTAATAAGCCAATAAGCAGTCTATCTATCATTTCCTTTTGTCCAATAATGATCTTATTTATTTCCATCGTCAATAAGTCTATAAATGAACTCTCTTTTTCTATTTTTTTGTTTATAGAATCAATATTTGTTTTCTTTCCCATTTTAATTTTATTAGCCTTTGTTTTAAAGGAAAGCAAAAATGAAAAATTTTTTCACTCTCTCCTGTTAAGAATTGGTTAAAAAATAATTGAATAAATCTATCCCTTGTTCAATAATTACTAATTTATGACTTAATTTTGGATGTATGTTAGAGGTTTCAAATATAATTTCAGGAACA
Source organism: Bacteroidota bacterium (assembly GCA_036340635.1). Lineage (GTDB taxonomy): Bacteria > Bacteroidota > Bacteroidia > Flavobacteriales > Flavobacteriaceae. The sequence continues at coordinate 13,564 of JAYYYF010000033.1, read as the reverse complement.
ATGGGATGGGGTGCATGGGGACATAATCTTAATGTTACTGAGATGGAAAATTTAATTAAAACATGTTTTGAATCAGGAATTAATACATTTGATCATGCAGACATTTATGGGGGATATTCAACTGAAGCTGATTTTGGTAAAGCCTTTTTAAAGTCAGAAATAAAAAGAAGTGATGTCTTTTTTATATCTAAATGTGGAATACAATATCCAAGTGAAAAAAGAAAAATCGCATTAAAATATTATGATTATTCCAAAGAATATATTATTAAGTCTGTGGAAACTTCCATAAAAAATTTAAATGCTGAATACCTAGACCTTGTCTTACTACACCGCCCTAGTCCTTTAATGAGAGTTGATGAAATTTCTTCCGCTATAGACCAATTGAAAATTCAAGGCAAAATAAAAGCTTTTGGAGTATCAAATTTTGAATTTTCGCAGATTCAACTTTTAAAAAGTAATTGTGAAATTGAATGGAATCAAATTGAATTTTCACTAACAAATAACAAATCAGCTTTTAATGGTTTGCTAGATCAATTATCTATAAATAAAATAAAGGCAATGGCTTGGTCTCCCCTTGGCAGCTATTTTAAAGCTAAGGATGAAAAATCAAAGAGAATAGAAAAAGCTCTTAAACCACTAATGGAAAAATATGCTGCTTCTGAAGACCAATTATTATTATCTTGGATAATGAATCACCCGTTGAAAATATTCCCGGTTATAGGGACAACAAAAAAAGAACGAATTAAAGCTGCCATTGAGGCTTTAAAAATAAATTTAGAAAAATCAGATTGGTTCTCACTATTGGTGGCAAGCCAAGGGCATAAAGTACCTTAAAAGAATTTTTTATGAAAAATAAAACTGTACTAATCACTGGTGCAAGTAGTGGAATAGGTTGGGAAACTGCAAAAAAATTTTCAAATTCTGGTGCCAAAGTAATTTTATGTGGTAGAAGAAAAAACAAACTACTTGAACTCGAAAAAGAAATTTCAAACCCTTCTCACATAATGGTTTTTGATGTTAGAAATAGAGAAAATGTTGAAAAAGAAATAACATCAATCCCCAATGAATTTTCAAATATTGACATTTTAATCAATAATGCGGGTAATGCTCATGGATTAGACAATTCTGACGAGGCTAATCTTGATGATTGGGATTTAATGATTGATACCAATCTAAAAGGACTGATCTATGTTACTAAAGCTGTTTTACCTAAAATGATAGCTGCAGGTAAAGGTCATATAATTAATGTTGGGTCAATAGCAGGAAAAGAAGTTTATCCGAAAGGAAACGTGTATTGCGCTAGTAAATTTGGTGTAAATGCTTTTAATAAAGGCTTGAGAATAGATTTGAATGAGATAGGTATTAAAGTTGGAATTATTAATCCCGGAAAAGTTAAAACTGAATTTTCTGAGGTTAGATTTAAAGGTGATTCTGATAAAGCAAAAAAAGTTTATGAGGGATTAAAAGTTCTTTCCCCACAAGATATAGCAGATGCTATCTTTTATATGGCCAGTACTCCTTATCACGTAAACATTTCTGAACTTGAAATACTCCCAAATTCAGAAGCAAACACATATATCTTTAATAGAAATTTATGATTTAGTGTAAGTTGGGGGGAAAAATTTCACCTGATTGAAAATTTGGTTTTTTAGTTTTCCCAAATTTTCCTTCTCTAGTGCAGAAATAAAAATTGCTCCATTATTTGTTGAATTCATCCAAGTTTGTTCCCATTCAGAGAGGGAATAATTTTTTTTAGATCTCACTTCTACTAATTCCGTTTCATCCCAAGGTTCAGGTACATAGGCATCGATTTTATTGAAAACAATTATTGTTGGCTTATCTATGCTATTTATTTCTTCTAAAATTTTGTTGACCGAACTCATTTGCTCTTCAAAATTGGGATGAGAAATATCTACAATGTGAACAAGTAAATCAGACTCTCTTATTTCGTCTAAGGTGCTTTTAAATGATTCAACTAATTGTGTAGGTAACTTTCTAATAAATCCAACGGTATCTGAAAGTAAGAAGGGGAGATTATTAATGACAACTTTTCTTACAGTAGTATCCAAAGTTGCAAACAACTTGTTTTCAGAAAAAACATCACTTTTTGAAAGCACATTCATCAAAGTAGATTTACCAACATTTGTGTACCCTACTAAAGCTACCCTAGGAATCCCTTTTCGATTACTCCTTTGAGTAGTCATTTGTCTATCTATAGCGGCCAATTTTTTTTTCAGTAAAGAAATTTTATCCCTAACAATTCTTCTGTCAGTTTCAATTTCCCTTTCTCCAGGTCCTCTCATCCCAATACCTCCACGCTGTCTTTCCAAATGAGTCCACAACCCTTTCAACCTTGGCAAAATGTACTGATATTGAGCAAGTTGAACTTGGTTCCTAGCATAACTTGTTTTGGCTCTCTGGGCAAAAATGTCTAAGATTAAACCTGTTCGATCAAGTATTTTACATTTCAAAATTTTTTCTAAATTGAATTGTTGAGCTGGAGTTAGCTCGTCATCAAAAATAACAGTTGAAACTTGATTTTTTTCTACATAAGCCTCAATTTGTTTAATCTTTCCAGGTCCAACAAAAGTTTTAGGATTAGGGAAAGGTATTTTTTGAACAAAAGATTTTATGACATTCCCTCCTGCCGTAAATGTAAGAAAAGAGAGCTCTTCTAAATATTCCTTTAATTTATGTTCATCCTGATTTCTTGTTATTACTCCAATTAGGATAGCCTTCTCTAATTCCAGGGCCTTTTTTTCAATCATTTAAATTATTTCCAGACTTTTAATTCAAATTCTTTTCCATCAAAAACACCATATGTATAGTTACTTATCCAATCACCCAAATTAATATACTTTGAATTGTTGGTCAAGGAAATTTCCAAAGGGAGATGCCTATGACCAAAAATTAAGTAATCAAAATGCTCCTTTTTAATCTTTTCTTTGCTAAAAACTACCAAAGGTTCGTTTTCTTCACCCAAGAACTCAATATTTTCATCTCCAGAAATTAATTTGTTTTTAAGTGAAAGATATTTACCTATACGAATACCAACATCCGGATGCAACCACCGGAAAAACCATTTAGAAAAAGGGTTAGTGAAAACTTTTTTCATCCTCTTATATCCATGATCTCCAGGGCCAAGACCATCTCCATGAGCTAAAAAAAACTTGGTTTCATTTATTTTAATCTCCAGAGGTTTATGATGAACATTGACCCCTAATTCTTTTTGAAAATAATCATTCATCCAAAGATCATGATTGCCTACAAAAAAATTTATCTTTATTCCTGAGTCAGCTATTTCAGCTAATTTTCCTAAAACTCTTGTAAATCCTTTAGGAACAACCGTTTTGTATTCAAACCAAAAATCAAAAAGATCTCCTAAAAGAAATATTGCTGAGGCATCTTTCTTGACATAATCAAGCCAATTAACAAACCTTTTTTCTCTAACTCTACTAACCTCGTTTGATGGAGCACCTAAATGATTATCTGATGCGAAATAAATCTTTTTTTTAGTTTCAAGTTTCATTCTTTAAAATTGAAAGATATTTATTTTAATGCCTGATCAAGATCTTCTATTAAATCATCAAGATCCTCAATACCAACACTCAGTCTTACTAGAGAATCAAGAACCCCAGCACTTTCTCTTTCCTTTTTTGGAATGGATGCATGTGTCATAGTTGCTGGATGACCAACTAAACTCTCAACTCCTCCTAATGATTCAGCAAGTGTAAAAATTTCTAATTTTTTAATAATCCTTAGAGCTGAATTGTAATTTGAATCTTTGGGAATAAAAGAAATCATCCCTCCAAAATCTTTCATTTGGTGTTTTGCTACTTTATGATTTGGGTGATTTTCAAAACCTGGCCAAAAAACCTTCTTTATAGCTGGATTAGTAACCAAAAATTTTGCTATCCCGTGAGCATTTTCACAATGGCGTTGCATACGAACATGTAAGGTTTTAATTCCCCTTAAAGTTAAAAAACTATCCATTGGGCTTGGAACAGCTCCGCTAGCATTTTGAATAAACCCTAGTTTTTCTGAAAGACTTATATCATTAACAACCAAAGCTCCCAAAATAACATCACTATGCCCCGAAATATATTTTGTTGCTGAATGCATTACTATGTCGGCGCCTAAGAGTAATGGCTGTTGAAGAAAAGGTGTTGCAAAAGTATTGTCAACTGCAACTAAGATTTTTTTCCCTCTAGCAAAGTTTACTATAGACTTAATGTCAATGATATTCATCATAGGATTTGTTGGAGATTCAATCCATATAAGTTTAGTTTTATCATTAACTAAATCAATAACATTTTTTTTATTGCTCATATCAACAAAATGAAACTTTAAGCCAAAATTTTTAAATATTTTATTAAATAGTCTATAAGATCCTCCATATAAGTCATTTGTAGATATAATTTCATCACCAGGGCTAAACAACTTTAAAACGGCATCAATTGCCGAAAGCCCTGAAGAAAAAGCAAAACCAAAATTACCTTGCTCAATTTCAGCCAATGATTTTTCTAAAGCTGTTCTAGTTGGATTATGGGTTCTACTATACTCATAACCCTTGTGATTTCCAGGAGATTTTTGAGCATAAGTAGAGGTTTGATAGATTGGAGGCATAACGGCTCCAAAGGCAGGATCTGGATTTTGTCCTCCATGAATCACAGAACTATTAAACCTCAACTTTTTTTTCACCTATGTTTACTGAATATACAAATGTATTGGATTTTATAATATTTGATCTTCATTTAAATAAAAAATGATTTTATTTGCGAGGTCATTTTACAAAAATGAATAGTAGATTTTTAGCATTATTGGCAGCTTTTGGAGCTACATTGATTTATGGAATAAATCATACAGTTGCGAAAGAAGTGATGCCTGATTATGTTGGAGCATTTGGTTTTATTTTTTTAAGATTAGCTGGTGCAGCAATTCTTTTTTGGGTTATCGGTTTTTTTTTACCAAGAGAAAAAGTCGCTAAAGAAGATTTTTTAAGAATGTTTTTCGCTTCTATTTTGGGGATGTGTATCAACATGAATGCCTTTTTTAAAGGTCTAGAACTATCTACTCCTATCAATAGTGGAATCATTATAACTATTTCACCTATATTAATTTTGATTCTTTCCTCCATTTTTTTGAATGAAAAAATGAATACAATTAAAATTTTTGGAATTGTACTTGGTTTTGGTGGAGCCATTTTGTTGATAGCTTTTGGAGCAAAAAGTATGTATAATGCTCCAAATATAACCTTAGGTAACATCCTTTTTCTAATAAACTCAACAAGTTACGCTGGTTATATTATTGTTGTAAAACCCATAACGAATAAATATCATCCAATCACCTTATTAAAATGGCTTTTTGTCATTGGATTTGTTTTATCCCTTCCAATTACAATAAAAGAATTCAATGAGATAATCTGGGTTTCATTAACTCCAAATATAATTTGGAGAATACTTTTTGTCATTTTAGGAACAACCTTTATGACTTATTTATTAAATATTTATGCTCTAAAAAGACTACCAGCAGCTACTGTTGGAGCATTTATCTACTTACAACCATTAATCGCAATTTCATTTGCCGTATTAACTGGTAATGACATGCTCGACCTAATAAAATTAAGCGGATGTTTGATGATTTTGTCAGGTGTTTATTTAGTCTCTAAAAAACCTGTTTCCATGAGAACTAACAAAAGTGAAAGTTGAATTGATCTGTGTCCATTATCGTTATACCACCACTCTGCTAATGAATGAGCATTACCTCCTTGCCCTCCTCTCCCAATTGTCACAGAAGGTATGCCAAGAGAAATCGGAATATTAGAATTCGTTGAGCCGCGAGTTAATCTAGGTGTTTTGCCAAAATACTTAGTTGCTGCCATTGCCCTCTGAACTAGGGGCAAAGAAGAAGACAATTCACCAGAAGGACGATTACCAATTTTATCAATTGTAAAACTTAAATTAGCCCCTATTCTCTTTCTCTCATTTTGATCATTTAAAGCCTCTTTGACACAATTTTCAAGAATCTTTTCCATCTCATCAAGTCTTTTAGGATCAACAGATCTTATATCTACCTCCATAATTGATTCAAAAGGGATTGAATTAATTGAGGTCCCTCCTTTTATAATCCCAACATTATAGCTAGTTTTTGGTCCCGAAGAGGTGTAACTATCTGCTGCATTAACAAATAAATCAATTGCTTTTCCTAATGCATGATGAGGATTAACTAGGCCAAATGAGCCCCAAGAATGGCCTCCAGGTCCCTCGAAAGCAATCCTATACCGATAAGACCCTAACCCTTTATTATTAACCCTTCCTATACTCCCGCCATCAATTGAAATCCAAGAATCTATCTTAAGGGCTCCTTCCCTAAAAAGATACTTCACCCCTCTCAAATCTCCTAACCCTTCTTCTCCTACAGTTCCAATAAACAGTAAATTATCTCTAAGACTTATATCATTATTATTTATCGTTTTAAGAATTGTAAGAAGCATACTTAATCCTCTGGTATCATCTGCAATTCCAGGGGCATAAAGGGTGTCATTCTTAATTCTTACCTTAACATCTGTGCCTTCTGGAAAAACCGTATCCAAATGAGCATCCAGACCGACCGTTCTAGATCCTTCTTGCCCTTTCAAAAGTCCAACTACATTCCCCTCTAAATCAATCCAAACAGAATCAATTCCTATTTCTTCAATCATATTTTTAAAAACAGTAGCCCTATTTTTTTCTTTGAATGGTGGAGCTTCTATCTCCGTTAATTTTATCAAATTTTCATATGTAAAGGGTTCTTGTTGTAATATATAATCGAATGATTTTTTGACTTTTTTGTTTTTTGTAACAGTTTTTATTTCTCTTAAATATTTCTTTTCAATCTCATGCTCTTGACAAAAAGAAAAAGAAAAAGAAAAAAGAAGAGAGAAGAAAATGTATTTCATTTTAAATAAAGTTTAATTATTAAATTTGTGGCAAATCAAATTTATGAAATTTTTACATCCATTTATTTCCCTAACAATTTTGTTAATTTATAGTTGTGGAAATACTAATAAAAAAGGGGATAATAAGGTTAACTCTAATCCTAAGATTGAAGCAAAAGACGAAAATGAAATAAATATTATTTTAAACTCAGATGATTTAATGAGATTTGACAAAAACATGCTGTTGGTTCAGTCTGGACAAAAAATTACTTTAACGTTGAACCACATAGGGAAAATGGATAAATCTGTAATGGGTCATAATTTTGTATTATTAAAGAAAGATGTTGATGTTACTGCCTTTGCTGAAAAAGCCGTTTTAGCAAAAAATAATGAATATATTCCTGAAGGTGATGAAGTATTAGTTTATACAAAACTTATCGGTGGAGGGGAAAGTGATACCATAACCTTTGATGCTCCGGAAAAAGGTTACTACACTTATATATGTACCTTCCCTGGACACTGGGGTTTAATGAAGGGTAAACTTGTTGTTAAATAGACCAAGATTTTCCTCCTGTAGTTTCCATTAGATCAACACATCCTTTTTGCTGACCAGGAACTGGATCATAAGCTAAAACTTTTTCACCTATATACTCACTGTTTCTAAATCCCCATATAGATAGTTGACGAAGACCATTTAAAAAAATAAATGAATTGATAGTTTTTGATAAAGGTTTTATAGTTTCCCCTTGACTCAACTTTTTGGTATAATCGTTATAAGATTTTTGCCATTTTTGTCTATCTTCTTTATCAGCCTTTAAAAGTCTTGACAATTGATTTTCATATTCAGAAGTTACAACTTTGTCTAATTTCTTTTTAGAAGTTTTTTCAAGAAGCATATCAGAAAATTCCTTCATCAAAAATTTCATGTTTTCCTGTTCTTTAGATCCCAACATCAATTCATAATGAGCATCAATAAATCTTGTTAGATTTAATTCTTTTGCCCCTGGAATTTCAGTTACGGGAATAAAAATATCTGTTATTTTTTCAGTCATATCATACTCTTGATGTGAAAGAAATTTTGGTTGCCATCCTTCCTCTTTAAAATCGCATCCATTAAGAACGCTTAAAAGGGAGGGCGCAAGGGTAGCTGTCCCAAAAGAAAACCCGATTTTTTTTATAACCTCTCTTCTATCCATAGTATTGTTTTCAAATATTCATCTTTTTTAACTCTCCAACAGCATGATTTGCGGCCCTTGCAGTTAATGCCATATAGGTAATTGAAGGATTTTGATTTGCAGCAGAAGTCATGCATGCCCCATCGGTAACATATACATTTTTTACATGATGTAATCTGTTGTTTCCATCCAAAACAGATGTTTTAGGGTCTCTACCCATTCTTGCAGTACCCATCTCATGAATACCAATTCCAAAACCATATGTGCTCTCTGTAGCTTTTATATTTTTAAATCCTGCTGACTCTAACATATCATAGGCTTGTTGCTTCATGTCTTTTCTCATGTTGAGCTCATTTTCTTTTATTTCAGCATCAAATGTAATGGTAGGAAGTCCCCATTGATCCTTTTTTTCATAATCCAAAAACATTCTATTCTCATGATAAGGTAAAATTTCGCCAAAACCATTTAATCCTATACCCCAATCACCAGGTTCAAGTATCGCCTTTTTAAAATCCTTTCCGTAAGCCATCTCCTCCTTAACCATATCTGACCACCCAGATCTTCCTCCTCCTCCTTGATAACCATAGCCTCTGACAAAATCTTTCTGATTAGTGTTTCCGCCAATGTTTCTAAACCTTGGAATATAAATTCCATTTGGACGCCTCCCCGTATAGTACCGATCTTTAAACCCATCAAATGATGCTCTTGCTCCAACTTTAAAATGATGATCCATGATGTTATGCCCTAATTCTCCACAATCATTACCCATCCCATTAGGGAATCTTTCTGATTTTGATTGCATTAGTATTGAGGTAGAGGGAATAGCTGAAGCGCAAAGAAAAACAATCTTGGCTTTAAATTCAACAACTTCTTTCGTCTCTGAATCTATTACACTTACACCAGTAGCTAGCTTTTTATCTTTATCGTATAGAACTTGATGGACAATGGAATTGGGTCTTAAAGTCATATTTCCAGTGGCTTCTGCAGCAGGCAAAGTAGATGAGTTGCTACTGAAATATGATCCAAAAGGACACCCTCTACGACACCTATTTCTATATTGACAACTAACCCTTCCCATTCCCGGTTTTGTACCATCAGTTATGTGAGCCACTCTTCCAATTGTGAGTAACCTATCGGTATAATTCTTACTGATTGATTTTTTCAATTTATCTTCGATACAGTTTAATTCCATAGGCTTTAAAAACTGTCCGTCTGGGAGTTGCGGAAGTCCTAATTTTTCTCCACTTATACCAATATATTTTTCAACATAATCATACCAAGGAGAGATATCTTTATATCGAATTGGCCAGTCTACTGCTATTCCCTCTTTTGCGTTTGCTTCAAAATCAAAATCACTCCACCGATAAACTTGTCTACCCCAAGTTATTGAACGACCTCCTACATGATATCCACGTATCCAATCAAATTGTTTTTCTTCATTATATGGATGTTTAATGTCGTCCACAAATAAATGTTTAGTAGCCTCTGTATTAACATATCCTGTTCTACTTTGCTTGGGTTGATGCTTTCTTATTTCTTGAGTAATTCGATCACCTACTTCATAATCCCAATGGTCATCATTCATGGTCTTATAGTCTTCAATATGTTTTAGCATTCTTCCTCTCTCAAGGACTAATGTTTTCAATCCCTTTTCACAAAGTTCTTTTGCAGCCCATCCTCCACTAATCCCAGTGCCTACAACTATAGCATCAAACTTATTTTCCATTATATTGTTTTATTTCAATTCAGCTAAAATATAAATATTCTAACAAAGTCCTAGATTTATTAAATTGACAATTATTTAAAATTTTGGTGTATTTTAACATAAAAATAAAAAAGACCTATGAAAAGAAAAAAATTCTTATCTATCCTTGGAGTTACTGGGTTAGGAACTTCAATGGGTGGCTTTGCGTCAGAAAAGTATTCGTCATTGATCATTGGGAATGCTCCTTTTTTTAAACTATCTCTTGCACAGTGGTCCCTTCACAATAGCATTCAAAGCGGGAAAATGTCTCCATATGATTTTGGGAATTTTGCAAAAAAACATCAATTTGAGGGACTTGAATATGTTAATACACTCTACAATGATGTAATGAAGAGTAAGCAGAAATCAAAGGCTGTTAAATCTTTCATTATGAAAAATAATAAGATTACAAATGATCTTGGATTAAGAAATGTTTTAATAATGATTGATGATGAGGGAAATTTATCAACGTTAAATAAAAAAAACAGACTTGAAGCAGTAGAAAATCATAAAATTTGGGTTGAGGCTGCAAGTGAGATGGGTTGTCACTCCATAAGAGTAAATCTTCATGGAACCAGTGATGCTGAAAAATGGAAAGTTACCTCTAGTGAAAGTCTTAGTAAATTATCAGATTATGCCTCAGATTATAATATTAATATTATTGTTGAAAATCATGGTGGGCTTTCTTCCGATGCTGATCTTCTAATGGAAGTAATGGAGAATGTTAATAATGACAACTGTGGGACACTGCCTGACTTTGGTAATTTTTGTATTTCAAGAAAATGGGGTTATGGTGATAATGGATGTGAAAATGAATACGATAAGTATGAAGGAGTGAAAAAACTCATGCCAAAGGCATTTGCTGTTAGTGCAAAATCTCATGCTTTTGATGAAAATGGAAATGAAACGGAAATAGACTATAAAAAGATGCTTTCTATAGTTAAAGAAGCGGGATATAATGGCTACATAGGTGTTGAATATGAAAAAATATCCCTGTCAGAAGAAGATGGAATAATTGCAACAAAAAATCTTCTATTAAAGGCCGCAAGTGAAATTTAAATCAAATTGAATCTTTTAACAAGAACAAAACTTTCTTTTATGATGTTCCTCGAATTTTTTATTTGGGGAGGATGGTTTGTAACTATGGGGACATTTCTTTCCCAATCATTTAATGCAACTGGCTTACAACTAGCAAATGCATATGAAACCCAATCTATCGGAGCTATTATCGCTCCATTTATTATTGGCTTAATTGCTGATCGTTATTTTTCAGCTCAAAAAATTCTTGGTTTTTTACACATTATTGGAGCAATACTTCTTTATATGGCAGGAAGTTCAGATAATTTTTCTTCTTTCTATCCATTTGTTCTTTTATATATGATATTGTATATGCCAACATTGGCATTAGTTAACTCAGTTGCCTTCAGGCAAATGAGTGATCCTTCTAAAGAATTTCCCCCGATTAGGGTTTTTGGTACAGTTGGGTGGATAATTGCCGGTTTGGTTATTGGTTTTTTAGGTTGGGAATCACAAAATTTGTTAGCTTATACATTCTATCTAACTGCAGCAGCTTCTGCTCTTCTTGGTCTTTTTAGTTTTATCCTTCCTAGCACACCTCCTACTGCGGATAAAGGAGATTATAGCATAAAAAAGATTTTAGGTCTTGATGCCCTTTCTCTTTTAAATGACAAAAAATATTTAATCTTTTTTATATCATCTATTTTAATATGCATCCCATTAGCATTTTATTATCAACATGCCAATCAGTTCTTAAATGAACTTGGGATGGCTAGAGCTGCAGCGGTTATGTCTTTAGGTCAAATATCCGAAGCTCTTTTCATTTTGCTGCTTCCAATTTTTTTAAAACGCTATGGAATAAAAATGACTTTAATTGTAGGAATGCTCGCATGGGTTCTTAGATATGTTCTATTTGCATATGGAGATGTTGGTGAAAAATCATGGATGTTAATTTTGGGAGTAATTCTACACGGAATTTGTTATGATTTTTTCTTTGTTTCAGGTCAAATATACACTGACAACAAAGCGGGTGAGCAATTTAAAAGTTCTGCTCAGGGACTAATTACTCTTGCCACTTATGGCTTAGGTATGCTTGTTGGTTTTAGATCAGCTGGATACATAACAGATCAATACGTTGTGGATGGAGGTCATGATTGGACGCAAATCTGGATGATTCCTTCTGGATTTGCACTATTAGTGCTAATATTTTTTGTCCTAACATTTAAAAATGAAAAAATAGAACTTAAACAATAAAAAATAAAACTTATGAATAAAATTAGACTTGGAATAGTTGGCGGCGGCGGAGACTCATTAATTGGAGTATTGCACCGAATTGCTTCACAGATGTTTGATTCTTATGAAATCGTCGGTGGCGTTTTTAATCCAAATTGGGAAGAAAGTATAAGTTTTGCCAAAGAAATAGGTCTTAAAACAGATCGTATTTATAAAGATTTTGATACCCTAATTGAAGAGGAGAATAAAAAATCAAAAGATGAAAGAATGGAAGTAGTTTCAGTTTTGACTCCAAATTTTCTTCACTATCCAATGGCAAAAAAACTCTTAGAAAACAACTTTAATGTAATCTGTGAAAAACCATTAACTACCTCTTATGACGAAGCAGTTGAACTTCAAGAACTTCAGAAAAAAAATAATGCTGCATTTGCCGTTACATATACTTACACTGGATATCCTATCGTTCGACAAATGAAAGATATGATAAAAAATGGAGTGATTGGTAAGGTTCAAAAAGTTGATATGCAATATTATCAAGGTTGGATAAATCCAATAATTCATGATGTAGAAAAAAGATCAACAACCTGGCGCTTACAGCCTGAAAAATCTGGTATAAGTTGCTGTATGGGAGATATTGGAACTCATGCTTATCATATGTTAGAATATCTAACGGATATGAAGGTTAAAGAAGTTTTAGCAGATTTAAATCACCTCTATGAGGATAATGAATTGGATGTTGATGGAACAGTTTTAATCAGATTTTCTGATCACAGTAAAGGAGTTATTAGAGCGAGTCAAATTGCAACTGGTGAAGAAAATAATTTGACAGTAGCTATCTATGGAGATAAAGGTGGTTTTAGATGGGAACAAGAAAATCCAAACTATCTGTATTACTTAACAAGCGATAAACCCTTACAAGTTTTAAAACCAGGAAACCCTTATTTATCTGAATTTTCATTACAAGATACTAAACTCCCAGCGGGTCACCCTGAGGGTATATTTGACTCTATGGGTAACATATACAATGGTGTGGCTAGAAAAATTAGGGGTGTCAAAAATTTTGATGGTGGTTTTCCAACACTTGAAGAAGGAGTAAGAGGAATGAAATTTATTGAAAAAGTTGTTGAATCCGATACCAAAGGTAATATTTGGCTTAAACTTTAAATTATGATCATATGAAAACTATAAAAGGACCTGGTATATTCTTAGCTCAATTTGTAGACAGTAAAGCCCCTTTTAATTCCCTGGATGGAATGTGTAAATGGGCTTCTAACTTAGGCTATAAAGGAATACAAATACCCACTTGGGAAAATTTTTTAATTGACTTAGATAAAGCTGCTGAAAGCCAAACTTATTGTGACGAACTAAAAGGGAAAATAAATTCTTATGGCCTTGAAATTACTGAACTTTCAACTCATCTTCAGGGTCAACTAGTAGCAGTTCACCCAGCATATGATTTGATGTTTGATAATTTTGCTC
>JAYYYF010000032.1:0-115356 GCA_036340635.1 Bacteroidota bacterium | reverse complement strand
ACAACCTCAGCAGGAGCTGCAGCTATACCGTTGAGTAAGAAAGTGTAAGTAGCTGGTCCTGCAGGACTTGTCGTGTCAGTGGCTGTAATAGTTATGGACTCTCCTGCACATATAGTATCACCAGGTGCATCACTATCCATTATAATTGTAGGAGGATCGGCTACAGTTATTACCTCAGTTACAACAGTAGAGGTACAACCTCCCGAGCCTATAATGTACAATTGAATCGTAGTCCCATTAGCTATAGAACCTGCTGCTGCATTATATGGATTAGTTGTTGATGTTGTTGTTCCTCCTATTATCCAATAATAACTCTCCCCTGCTACTGCACCAGTTCCTGTTAGTGTAATAGCATCATCTGTACAGACTGTAGTACTAGGACTTACATCAATTCCTGGAGTAGAAACACCGTCAATTTGAACGGTTATTTCATTACTCGGCAAACTACCACAACTCGAACCACCACGTTCGGCAAAAGCTAATCTTCTTAACTGTGTAGTCTGTGAAAATATAACTGTCCCTGCTGGCAAATCTGCATCCGTTTGACCATCAATGTTTTCCCAAGTTGCTCCCGTTCTAGATTGCCACTGATAGGTTACTGTAGCTCCGGCAGAAGAAAATCCAGCCAAAGTAGCTGTAGCTCCACCTGCTAGGGTACCGTTACCGTCTATATCACTAGCTAAAGTTCCTCCAGGGCACAATGTGAGATCAGCTGCCGTTGCAGATATAGCACCTGCAGTTGCAAGAACTGGAACATAAACTGTAACAGTTACAGAAGCAGAACAACCCGCAGCATCTTGAACAGTAAGCTCTACTGTAGATTCAGAAACAATACTGCTTGTCGTATAAACATTAGTTACTACCTCAGATGGAACTGCTGCAATTCCATTTAATTTAAATGAATATGTATAGCTAGGTCCAACAGGTAATGCCGTAAAGGAAATACTCTCACCAGGACAAATAACCCCATCTGCTGGATTAGTTGTAATTTGAGCTAATCCAGAAGTGTTGAAGTTACTTACTGAAATAACAATTTCTTCCGTATATACACATCCTGCAGCATCTTCAACTTCAATCTTTACTCTTTCCCCATCGTTAATTTCAAGTCCCCCACCATTACCGGCAGTTGTAACAAAAGTTCTACTAACATTTGACGTCTGACTTCTTGTTGCACTATCTTCTATGGTGAAGGTATATGTAGCTGGACCACTCACAGCAGCTACAGAAAGTGAAATTGTATCACCAGAACAAAATTGATCTCCAGCAACTCCTGTGCTTAAGTTTGGAACATAAGCGGGATTGACTGTAATGGTAATAATATTTGAACTTGGATCACTAGTACATACCTTTCCATCGTTTGGTATTCCATCACCATTAGCATCTATATATGCTTTTGCCAAACGTCTAAAACTAGTAGTCCCATTTAATACGCCAGGATCATAAGTGGGAGAATTTGCATTTGAGGGAATATTTATCCATGTCCCAGTAACAGTTTTTGCCTGCCATTGATAATAAAGGCTCTGACTTGTTGAAGCTGCTAGTGTACTAGTGATAACACCTGCCGGCTCCTCACCAAAACATATTGTAGTATCTGTAGCTACTGACAAAGCAATTGTTCCGGGATCTGTTATACTTAATACCCTAACAGTAATAGTTGCTGTTTCAGAACACCCAAAAGAATTAGACGCAATAACCTTTATTGTTGAACTATCAGTTAATGAAGATGTGGTCAAAACATTCCCCACTGCCTGACCCGGCGCAGGAGGAGTTTCATTTATAAAAAACTGATAGCTATCGCCACCAGATGCCGTAATTACAATCTCATCCCCAGAACATATTATGTTCCCTGGAGCATTTGTTGATAAACCAGGATTCAATGGACTTGCGCTAGCAATTATAGATAAAGACTGTGTTGTTTCACAGCCATTACCATCAATTACACTAACGGAAATTGTATCTCCATTAGAAACCTCTTTTGTTCCTGCAGAAGTAGTAGTGGATACAGTTAAAAATAAGTTTTCAGTTGATGAAGCTTGTGTAGTTACGCCATTTATTTTAAAGGTATAAGTAGCTGCCCCTGAAGCTGCAGATACAGTTACAGCATCACCAATACAAAATGTATTGGAAGCATTGTTAGTTGCTAAATTGATTACAAATTCAGGATCAACAGTGATATCTACCACATTAGTATATGGAGCTTGATCGCATGTTAGGTCCCCAAGGGTATTAAGTGCTTTTCTTCTAAAGTAAGTAGTTTGAAATAAAGCAGGTGGTTGATAATTAACACTAGTCTCTCCATCAATATTTACCCAATCAGAGCCATTAATTGAGCTCTGCCACTGGTAAGTTATAACGTCAGTTCCACTTGCAGTGGCTGTAGAGCTAACATTACCCGTAGGTACGGTCCCGTAACAAATTGTTGAGTCAGCTGCATTTTGTAGAGTTATGACCCCTGGATTGTACACTTCTAAAACTTGCATTTGAAGAGAAGCCTCATCTTTACATCCATTTGAATTATAAGCAACAACAGTAACAGTTGAGGTGTCAGAAATTGCAGAAGTTACAAATGTTGATGAAGCAGATAGAGCTTGTCTGATAACTCCATCTACTTTAAATTCATACTGTGTCCCCCCAGTAGCCGTAAAGGTTACATCAGTACCCTTACATACTTGATTGCTAACTGCATCAGAAGAAATTGTTGCATCTGGAAGCCCATTAACTGTAATGGTGACACTTTGGGTTGAGGTATCAGCTACACAACCGTTTGCATCAGTAAATGCTATGGTAATCTTATCTCCGTTGGAGACAGAATCAGCGTCCGATGGATCGGAAGAAAAAGTAATCGTATTATCTGTAGTACTGGATTGAACCATTGATCCATTGAGATAAAATTTATACAGGGTTCCACCCGCGGGAGAAATTTGGAAAAATATTTCATCACCAACACATATCTCAGGAGTTACAGGGGAAACAGTTAGGGTTGGTGCGGTTGGGGTATATACAAAACCCCTTATATCATAAGCATCATTGTCAGTATTTGTGTCCCCCGTTCCAGAAACAGAAGTTGCTGAAACAACAATTGTTGAAATTCCGTAATTGCTAAAATTTAAACCCGGTGGGCTACCAGAAAAATTTGTATGATAAGTTAAAGTTGATATTGCTCCTGCAGCTATTGTTGTGACAGGGTTTATTGTAGCTGTATAACTTACAGTTCCTCCTGCGAAACTGTTTACTCCAGTAATATAAAGACGAATAGTCTGACCTGTAATAGTTTCTGGATTTGTTCCAAAATTTCTGATTCCAATATTTAGGGTAACTGTTTCGGTAGAACAAAGGTTGTAAGTCTTTGAAGCAGCACTAGTATCAAGAGTACCCTCAACTATTTCAATATTTGTTACACCAATATCCTGAGCACTAAGACTGAAGCCGCCAAAGATAAATAAAACAACAACTGCCGTTTTCAGCTGTTTAAAAAAAGCTTTATACTTACTCAACTATTACTCTGTTTATTAACAAAATAACGAAATTTTAGAGTATTTATTATACTTAATGCAAGACAAAAAAAATTAAACAAATTTAATTTTTTACTTTTATTTAAATTTTAAATATCAAAAACAGCCATAATTGATCAAAATATTTTAGTTTGAAACCACTTCAAATTTTAAAAATCTTATTTATAACACTTTTCTTTTTTAACTGTAAAAAGTCCCCTAGTGTTTATAATGTTGAAGATGTTCAAATAAACAAAAATACACGAGGAGTTATTTATCTATACAACGAAAAACCTATAACAGGTATGATCTTTGAGAGAAATAATTCAGATATAATTTTGAAAGAATTCGAAGTTGAAAAAGGAATACTCTCGGGTTCTTATCGTGAATTTTATGCAAATAAAAACATTAAGCTAGAAAACTTTTATTTAAATGGAAAATTAGAAGGGATTTCAACATCTTTTTATGAAGATGGATCAATTAAAGAAAAGCTTAATTATTCAAAAGGTCTACTAACAGGTGAAAGAAAATATTTTTGGGAAAATGGCCTATTAAAAGAATCTAATCAATTTGATAAAGGAATAATGACTGGTAAAAGTATATACTTTTACGCCAATGGTCAGATACAAAAAAGCTTTGAATTAAACAGCCTTGGTAAAAGGCAAGGTGTCTGGGAAGATTATTATTCTAATGGACAATTAAAAGAAAGGGCTGCCTATGAAAATGGAAGAGTTGTTTCTGAGGTAATAAAGTTTGACAAAAGAGGCAAAAAAATCAAATAGTACATTTTATATAAACCCCTTTTGTCTCATCCAATCATTATTATAAATTTTTCCAATATACCTACTTCCAGAATCATGCAACAATACCACAACGACATCTTTTTTACTTAATCTTTGTTTGAGTTGTAAAAGTCCTTTAATAGCTGCACCACTTGAATTTCCAGCAAAAATACCTTCTTCCCTAGCTAGTTTTCTAGTATAGATTGCAGCATCTTTATCATTTACCTTTTCAAAATGATCAATCAAATCAAATGCAACGTTTTCAGGGATTATATCTTCACCAATACCTTCAGTTGTATATGGATAAATTTCATCTTTGTCAAAAATGCCAGTCTCATGGTATTTTTTAAAAACTGATCCATAAGTGTCTATTCCCCAAATTTTAATTTTAGGATTTTTTTCTTTCAGAAAATTTGCAACACCTGAAATGGTTCCTCCTGTACCAACACCGACTACGAAATGAGTGATTTTTCCTTCTGTTTGATCCCATATCTCAGGACCAGTTTGTTCATAGTGGGTGAGACTATTTGAAAGATTATCATATTGTCCAACAAACCAGGAGTTTGGAGTTTCTTCCGCTAATTTTTTAGAAACACTGTAATAAGATCTGCTATCTTCTGGCTGAACATCTGCAGGACAAATTACAACTTCAGCACCCATTGCCTCAAGAACATCAATTTTCTCCTTGGACTGTTTGTCATTAGTAACACAAATAAGTTTATACCCTTTAACTATTGTAGTCAATGCCAATCCCATCCCTGTATTACCTGATGTTCCCTCAATTACAACGCCTCCTTTCAAAAGTTTCCCTTGTTTTTCAGCATCTTCAATCATTTTAACAGCAATTCTATCTTTAATTGAATTTCCAGGATTAAAGCTTTCAATTTTAGCCAAAACAAGTGATGGGATTTCAGATGTTATCTTATTTAATTTAACCAGTGGTGTTTTGCCTATTGTTTCTAAAATGTTTGAAGCATATTTCATAAATGAAAATTTGTCCAAATATATTAATTGTTAAACCTTTATCTTTTAAAAAAATTAATTAAAGCGCAAAACTTTTGCTGGACTGATTTTGCCTATAATCATTAATGGAAGAAAAAGTAAAATTCCACTAATTGTTAGGAATAAAAAATTCAGAAATAGCACGTCTATAAAAGTTAAATATACAGGTACATGATCAGCATAATATATTTTGGGATCAAGTTTAATCCACTTAAAATAATTTTGACTAAAATAAAAAGTAAGACCAATTAAATTGCCCCAAAACAGCCCATAGCTCATGATTGAGAGACCATTCCAAATAAAAACTTTTTGAATTAGCAAGTTATTTGACCCAATTGATTTTAAAAGGCCTATCATTTTTGAACGTTCTAATATTAAAACAAGTAAAGCAGTTGAAGTGTTTACAATTCCAACTATTGTCATAACAAAAAATATTATAAAAATATTAAAATCAAAAAGTGATATCCACTGAAAAATATCTGGATATTTTTGAATCAATCCTGTAACATCCAAATCAGATGGCAACTCATTATATATTACATTCCCTATTTTATCTGAATACTTCATATCAGTTAAAAAAACTTCATAATTACCTACATAATTTTCTTTCCACTTGTTGATGTTTTTAATATGTTTAATATCTCCTATAATAAAAGATTGATCAAAATCAGGAAATCCAGTTGAAAAAAACCCTACAACACTAAACTTTCTAATGTTTGGATAATTTTGATTTGTATTTCCATAAAAATAAGCGTCTATATTTTCTCCCAAATCAATTTTGAGTCTATCAGATATATCTTTTGAAATAATAATTTCATTAGAGATCTTTGAAGAAATTTTAGGAAATCGGCCAGAAACCAAAAATATTTTTAAAAATTCCCATTTGTAATCGACACCCACCCCCTTATAAAAAACACCTTCAAACTGACCTTGGTTCCTTAAAATGCAAGCCTTACTAGCTGTTCCCTGAACGTAGACAACCTCAGGTATTTCTGCAATTTTCTTCTGTATTCCAATGGAATCGACAATTGGATTGATTGAAATCTCCGATTCATTATTTTCAAAAGGAACTACTATTAAATGACCATTAAAAGCCGTTGTTTTTTTCTTTATTTCAACTTGAAGGCCTTTACCTGACGAGACTGAAATAAGAATCATTCCCATCGAAATAGCAACAGTAATTATAGCAATTTTAATTATCCGACCTGAAACACTACTTTTATAGTATCCTAGTTTTCGCATTCGCATTGCTATAAATAATGGTAAATTCAAATTAAATTTGCATTTGAATGATTAATTTCAAAATTACATTTTTATTTTTTCTTTTGTCTCTATCTCATGGTATAACTATTTCACAAGAAAGAATAGTTGTAGGGGCAGAACAAATAAATGAATTTCTACCTGTTTTGAAAAATAAAAAAGTAGGGGTTGTAGCACATCAAGCAAGTCTTATAAATTCTAAAACTCACCTTATTGATTCACTTTTATCTCTAGAAATTAATATTGTAAAAGTGTTTGCTCCTGAACATGGATTTAGAGGGAAACTAGATGCTGGCGAAGTATTTGATGATAATATTGATAATAAAACAAATCTCCCCATAGTTTCATTGTATGGAGAAAAGAAAAAACCTTCTGAAGATGACTTAAATGGGATCTCTATTATGGTTTTTGATTTGCAAGATGTCGGTGTAAGATTTTATACGTATTTGTCAACTCTACACTACATAATGGAAGCTTGTTCTGAAAAAAACATACCTCTATTATTGCTAGACCGACCAAATCCAAACATCCATTATGTCGATGGCCCAGTTTTAGATATTAAAAACAAAAGTTTCGTTGGCATGCATCCTGTCCCTATAGTTTATGGCATGACAATTGGCGAATATGCTAAAATGATAAATGGAGAGGGCTGGCTAAAAGAAGGCGCCGAATGTAACCTGAAAGTCATAAAAATAAAAAATTATAGTCACCAATCATCTTATGATTTAAAAATCAGACCATCTCCAAATCTTCCAAACCCTCAATCTGTTGCCCTATACCCTTCCCTTTGTTTACTTGAACCAACTTTAATAAGTATAGGCAGGGGAACGGAAATGCAATTCCAAGTCTATGGAAGTCCTAAATTTCCAAAAGGGACATTTAATTTTACTCCCGAACCCAATTTTGGGGCAAAAAACCCTAAATTAAAAAATGAAATTTGTTATGGTGTAGATCTTAGATCTATTGATAGACCTGAACAAATTGAAATTAAATGGTTATTAGATTCATATTCTAAATTTCCAATAAAAAAAGATTTCTTCCTAAAAGGGTTTGATAGAATTTCTGGAACTGAAAGTTTAAAAGAACAGATCATTTCAGGTGTTAGTGAAAAAAAAATAAGAAAAAGCTGGGAAAAAAAATTGGGAGAATTTAAAGAAATTAGAAAAAAGTACCTGTTATATCCTTAAACTTATTTGACCCCAATATATTTATGAGTTTGTAAGGAAATCTTCCATTTTGGATTTTTCATAATATAATCAACTATTTTAGGAGTCATTTTATCTTTGTTTTCCCACTCAGGTTGCAAAAAAAGTTTACATCTTTTATTTACTAACTTAGATTGATTCTCAGCAAAAATTAAATCATCCCTATTGTGGATTATAATTTTTAATTCATCTGCTCTATTATAAGCTTCTTTCGTAGGTAATTTATTTTTTTTTGGTGACAAACAAAACCAATCCCAAATCCCTGAAACCGGATATGCTCCAGAAGTTTCAACATGAGTCCTGATTGATATTTTTTTTAATTTATTAGTAATTGGTTCCATGTTCCACATTAGTGGTTCTCCACCAGTAATTACAGCTAATTTGGAATATTTTTTTGCCTCAAAAACAATCTCGTCTATACTTCTTAAAGGGTATTTTGAAAAATCCCAGCTTTCCTTTATATCACACCAGTGACATCCTACATCACATCCCCCGACACGAATAAAAAAAGCAGCGCTCCCTTTATGATAACCTTCTCCTTGAATGGTATAAAATAAATCCATTATTGGAAGTTCTAACCCTTTTGATATTAAACCATTTACTAGACTAAATTTCATGACGTAAAGATAAAAGATAAAGTCAGCAAAATTTATCAAAAAAATATATATTTGAATATGAATAAAATTTCACCTTTTCACTTGGCAATACCAGTTAATAATCTTGAAGAAGCAACATCATTCTATGAAAATTTCCTAGGTTGTAAACCTGGCAGAAAGAGTTCAGAATGGGCTGACTACAATCTCTTTGGACATCAACTAGTCTTGCATCTTGATGAGTCCCATGTTGCAAAAAAGCATCATAATGAAGTAGATGGAAAATCAGTTCCTGTCCCTCATTTCGGCGTCGTTTTGCCTTGGAATGAATTCAATCATTTTTCAAAAAGACTAGCTGATAGAGGGATAAAATTTATAATTAAACCATACATCCGATTTGAAGGATTACCAGGTGAGCAAATGACAATGTTTTTCTATGATCCTTCTGGAAATGCTTTAGAATTTAAATCTTTTAAAAATATTGACCAATTATTTGAAACATGAAAAGGTCTAATCCCTTCTTTGACAAGCAAGCAAAGTATTTTTTAAAAGCATTGAAATCGTCATTGGCCCAACCCCACCAGGAACAGGTGTTATTGCGCTAGCTTTTTTAACAACACTTTCATAGTGAACATCTCCTTTGATAATATACCCTTTTGAGTTAAAGTCACTTTTAACCCTTGTTATACCAACATCTATAATAACTACTCCTTGTTTTACCATATCAGATTTTAAAAACTCAGGTATTCCTAACGCAGAAATAATTATGTCAGCATTTTTAGTTATTGAGTTCAGGTTTTTAGTCTTACTATGTGTCAAAGTAACTGTTGCATTACCTCTGTTAGATTTTTGACTTAACAAAATACTTATGGGACGTCCAACAATATTACTTCTTCCAATTACAACACAATTTTTACCTGAAGTTTGAATGTTGTATCGATCAAAAAGCTCTATTATTCCAAATGGTGTCGCAGGAATAAATGATTGCATTTCTAGACTCATTTTCCCAAAATTTGCAGGATGAAAACCATCGACATCTTTATTTGGATCTATAGCTAATAAAATCTTTTGTTCATCGATTCCCTTTGGCAAGGGGAGCTGAACTATGAAACCATCAATTGAAACATCATTATTAAGTTTTTTTATCTGATCAATTAAAAACTTTTCATCAGTTGATGCATCAAGACGAATAAGAGTTGAATCAAAACCTACATAATCACATGCTTTAACTTTGCTGCCTACATAGGTTAAACTGGCACCATCATCGCCAACAATTATAGCTGCTAAATGTGGTTTTTTTAAACCTTTTTCAAGTCTTTGAGAAACTAATGTCTTAATTTCATCTTTTATATCTTGTGATATCTTTTTACCGTCTAAAATCTTCATATGTTAATTAAAAACCCTTAAACATTTGCATCATCTGTTTACCCTTACTTCCCTGCATCATTTTCATCATCTTACTCATTTGGTTAAACTTCTTCAACAATTCATTTACTTCTTCCACACCCCTTCCTGAACCTTTAGCTATCCTATTTTTTCTATTATTATCTATCAATGATGGATTTGAACGCTCTTTGGGTGTCATAGATCCAATAATTACTTCTATTTTTTTAAATGCATCTTCATCAATATCAACCTCTTTAACCATTTTACTTGCCCCCGGTATCATTCCTATTAGGTCCTTAACGTTTCCCATTTTTTTAATCTGTTGAATTTGACTTAGAAAATCATCAAAACCAAACTGATTTTTAGCTATTTTTTTATTAATCTTTCTAGCCTCATCTTCATCAAATTGCTGTTGAGCTCTTTCAACTAGGGATATAACATCTCCCATTCCTAAAATTCGGTCTGCCATTCTATCTGGGTGGAAAACATCAAGAGCTTCCATTTTTTCACCAGTACCAATAAATTTTATAGGTTTGTTCACGACAGATTTTATAGAAAGAGCAGCACCTCCTCTAGTATCGCCGTCAAGTTTTGTTAAAACAACTCCTTCGTAATCAAGTACATCATTAAAAGCTTTTGCTGTATTAACTGCATCTTGACCAGTCATTGAATCAACAACAAAAAGTGTCTCATTGGGTTTTACAGCCTTATGAATATCTGAAATCTCCTTCATCAATAGCTCATCAATAGCAAGCCTACCAGCGGTATCTATAATTAAAACATTATTTTTATTTTTCTTTGCATGAGCAAGCGCCTTTTTAGAAATGACTACAGGATCTTTTAATTCTGAATCACTATAAACAGGGATATCAACTTGTTCTGCAATTACTCTCAATTGATCTATGGCAGCTGGACGATGAACATCACATGCCGCCAAAAGTGGTTTTTTACCTTTATTTTTTAAATAAAGAGCCAACTTTGCACAAAAAGTAGTTTTACCAGAACCTTGAAGTCCTGACATTAAAATTATTGAGGGATTTGAAGATAAATCTATTTCTTGAGTGTTTGAACCCATTAAGAAAGTAAGTTCATCTTTTACAATTTTAATAAGTAATTGACTTGGTTTAAGACTTGTTAAAACTTTTTGCCCAATAGCTTTGTCTTTAATTTTATTGGTAAATTCTTTAGCAATTTTAAAATTAACATCAGCTTCTAAAAGGGCTCTTCTAACCTCCTTAAGAGTTTCAGCAACATTGATTTCAGTTATTTGGCCTTGTCCTTTTAATAACTGAAAAGCTTTATCAAGCTTTTTGCTTAGACTATCAAACATATCACAAACTACTATTAATAATCAAATTTACTGTCTTTATCTTTATTATGAAACTCTTAACAAATCTTTTAAAAAATTTTATCTATTCACCTTTCATCATTCCAACTACAATTACGTGAGGAAATGAAATTGCTGCCAAAAATGAAAAAAATAAAGACATAAAGTAAGTTGATTCAAAGTCAACATAATTGTAAATCAGAAATAAGGAAAGAATAGACACAAACCAATATACTATAGAATGCTTGAGATATTTTTTTATCGATCTTAAATTGATTTCTCCATGAAGATAGAATAATTGCTCCTTTAAAGATGGAATACTATGCCAAACAACAAAGTAAAAAGCAAATGCAAATAATAAGGTGCTAAAATAAAATAAGATTAATAAAAGGAACAAAAGAATAACTTCTCTAAAAAAATATTTAGCTATTAATTTCTTGTAAATTAAATTCAAAATAAATAGAACGACTAATGCAAATGCAACTCCTACAAAAAATTCAAAAGCAAGATATGACTTTATGAACCCATCAAAGCTACTAGGTAAATCAAGGAAATGAAGAAAATCATCTTTGCCACTTATTTTCTGCATTACTTCCGCTACTTCAAAATGTTGAGTTGAAAAAATTAAAAAGAAAATTAAGGCTCCATAAATTGAATAAAAAAATATGCCCATAATGTTTTGCTTAATATCATCTGCCCAGTGTTGTTCTCCAAAGTGATAGCTACTAAATAAAACAAAAATTAAAAGTGATAATGATGGTGCAATGAAAAAAAATGCTCCCCCAATTAAAACTACAAGGACATACAATACTAAAGATTTTATGTAAAGATTCCCAATATGGTTTTTAAATCTCTTTGAAATAATTCTTAGATCATTCGCTCCGTGTAGTATACCAATCGTAAATATGGAAAAACCTCCTAAAAAGTTAACAAACTTTTCTTCAATAAAGGGTAAAATTAGAGTAAATGCCAGTGTAACTAAGACCCCGTAATGATAATACTCTACTTTTTGAAATAAAGATACCAAGAAATGTTATTAACAATTATCAAAAAAAAAATACGTCGTGTTTAATTTTTATTAAATTTATCTAAACAAAACAAATAATTTAATTTTTATTATGGAAAAAATTTTAGATCAAATTTTGGATTTGCCTAGTATGGTAAATCAAAAGCTTCCACAAAACAATTTTAACGTTATGATGGAAGGTTCCGAAGGATCCTTTGGGAACTGGGCAGGAACTTTTTACAAGATAGGCGCTTTTATCATTCTTATTGGAATACTAATCGCCGCAATTACCGGTGGGATAGATGCTATTAATTCTGCAGAAGGCCTAGGTAAAGTAACAGCTGTTGTTTGTATGCTTCTTTTAGTATATGCAGCATTTCCAATTGCTCAAACTGTAAGATCTGCTGGAGATAGTTTAGCTGGTTCTAAAAGTGGAATCATAGATTTCATTTTCAGGGATCTTATTGTAGCTAACATTAAACTGGCGGGGCATGCCGGGGCTTTAGTCGCTCTATTTGGAGCGTTTTGCGCTACATTGGGTTGGCTGTTAATGGGTACAGACCCAAATATTGCTATTGCTCCTGAATTTTTCGCTGGAGTAGCATATTCTGTTAGTCTTCCCATAAATGCAACTGCTGAATTTTTATCAATGGTTAACTTAGATTTTATAGGAGGAGTTTTAAACGACTTTAATACTTGGGAGGTTACTGGTTCTGATGCCAGTGGTTATAACATACCAGGAGCTTTGGCTGTTGGCTGGGAATATGTTCAGGTTGCAATTGTTTTAGCGAAATTGTATGTTTCTCTAGCGCTTTACCATTTCCTTTATGGACTTTTGAGTTCTTTAGTTGGTTGGATAAAAAATCCATCTCTTCCAATTAAAACAAGTTGATTTTTATTAAATTTTTAAAACAAGTTGATTTTTATTAAATTTATCTGAACAAATAATTTAATTTTTATTATGGAGAAGATTTTAAGTTTAATATCAGCTGCACCTCAAATGGCAGCTAATGATTACGTAGGTTTTACGTTTTTTGTTGGGTGTATGGCCATGATGGCTGCATCTGTATTCTTTTTCCTTTCAATGAATTCTGTTGACGGAAAATGGAGAACATCAATTTTAGTGTCTGGTCTTATAACTTTTATTGCGGCCGTACATTATTATTATATGAGAGACTACTGGGGAGCAACCGGAGAAACTCCTACTTTTTATCGCTATGTAGATTGGATTTTAACTGTCCCTCTTATGTGTGTTGAGTTTTATCTCATCTTAAGACCATCAGGAGCTACAAAAGGATTAATGTGGAAATTAATTGGTTTGTCAACAATCATGCTTGTTGCAGGATACTTTGGAGAAGCTGTTTATACTGATGCAGCTGCTATATGGGGAGGTATCGCTGGTGCTGCATACTTCATAATTGCTTATGAAGTCTGGTTGGGTGGTGCTTCAAAAATGGCTAAAGCTGCTGGAGGAGCTGTTGCAAGTGCTCACAAGAGTCTTTGCTGGTTCCTATTAGTAGGATGGGCTATTTATCCAATTGGCTACATGGCTGGTACTGATGGATGGTATAGTGGAATTTTCGGAGGGCTAGACATGAATGTCATATATAATGTTGGTGATGCAATCAACAAAATTGGTTTTGGATTAGTAGTTTATAATTTAGCTGTTAGCTCAAAATAATTACCTTTCAAGGTATAAAAATGCCTTAATGCATAAAAAATCGCTCTTTTTTGAGCGATTTTTTTTTACATCTTGTCCGGCACACTAATGCCAAGCAAACTTGAAGCTAAGGAAATATTATTGGCAACAGATCTTGAAATAGATAAACGAATTGATTTAACTTCTTTATTATCCTCATTTAAAATATTTATATTTTGATAAAATGAGTTGAATAAACGAACTAATTCATATAAGTAATTGGCTATAATAGCTGGACTATATTGTTTAGCTGAAGAATTTAAAACATCAGGATATGTCACTAAATGCTTGATTATCTCTTTTTCTCTTATATCTAAGGAAACATCATGTGTTTTTAAAATATCGTTATTAGAAACTTTACTTAACAATGATCTAATTCTAGCAAAAGTATATTGTATAAAAGGGCCAGTATTGCCCTCAAAATCTACTGATGCCTCAGGATCAAATAAAATCCTTTTTTTATGATCAACCTTCAAAATAAAATACTTAAGAGCACCAAGACCTATAGTATCATACAAATTTTCTTTTTCATCCTTAGTTAGGTCTTTAATCTTTCCTTGTCTCTTTGAAATCTTCGCAGCAGTTTCTTTCATCTCCTTAATCAAATTATCAGCATCTACTACCTTACCTTCTCTACTCTTCATTTTCCCTTGAGGCAAATCAACCATTCCATAGCTTAAATGATAAAGATTATCTGCCCATGAGTATCCGAGTTTTTTTAAAATTGCAAATAAAACTTTAAAATGATAATCTTGTTCATTACCCACAGTGTATATTAAGCTATTCATTTTAGGGAAATCCTCAAAACGCTTAATTACAGTGCCCAAGTCTTGAGTTATATAAACTGCCGTTCCATCTGATCTAAGTAATATTTTTTCATCAAGCCCATCATCTCTTAAATCAATCCAAACAGAACCATCTGGTTTTGAATAAAATATTTTTTTCTTAAGTCCTTCGTCAATTACATTCTTTCCTAACAAGTATGTATCACTTTCATAATAATAAGAATCAAAATCGACTCCAAGATTATTATATGTTATCGCAAATCCATCATAAACCCAATTGTTCATCTTTTTCCATAAACTTCTTATTTTGGAATCATTTTTTTCCCATTTTTTAAGCATTTCTCTTGCTTCAATCATAATTGGTGCATTTTGAATAGCACTTTCTTTGTCATGGCCTTCATTTTCAAGAGAATGCACTTGCTCTTGAAATTTTTTTTCAAAAAGGACATAATATTTCCCAACTAATTGATCTCCTTTTAGCCTACTTGATTCAGGAGTCTCTCCATTTCCATAATTCTTCCATGCAACCATGGACTTACAAATATGAATTCCTCTGTCATTAATTATTTGTGTTTTAACAACATTATTTCCATTTGCCTTCAAAATTTTTGAAATTGAAAACCCTAACAAATTATTTCTGATATGACCTAAATGAAGAGGTTTATTTGTATTAGGTGATGAATATTCTATCATTAAAGTAGGTGAGTTTATAGAGGGTTCTTTGTGCCCATAGTTAGAGTTGTTCATTATATTTTCTAAAAATTTAATATAAAAAGAATCATCTATAACAAGATTTAGAAAGCCACTTACAACATTAAATTTTTTTACACTTTGGTTAACACTAATCAAATGAGAACCTAATTTGTCACCCAGCTCTTGAGGTTTTGTCTTAACCTTTTTAAGAAGAGGAAATAAAACTAAAGTAAGATCTCCCTCAAAATCTTTTCGAGTTAATTGAAATTCAAAATCATCAATTAATGTTTTAAATTCATCTTCTAAAAAATTAGAAACAATTTTTGAAAGAGAGTGTTCTAAAGTTTTCATTTTTTTACGAATCAAAGATAATACAAAGCACTTGAAAATGCTCGATTGAAGTCTTCTTGATACATATAAAATTAAATCCTATAAACTACGTGAATTATAACCCTTATATATTTGTCTCGGCCTGCCTATAGGTTCCTTATTTAATCGCATTTCTTTCCATTGAGCAATCCATCCAGGAACTCTCCCCAAAGCAAACATTACAGTAAACATTTCAGTTGGTATGCCCAGCGCTCTATATATTATACCAGAATAAAAATCAACATTGGGATAAAGTTTTCTTTCGATAAAATAAGGGTCGTTCAAAGCCTCTTCTTCTAAACCTTTTGCTATATCTAGTACAGGATCATTTATACCTAACTTGCCTAAAACTTCATCAGCAGTCTTTTTGATAATTTTTGCCCTTGGATCAAAGTTTTTATAAACTCTGTGTCCAAATCCCATTAGACGAAAGGAATCGTTCTTGTCCTTTGCCTTTGCCATATATTTTTTGGTATCACCTCCATCTGTTTTAATTTTTTCAAGCATCTCAATAACTGCTTGATTTGCACCTCCATGCAATGGTCCCCAAAGTGCAGAAATACCGGCTGAGATAGAAGCATATAAGCCTGCATGTGAAGAGCCAACTATTCGAACTGTAGAAGTAGAACAGTTTTGTTCATGATCGGCGTGCAAAATCAATAGCTTATTAAGAGCATCAATAACAACAGGGTTAAGTTCATAGACTTGATTAGGAGATTTAAACATCATTTGGGCTAAATTCTCAGTATAAGAAAGGTCATTGTTGCTTTTGTTCATTGGCAAACCATTTATTTTTCTGTGAACCCATGAAACTAAAATTGGAAATTTTGCCATCAATTCAATAGTTGCTGTAAACATTTTCTCTTTTGAACTGACATCAACAGATGAAGGATTAAAGGCAATAAGTGCTGATGTTAGAGAACACAAAATTCCCATAGGATGTGCCTGTGAAGGGAAACTCTTTAAGATGTGTTCTAAATCTTTATCTATTGATGAGGCTTTTTTTATCTCTGTCTGAATATTGGACAATTCTTTTTCATTCGGCAATTCACCCCAAATCAATAAATAAGCGACTTCTAAAAACGTAACCTTTTTTGCCAAATCATCAATTGAATATCCTCGATATCTTAAAATTCCTTTTTCACCATCTAGATATGTGATATCACTGAAACAAGATCCAGTATTTTTAAACCCTGGATCAAGCGTTATTAAACCAGTTCTTGATCTCAAATCCTTAATATCTATAGCAACTTCATTTTCAGTCCCTTTTATCAAAGGAAATTCATGAGTTTCTTGCCCTAAAGAAAACTTAATTTTATCACTCATAACAAAACAGAAAAAAAAGTAAATTTATGCAATTAGTCTTCAATATAAGTAAATAAGAGCCAATAAGCAACTATTCAATTATATACAAACTATACATTAAAAGCTTTTGATTTTGGATATAAAGCTAAATTTTCTAATTCTTCTTCGATTCGAAGTAATTGATTATACTTAGCCAATCTATCTGTCCTAGAGGTAGAACCTGTTTTGATTTGACCTGTATTAAGAGCTACTGCTAAGTCAGAAATTGTTGTATCTTCAGTTTCTCCAGAACGATGGGATATTACTGCGGTATAACCAGCATTTTGAGCCATTTTAACAGCAGATATTGTTTCTGTTAATGTACCTATCTGATTTACTTTGATAAGAATAGAATTTGCAATTTTTTTTGAAATACCTTTAGATAATCTCTTAACATTTGTGACAAAAAGATCATCACCAACCAATTGGACTTGATCTCCAATTTTATCTGTCAAAGATCTCCATCCTTCCCAATCATTTTCATCCATGCCATCTTCAATAGAAATTATAGGGTATTTCTCTGTTAGACTACATAAATAATCTATTTGCTCTATAGAAGACATAATTTTTCCTTTGTCTTGCTCAAAAATAGTATAATCATACTTCCCATCTGCATAAAACTCTGAAGCAGCACAATCTAAGGCTATTTTAATATCTTTATCTGTATTATATCCAGCTTTTTCAATTGATCCAATGATCGTTTCTAAAGCATCTTCTGTACCTCTGAAATTTGGCGCAAACCCTCCTTCATCTCCTACTGTAGTATTTAGACCTCTGGAAGTCAATATCTGTTTCAAATTATGGAAAATTTCTGTTCCCATTTGCATTGCATTAGTAAAACTATTAGCTCCCACAGGGACAATCATAAATTCTTGAAAAGCTATAGGTGCACTCGAATGAGATCCTCCATTTACAATGTTAATCATAGGAACCGGAAGTGTTCTTGCTTTTTCACCTCCAATATACTTGTACAAAGGTTTTCCTAATTCATTTGAAGCTGCTCTAATACAAGCTAATGAAACTCCCAAAATTGCATTAGCGCCCAATTCAGATTTATTACTAGTTCCATCAAGCTTAATCATTAAATTATCAATTTTTTCTTGATCAAAAATGGATTCACCAATCAGCTCATTTGCAATTATATTGTTAACATTTTCAACCGCCTTTTTAACGGATCTGCCCATATATTTTTTCTCACCATCTCTTAATTCTACTGCTTCATGCTCTCCTGTTGAAGCGCCAGATGGAACAGCTGCTCTGCCTAGAAAACTTTTTTCAGTTATTACATCAACTTCAACAGTGGGGTTCCCTCTCGAATCAAAAATTTGACGTGCATGTATCTTTAAAATCTTACTCATAAAATTAAACTAGCTTTTATATTTTTTTATATTGTTGTAAAATTGATCAAAAAGATATAAAGTATCATTGGGCCCAGGACCAGCTTCTGGATGATATTGTACCGAAAAACAATTTTTATTTTTCATTTGAAGTCCAGCAACTGTATCATCATTTAAATGTAAATGACTTATTAAAAAATCTGAATTTGCTTCAGCCGAAGTTTTATCAACAGCAAAACCATGGTTTTGAGAAGTAATTTCACCTTTACCAGTAATTAAATTAATTACCGGATGATTTATTCCCCTGTGACCGTTAAACATTTTATATGTTTTAATGCCATTAGCTAAAGCTATAATTTGATGACCTAGGCATATGCCAAATAAAGGTATATCTTCATCAATTACAGACTTAGCTAACTTTTGGACTTGATTTAGAGGTTCTGGATCCCCAGGTCCATTAGAAATAAAATAACCATCAGGGTTCCATTTTTGGATTTCAGCAAATTTAGCATCATATGGATATACATGAATGTAAAACCCTTTATTTAGAAGGTTGTTTAATATATTTCTTTTTATGCCTAAATCTAAAACAGCAACCCTAAATTTTGAATTAGGATCACCCATTAAATAGGGTTCTTTAGTTGAAACTTTTGAAGCTAATTCAAGACCTTCCATTTTAGGGAAATCTGACAATTGTTTCCCTATTTTATCTATAGAATCAATCTCTGTGGTTATAACTGCATTCATCGCGCCATTTTCTCGAACATAATTTACTACAGCACGAGTGTCAATGTCCGAAATTGTTATAATATTATTAGTATCTAAATAGTCAAACAAAGAAGATGCCCCGGGTCTAGAAAATTCATAACTGAAATTTTTGCATATTAATCCTGAAATTTTAACCCGCTTAGACTGTCCTTCAATATTTCGAATACCATAATTGCCAATATGTGAATTTGTGGTAACCATTAACTGTCCATAATAAGAAGGGTCTGTAAATATCTCCTGATACCCTGTCATGCCAGTATTAAAACAAATCTCACCAAAACTATTTCCTAAATGAACAACTGATTTCCCAAAAAATTTAGTCCCGTCAGCTAATAATAAAATCGCTTTTTTTCTTTTTTTATAAGACATAATTATTGTTGCAAATGAACATAAAAAAAGGATAAACTAAAATGCCTATCCTCATAATTTATTTTAAATTATTAACATTAATTTTTTCAAAGATTACCCTTTTCATTCTCATCTTTTGATTTCTTCTCAACTACTTTAGATTCTGGCTTATCTTGATTCTCATCTTTTGATTTCTCCTCAACTACTTTAGATTCTGGCTTATCTTGATTCTCATCTTTTGATTTCTCCTCAACTACTTTGGATTCTGGCTTATCTTTGCCTTTCTTAATAGAATCCTCTATAATTTCTTTATTATCTATTTTTTCAATATGATCTAATTTTATCTTACTTCGTCTTCCTCGTCTAGTAGATTTTTTCTTTTCACTTTTTTCTAATTTGTAAGTATCATTATAATCAACCAGTTCAATCATTGCCATCGAAGCATTATCTCCAAGACGATTACCGAGTTTTATAACCCTTGTGTAACCTCCTGGTCGGTCACCTATCTTTTTCGAAATATTGCGGAATAGCTCTGAAACAGCTTCTTTATTTCTAAGTGAACGAAAAACTATACGCCGATTATGAGTTGTATCATTTTTAGACTTAGTAACTAAAGGCTCAAAAAATCTCTTCAAAGCATTTGCTTTTGTCAAAGTTGTATTAATTCTTTTTTTCTCAATTAAAGAAGATGCCATATTAGCCAACATAAACTTTCTATGAGCAACTTTTCTGCCTAATTTTATTATTTTTTTTGAATGCCTCATTTTAATCTTTATCTAGCTTATATCTCGTCAAATCCATACCAAAAGAAAGTCCTTTAAGAAGAACCAATTCTTCAAGCTCAGTAAGGGATTTTTTACCAAAATTCCTAAATTTCATAAGATCATTTTTATTATACGAAACTAAGTCACCTAGAGTATCTACTTCAGCTGCTTTAAGACAATTAAGAGCACGAACTGAAAGATCCATATCTGTCAACTTAGTTTTTAATAATTGACGCATATGCAGAGACTCCTCATCATATGTTTCTGTTTGGGCAATTTCATCAGCTTCAAGAGTAATACGTTCGTCTGAGAATAAAAGGAAATGATGAATTAATGTTTTTGCAGCCTCTGTCAAAGCATCCTTTGGATGAATTGAACCATCAGTTACAATCTCAAAAATTAGTTTTTCATAATCAGTCTTCTGTTCAACCCTAAAATTCTCTATACTATACTTGACATTTTTGACAGGAGTAAAAACAGAATCAATAGTTATTGATCCAAAAGGTAAACTTGATTTTTTATTCATTTCTGCAGGCACATAACCTCTACCTTTTTCAATTATAACTTCAAGATTAAGTTGGACTCCCTCCTCCATATTACAAATTACTAGTTCAGGATTAAGAACTTGAAACCCTGAAATAAATTTTTGAAATTCAGCTGCTTTAAGTTTGCTCTGGCCACCAACAATAATATTAACTTTTTCTTCTTCTACATCATCGATCTGACGCTTAAATCGAATTTGCTTTAAATTCAAAATTAATTCTGTAACATCTTCAACTACTCCAGGGATAGTTGAAAATTCATGTTCAACGTTTTCGATTTTTACTGATGTGATTGCAAAACCCTCTAATGAAGAAAGAAGTACTCTCCTCAAGGCGTTTCCAATTGTCAATCCATATCCAGGTTCAAGAGGACGAAATTCAAATTTGCCTTCGAACTCAGAAGAATCAATCATAATTACTTTATCAGGTTTTTGAAAATTAAATACTGCCATATCTTTTATTGCTTATTAAATTATTTTGAATACAATTCTACAATTAATTGTTCTTTTATATTTTCCGGAATTTGAGACCTTTCTGGTTGATTTACAAAAGTCCCTTCAAAAGTATCTCGGTTCCAGATCAACCAATCATAATTAGAACTATTAGATTCTAATGAAGAAATTATTGCTTTTAAAGATTTTGACCTTTCCCGTATTCCAACAATCTGTCCAGGCTTTAAAGTATAAGATGGAATGTTAACAACTTCTCCATCAACTGTAATATGCTTATGAGTTACTAATTGTCTAGCTCCACTTCTCGACGGAGAAATCCCCAGACGATAAGCAACATTGTCAAGACGAGATTCACAAAGCTGTAAAAGAACTTCACCAGTAACACCTTTACTGCTACTTGCTTTTTTAAAAATATTTCTAAACTGTCTTTCTAAGATTCCATAAGTGTATTTCGCCTTTTGCTTTTCCATTAACTGAATTGCATATTCAGACTTTTTAGAGCGTCTTCTATTGTTTCCATGTTGCCCAGGAGGATAATTTCTTTTCTCCAACGCCTTATCTGCACCAAAAATGGGTTCACCAAATTTTCGAGAAATTTTTGATTTAGGACCAATATATCTAGCCATAATTTATTTGATTTTATTTTTAATTTTCATCTAAACTCTCCTTCTTTTAGGGGGTCTACATCCATTATGAGGCATGGGCGTCACATCAATAATTTCACTTATTTCAATCCCATTGTTATGTATAGTCCTTATAGCTGATTCCCTTCCATTACCAGGTCCTTTAACAAAAACTTTTGCTTTACGTAAACCATTTTCAATAGCAACTTTTGATGCATCCTCTGCTGCAACTTGAGCAGCATAAGGGGTGTTTTTTTTAGATCCTCTAAAACCCATCTTTCCTGCTGATGACCATGAGACAACCTCACCTTTTAAATTGGTTATTGATATAATAATATTATTAAATGAAGCATTTATATGAACCTCACCTGTTGATTCTACAACCACTTTACGTTTTTTCCCTGAAAGCTTAGCCATAATTTTTTATTTGGTAACTTTTTTCTTATTAGCAACTGTTTTTCTTTTACCCTTCCTTGTACGAGAATTATTTTTTGTTTTTTGTCCCCTTAAAGGCAATCCCGTTCTATGCCTTATTCCCCTATAACATCCAATATCCATTAATCGCTTGATACTTAATTGTTCCTCTGACCTTAGCTCTCCTTCTATCTTAAAATTTGACACTACCTCACGGATTCTTGAAGTTTCCTCATCAGTCCAATCAGAAACTTTTGTGTCCTCATTTACATTTGCATCTATTAAAATCGATCGCGAACGGCTCTTACCTATACCATAAATATATGTCAATGCAATAACGCCTCTTTTTTGTTTAGGAATGTCAACTCCTGATATTCTTGCCATAATTTAACCTTGTCTTTGTTTGAATCTTGGATTCTTTTTATTTATTATATATAAACGCCCTTTTCGACGAACAATTTTACAATCTACACTTCTTTTCTTTAAGGAAGCTCTAACTTTCATAACAATTTATTTAAAATCTAAATGTAATTCTAGCCTTTGACAAGTCGTAGGGACTCATCTCCAGTTTAACTTTGTCTCCAGGTAAAAGTTTTATGTAATGTAATCTCATTTTTCCAGATATATGTGCCGTTACAATATGACCATTTTCTAATTCTACCCGAAACATTGCATTTGACAATGCCTCAACTATAGTACCTTCCTGTTCAATTGCTTCTTGTTTCGCCATAACTTTATAACCTTCTCGTTTTACCAGATCTTAAAAGACCATCATAATGTCTATTCAATAAATAAGCATTCACTTGTTGAATAGTATCTATTGCGACTCCAACCATTATCAAAAGCGAAGTCCCTCCATAAAAAAGAGCCCATCCTTGTTGCATTCCCATTTGAACAACTATTGCCGGGAAAACTGAAACAGCTGCCAAATAAAGAGACCCAGGGAAAGTTATGTATGACATAACTGTGTCTAAAAAGTCTGCTGTTTCGGAACCAGGTCTTATTCCAGGAATGAAACCACCGCTTCGTTTTAAATCATCTGACATCTTATTAGTCGGAACCGTAATTGCTGTATAAAAATAAGTGAAAATAATAACTAAAATAGCGAACAGGACATTATACCAAAATCCAAAAATATCAGAAAAATTAGTTTGAATCCATTGACCAGCAGAAGTGTCATTAAAGGCACTCCCTACGTAGGAAGGAACAAACATTAGTGCCTGAGCAAAAATTATAGGCATAACTCCTGAAGCATTAAGTTTTAAAGGAATATATTGTCTAGTTCCATAGATATTTCTTTCGTTTGTCCCTGAAACAGACCTTCTAGCGTATTGAACTGGTATTTGTCTAACCGCCATCACTAATAAAACACACAAAAGTATTGTAATTAACCAAAGAACAAATTCTATTGAAATCATCATCAAACCACCTGTGCCAGACATTCGAGAGACAAACTCCTGGGCAAAAGATAATGGAAGGTTAGCTATTATACCAACCATAATTAAAATTGAAATTCCATTACCAATACCCTTGTCGGTTATTTTCTCTCCTAACCACATTGCAAAAATACAACCAGTAACTAAAATAATTACAGAAGAAAACATAAATAATGGCCCTCTACCAATAATAAAAGCACTATCTGGGACTCCTAAAGCACTTAATCCATATAAATATGCAGGTGCTTGTACAACACAAATCATAATTGTTAGCCATCGTGTAATCTGGTTTCTTTTTCTATTTCCACTTTCTCCTTCTTTCTGAAGCTTTTGAAGGTATGGCACTGCAATACCCATTAATTGGACAACAATTGAAGCCGAAATATATGGCATGATTCCTAAAGCAAAAACTGAAGCATTTGCAAAGGCACCTCCTGTAAAAGCATTAAGTATTCCTAAAATCCCACTGCTGGTATTGGTTGACAATTCAGATAATTGAACAGAATCGATCCCAGGCAAAACAATTTGAGCTCCAACACGATAAACCAATAAAAGACTCAGAGTAGTTATAATCCTTCCCCTCAATTCTTCTATATTATAAATGTTTATTATGGTGTCAAGAAACTTTTTCATATAATTTATTCAACAATTACAACTTCTCCTCCAGCAGACTCAATTGATTTCTTCGCAGATAGTGAAAACTTATGCCCAGAGACTTTTATTGGTTTATCAAGTTTTCCACGGCCCAAAATTTTTATAGAATCATTTTTTTTAGCTAATCGTAAATCTATCATCTTTTCAACTGAAATTTCGTTCTTTATCTTTTTTGATACAACGAGGCTTTGCAATGTATCTAAATTGATTACTCTATACTCTTTTCTGTTTATATTTTTAAAACCAAATTTTGGGATGCGTCTCTGAAGGGGCATCTGACCTCCTTCAAATCCAATTTTCTTAGAATATCCCGATCTTGATTTAGCTCCCTTGTGTCCTCTAGTAGATGTTCCTCCCTTTCCTGAACCTTGACCACGACCAAGACGCTTCCCTTTCTTCTGAACAGATCCAAATGCAGGTTTTAAATTATTTAAACTCATTATTTCACTTCTTTTATTTCAACCAAATGACTTACTTTTTTAATCATACCATTAATTGTTGGATTAGACTCATGAGTTACTTGTTTCCCAATTTTACCTAAACCAAGAGACTGAAGGGTTTTTTTTTGAGAACCAATTCGATTGATACTACTTCTAATTTGTTTAACAATTAATTTAGTCATAGTGCTATCCTTTAAATAATTTCTCTAAACTAATTCCACGTTGTAAAGCAATAGTCATAGGACTCCTTAACTTCAACAATGCATCAAAAGTTGCTTTAACAACATTATGTGGGTTTGAAGAACCTTGAGATTTTGACAAAACATTATGAATGCCAACTGATTCTAAAACGGCTCTAACAGCCCCACCTGCTATTACACCAGTTCCTTCAGAAGCAGGCTTTAAAAATACACGGGCACCTCCATATTTGCCCTTTTGTTCATGAGGCAAAGTACCCTTTTCAATTGGTATTCTAACCAAATTTTTCTTTGCATCCTCTATAGCTTTAGATATTGACTCAGAAACTTCTTTTGCTTTTCCTAAACCCTGACCAACTACTCCATTTTCATCTCCAACAACTACAATTGCTGAAAATCCAAAAGTGCGTCCTCCTTTTGTAACTTTTGTCACACGTTGAACCCCAACTAATCGATCTTTTAACTCTAACCCTGCAGGCTTTACCATTTCAATATTTTTGTAATCTTTATACATAAAATAGCTATATATTAAAATTCAACACCTAATTCTCTGGCACCATCTGCAAAAGATTTAACTCTTCCGTGATATAAATATCCACTACGATCAAAATGGACTTTTTTAATTCCCTTCCCAAGAATTCTTTTCCCTAATAATTTACCTACCTCTTTAGCAATAAAAATTTTATTCTCTTTCTTGAAACTTAAAATTTCTTTCTCGCGGGATGAAGCTGAAACTAAAGTCTTCCCAGAAACATCATCTATCACTTGTGAATAAATTTCTTTATTACTCCTAAAAACAGATAGACGAGGTCTAGTAGATGTTCCAACAATAGTTTTCCTTATCCTTAAATGAATTCTATTTCTTCTTTTATTTTTACTTAGTACCATAATAAACTTATGCAGATTTACCTGCTTTTCTTCTTATTTCTTCTCCGACAAATTTAATCCCTTTTCCTTTATAAGGTTCAGGTTTTCTGAAAGACCTAATTTTTGATGCTACATTCCCTAAAAGTTGTTTGTCATGTGAAGTCAATTTTACAATTGGATTACTTCCTTTCTCAGTAATAGTTTCAACTTTAACTTCAGAAGGTATTTCAAAAAGAATGTTATGCGAAAACCCAAGCGAAAGATCAAGTTTTTGTCCTTGATTGTTTGCTCTATATCCAACTCCAACTAATTCTAATTCTTTAATAAAACCTTCGGAAACTCCTATAACCATATTATTTAAAAGAGCTCTATAAAGACCATGCTTTGATCGATTTTCTTTTGAATTAGAATCCCGAGAAACACTTATCAGCCCATCTTTGATTGAAAAAGATACGTCGTCATATACTTGCGTCAACTCCCCTAATTTTCCTCTAACACTAATAAATCCTTTTTGGATATCTATATCGACACCTTCAGGAATTTTTATGGGATCATTACCTATTCTAGACATTTTAAATTAACATTTTATTTTAATAAACATAACAAAGTAATTCTCCTCCCATATTCTCCTTAACTGCCTGCTTACCTGTCATTACTCCCTTAGAAGTTGAAATGATTGAAATCCCAAGGCCATTAAGTATCCTTGGAAGCCTGTTAGCCGAAGTATATTTCCTAAGCCCAGGAGTGCTTATTCTTTGAATTTTCTTAATAACAGCTTCTTTAGTAATCTTGTCATATTTAAGAGCTATTTTTATATTCCCTTGATTATTCTCCGTTTCCTCAAATTTGTAGCTCAAAATAAAGCCTTGGTCAAACAAAATCTTTGTTATCTCTTCCTTAACTTTTGAAGCTGGAATATCAACTACTAAATGTCCTGCCATATTTGCATTTCTAATCCGAGTTAAATAATCTGCTATAGGATCTGTAAACATATTCTTATTTTTTTACCAACTAGCTTTAGTTACACCAGGAATTAAACCCTTATTCGCCATTTCACGAAACACAACTCTAGATAGGCCAAATTGACGAATGTATCCTTTCGGTCTTCCAGTAATTTTACATCTATTATGCATTCTAACAGGTGAAGCATTCCTAGGTAATTTTTGCAAAGCAAGATAATCACCAGATTCTTTAAGCATCTTTCTCTTTTTAGAATACTTAGCAACTGTTTTTGCTCTTTTAATTTCTCGAGCTTTCATTGATTCTTTAGCCATAATTTATTTTTTTTTAAAAGGTATTCCCAATTCATTTAAAAGGGACATCGCTTCTTTATCTGTTTCAGCAGAGGTTACAAAAGTAATATCCATTCCAGAAATTTTATTTACCTTATCTATATCTATTTCAGGGAAAATAATTTGTTCTTTAATTCCAAGATTATAATTACCCCTTCCATCAAAACCTTTGGACTTAACACCTTGAAAATCTCTGACCCTAGGAAGAGCAGTAGTTACTAATCTATCTAAAAATTCATACATCTTTTCGCCTCTTAAAGTTACCTTAACTCCTATAGGCATACCTTTTCTAAGTTTAAATGATGACTCGTCTTTTTTTGACAGAGTTGCAACTGCTTTTTGCCCTGAAATAAGAGTCAATTCATCGACAGAGTAATCAATAAGTTTTTTGTCAGAAACAGCTGCTCCTACTCCTCGACTAAGAACAATCTTCTTTAATTTTGGAACCTGCATAATACTTTTATAACTATACTCTTCCTTGAGAACAGAAACAATTCGATCATTAAATTCTTTTTTTAGTCGAGGCTCGTACATCTTTTTAAATTATTTCATTGTTTTTTTTTGCATAACGAACTTTTTTACCTTCTTCAAACCTAAATCCTAATCTTGTATTTTGACCATCAGAAGTAACTAATGATAAGTTAGAAATATCAACTGGGCTTTCCTTTTCAATAATACCTCCCTGCGGATTTTTAGAGTTCGGTTTTGCATGCTTCTTAACAACATTGACTCCCTCAACCAAAACCTTCTTTTTATTTTTCATTACTTTCAAAATCTTCCCTTCAGATCCTTTATTCTCTCCAGCTATGATCCTTACTTTGTCGTCTTTTTTAATTTTAATTTTTGTCATAACAATAATTAAAGCACCTCTGGTGCAAGTGATACAATTTTCATAAACTGCTTATCTCTAAGTTCTCTAGCCACAGGTCCAAAAACTCTGGTGCCACGCATTTCTCCAGTTGGATCTAATAATACACAAGCATTTTCATCAAACCTTATGTAAGAACCATCAGATCTACGAACTCCTTTAATCGTTCGAACAACAACAGCTGTAGAAATTTGACCTTTTTTTACTGTACCTGAAGGCGATGCTTCCTTTACAGTAACTACGATCTTATCTCCCAAAGACGCATAACGTCTTCGAGTACCTCCCAAAACACGAATTGTAAGTACTTCTTTGGCGCCAGTGTTATCAGCAACTTTTAATTTTGACTCTTGTTGTAACATTATTTTGCTCTTTCAATAATTTCTATTAAACGCCAACATTTTCTTCTACTAATTGGTCTAGTTTCCATAATTTTTACAGTATCTCCAATTTTGGAATCATTTTTTTCATCATGTACAACATATTTCTTTGTTTTCAATAAAAATTTTCCATACATAGGATGTTTTACTCTTATGACTTCAGACACAACAATTGATTTTTCCATTTTATCACTTGTTACGATTCCAATTCTCTCTTTCCTCAAATTTCTTTTTTCCATTGTCTTACTTAGTCAATTAATTCTTTCTTTTCAGATATCGCAATCATTATTCTAGCAATTGTTCTCCTAATAGTTTTAATACTTGACGGATTTTCTATTGGAGAAACTGCATGACTCATTTTGAGATTTACAAGCTTTTGTTGATACTCTTCAAGCTTGTCATTTAAATCTTCAATTGTCAATATTTTAATTTCTGATTGCTTCATGTTCATTAGTTTTATACCTGAAAATCTCTAGCAATTATAAATCTAGTTTTTAAAGGAAGTTTCTGTGCGGCCAATCTAAGAGCCTCCTTAGCTATTTCTATTGAAACTCCGGAAACCTCAAACAATATTCTTCCAGGCTTAACAACCGCAACAAAATATTCAGGCGCCCCTTTTCCTTTACCCATCCTAACTTCAAGAGGCTTTTTCGTTATAGGTTTGTCAGGAAAAATCTTAATCCAAAGCATCCCCTCTCTTTTCATGTATCGAGTTGCTGCAATACGAGCAGCTTCAATTTGCCTAGAAGTAATAAATTTTGAGTCAAGAGCTTTAATACCAAACATACCATTAGAAAGTCTACTTCCTCTATATGAAAGACCTTTCATCCTGCCTTTTTGCATTTTTCTATATTTGGTTCTTTTAGGTTGTAACATTGTCTTTTAAAGTATATTATTTTTTCCTACCCTGTCTTCCCGAAAAATTACCTCCTTTAGGATTAGATCCACCACTACCTTTTTTTCCCATTC
The DNA here is from genome assembly GCA_036340635.1 of Bacteroidota bacterium. Classification (GTDB taxonomy): domain Bacteria; phylum Bacteroidota; class Bacteroidia; order Flavobacteriales; family Flavobacteriaceae. Next base: position 86,066 of record JAYYYF010000032.1, on the reverse strand, counting down.
CTACTAATGGTGAAAGTTCACGCTTACCGTATACTTCACCTTTCATAATCCAAACTTTTACTCCCAATCTTCCGTATGTGGTATGGGCTTCAACTAAAGCATAATCTATATCTGCTCTAAAAGTAGACAGGGGAATCCTGCCTTCCTTATATGTTTCTGAACGAGCCATTTCTGCTCCATTTAATCGGCCAGATATCTGAACTTTAATCCCTTCAGAATTCATTCTCATTGTAGCAGCAATAGCCATCTTAATAGCTCTCCTATATGAAATTCTGCTTTCAATCTGTCTAGCAATACTTCCAGCTACAAGTTTTGCTTCAAGTTCAGGACGTTTTATTTCAAAAATATTTATTTGCACATCTTTTGATGTAATCTTTTTTAATTCTTCTTTTAATTTATCAACTTCTTGACCTCCTTTACCAATTATAATTCCTGGTCTAGCAGTTGTAATAGTAATTGTAATCAATTTTAATGTGCGCTCAATGATAACATTGGAAACACTGGCTTTTGAAAGACGAACATATATATACTTTCTTATTTTATTATCTTCAGATAATTTATCTCCATAGTCTCTTCCACCATACCAGTTGGAATTCCAACCTCTTATTATGCCTAAACGATTTCCTATAGGATTAGTTTTTTGTCCCATCTTAATTAATATTATTATTACCTAAAACCAAAGTAACATGATTTGATCTTTTTCTAATTCTATGAGCACGTCCTTGGGGTGCAGGTCTTATTCTTTTAAGCATTCCCGCACCATCTACCCTAATTTCCTTAATAAATAAATTTGCTTTTTCAACATCGTCATTTTCATTTTTTGCTTGCCAATTAGCAATTGCCGATAACAATAACTTTTCTAAACGTCGAGAAGCTTCCTTTGGACTAAATTTTAATATTGAAAGGGCTCTCTTAATGTCTTCACCTCGTAATTGATCAGCTACAAATCTCATTTTTCTTGCAGGAATAGGAGAATTCTTAAGCTTAGCAAAAGCAATGGTTTTTTTTGCTTCTTTACGTTTTATTGACATTTTGTGTTTGCGATTACCCATTTATTTCTACGTATTAGCTTTATTTTTTGCTCCAGAATGACCCCTAAAAGAACGAGTTGGTGAAAATTCACCTAGCTTGTGTCCCACCATGTTTTCAGTAATATAGACTGGTATAAATTGTCTTCCATTATGAATTGCGATGGTCTGTCCAACAAAATCTGGAGTAATTAAAGATGATCTTGACCAAGTTTTTATAACAGCTTTTTTATTTTCTTCAATATTTTTCATGATCTTCTTTTCGAGACTATAATGAACAAAAGGACCTTTTTTTAGAGAACGTGTCATATAAAAATTATTTTCTTCTTCTTTCTAGTATAAATTTGTTACTGGACTTATTTTTTGACCTAGTTCTATATCCCTTAGCTGGAATACCTTTTTTAGACCTAGGATGACCACCCGAAGCACGCCCTTCTCCACCTCCCATTGGGTGGTCTACAGGATTCATGGCTACTGGTCGAGTTCTTGGTCTTTTACCTAACCACCTAGATCTTCCAGCTTTACCTGAAATCAAAAGTTGATGATCAGAATTAGATACTGCTCCAATCATAGCAAAGCATTTAGACATAATAATTCTGGTTTCTCCTGAGGGCATCTTTACGGTGGCAAGATTTCCTTCCCTTGCCATCAATTGAACAAAGGAACCAGCACTTCTAGCGATTACAGCACCAGCCCCCGGATTAATTTCAACGCATGAAATAATCGTTCCAAGGGGAATCTTTGATAAAGGCAAGGCGTTACCAAGTTCTGGAGAAACATTTTCACCCGAACATATTTTCTGACCCACCTTAAGACCGTTGGGAGCTATAATGTATTTCTTTTCACCATCTTTATATTCTAATAGAGCAATAAAAGCAGACCTATTCGGATCATATTCGATTGACTTAACTTCTGCTTCAATTTCAACCTTATTTCTCTTAAAATCAATCAGCCTATATCTTCTTTTGTGGCCACCTCCACGATGAGGCACTGTCATTTTACCTTGATTATTTCTTCCTCCCTTCCCACTCTTTTTGGAAAGTAAACTTTTTTCAGGCTTATCAGTTGTAATCATATCAAAACCATTCACGATTCTAAATCGCTGAGCAGGAGTAACCGGTTTTAATTTCCTAACTGGCATTATTATTTATTTAATATTGCTAAAAAAATCTATGCTGTCACCATCAGCAACTTGAACTATAGCCCTTTTTGTAGCATTAGTTTTACCTCTTTGTATTCCGTTTTTAGTATGTCTTGTCCTTAAACTTGAACCATATTTAAGTGTTCTAACTTTATTAACCGAAACATTGTATAAATCCTCAACAGCTTTTTTAATCTGAATTTTATTTGAATTAGGATCTACCAAAAAAGTATAACAATTACTAAGCTCACTTTTTGAAGTAGCTTTTTCTGTTATTATCGGTTTAATTAAAACAGTCATTTTACTTTAATATAGATTCAATTTTGGTAATTGAGCTTTCTAACAAAATCAAATTTGATGAATTAAAAATCTTGTAAGTATTTAATTCTGAGTTTGTTACAACCTCTGTTCCTTTCAAATTTCGCGACGACAAATATACATTTTTATTTTCTGCACCCAATACCATTAAAGTTTTTTTACCTTCCAATCCTAAATCTTTTATAAGCTTTAAATAATCTGAAGTTTTTGGACTCTTGAAGTTCAAATCTTCTAAAACCAAAATTGATTTATTTTTTGCTTTCATACTTAAGGCTGATTTACGAGCTAAAAGTTTAACCTTTTTATTTACTTTAATTGAATAATCTCTTGGGACTGGACCAAAAGTTCTTCCTCCTCCTCTAAAAATAGGATTCTTAATACTTCCTGCCCTAGCTGTTCCAGTTCCTTTTTGTTTTTTAATTTTTCGAGTGCTCCCTCTAATTTCACTACGCTCTTTAGTTTTGTGAGTCCCCTGTCTACTGTTAGCCAGATGTTGTTTTACATCTAAGTAAATAGCATGTTCACTTGGTTCAATACCAAAAATGGACTGACTTAACTTAACTTTTCTACCTGTATCTTTTCCTTTTTTATTTAAAATAGTTAGTTCCATTATTTCTGAACAATTACATATGAATTTTTATGACCAGGAACTGATCCTTTGACGACTAAAACATTTTTTTCTGGCATAATTTTCAAAACAATCAAATTTTGAATTTTAATTTTTTCTGCTCCTGTTTGTCCAGCCATTCTCATGCCTTTAAAAACCCTTGCAGGATATGAGGCTGCACCAATTGATCCAGGTGCTCGTAATCTATTATGCTGTCCATGAGTAGACTGTCCAACTCCTTTAAACCCATGACGTTTCACCACACCCTGAAAACCTTTCCCTTTTGAAGTTGCTGAGACATCAACATACTCTCCTTCCTTAAAATGTTCAACCGTGATGGTATCACCTAACTTTAAATCTTTGTCAAAATTCATTTGAAATTCAACAAGTTTTTTCTTGGGGCTTACATTAGCTTTTTTGAAATGTCCTGACATGGATCTAACAACTTTTTTACTAGGCTTATCAGCAAAACCTAATTGAAGAGCTTCATATCCATCAATATCTTTAGTTTTTACTTGGGTCACTACACAGGGTCCAACTTCTAAAACAGTACATGGAATATTCTTTCCTTTTTCATCAAAAAGACTTGACATTCCTATTTTTCTACCTATTAAACCTGACATTTCTCTTTTATTAAACTTTTATTTCAACTTCAACCCCACTCGGCAATTCTAACTTCATTAAAGCATCAATAGTTTTTGAAGAAGAACTATATATATCCAAAAGGCGTTTATATGAATTCAATTTAAATTGTTCTCTTGATTTTTTGTTTACATGTGGTGAGCGTAAAACAGTAAAAATCTTTCTGTGAGTCGGTAAAGGAATTGGTCCAGTTATAATCGCACCAGTAGCCTTTACTGTTTTGACAATCTTATCAGCAGACTTGTCTACCAAATTATGATCATATGATTTAAGTTTTATTCTAATCTTTTGACTCATCTATATTTTTTTATTCATTTTTGCCTTTAATTTCTGAAATAACATCCTCGGAAATATTTGAAGGGGTTTCAGCATAATGAGAAAATTCCATTGTTGAAGTAGCACGTCCAGAAGAAAGTGTTCTCAATGATGTTACATAACCAAACATTTCAGCAAGAGGAACTTCAGCTTTTACAACTTTTGATCCAGCTCTATCGTCCATAGAATTCACTTGCCCTCTTCTACGATTTAAATCTCCAACAATATCTCCCATATTTTCTTCCGGAGTTAAAACCTCCAACTTCATAATGGGTTCCATAATTACAGCTTTTGCTAACTTAGCAGCCTCTTTAAAACCAATTTTTGCTGCCAATTCAAATGAAAGTGAATCTGAATCTACTGGATGAAATGATCCATCTTTTAATGTAACCCTCATAGAATCAATTTCAAAACCAGCCAGAGGACCATTTTTCATACCCTCTTTGAAACCCTTTTGAACTGAAGGTATAAATTCTTTTGGTATATTACCTCCTTTGATAAGATCAACAAAATCTAATCCAGATTTGTCTTCTTCAGAAGGTTCAATTGAAAAAACTATATCAGCAAATTTACCTCTACCCCCAGTTTGCTTTTTATAAATTTCTCTGTATTCAGCCAAAGCTGTAAGGGCCTCTTTGTACTGAACTTGAGGTTTTCCCTGATTTACTTCTACTTTAAATTCTCGTTTAAGTCTATCTACTATGATATCTAGATGCAATTCACCCATCCCAGAAATAATAGTTTGACCTGATGATTCATCAGTTTTAACTTGAAATGTAGGATCCTCTTCAGCTAATTTAGTCAAAGCGACGCCTAATTTGTCAACATCTACTTTAGTTTTAGGCTCAACCGCTATTCCGATAACTGGATCTGGAAAGTCCATACTTTCAAGAATAATTGGAGATTTTTCTGAAGAAAGAGTATCTCCTGTCTTAATATCTTTAAATCCAACAGCCGCTCCAATATCTCCAGCCTCAATAGCCTCTATAGAATTTTGCTTATTTGAATGCATTTGATAAATTCGAGAAATACGCTCTTTATTGCCCGTCCTATTATTTAATATATATGAGCCTGCATCAAGTTTGCCAGAATATGCTCTAAAAAAGGCTAAACGACCAACATAAGGATCAGTAGCTATTTTAAAGGCTAAAGCAGAAAAGGGCTCATTTGAGTCAGGTTTTCTAGCAATTTCATTTCCTGAGTTGGGATCAGTTCCAACAATTGCTTCTTTATCCTGAGGAGAGGGTAGGTATCTACAAACAGCATCAAGTAAAAACTGAACCCCCTTATTTTTGAATGCTGATCCACAAATCATTGGTATAATACTCATGTCTTGAGTAGCAGCTCTTAAGGCATTATGAATTTCATCCTCAGAAATTGAATCAGGATCTTGAAAAAATTTTTCAAAAAGACTTTCATCATATCCAGCAACAGCTTCTATCAATTCTGATCGATATTTCTTTGCATCTTCTTTTAAATTATCTGGAATTTCTACTTCATCAAAAGTTGAACCATAATTTTCCTCATGCCACACAATGGCTTTGTTTTTAACTAAATCGACAATCCCTTTAAAATCTTCTTCTTCTCCTATATTAAGAACTATTGGAACAGCATTGGATTTTAACATCTCACGAACTTGTTTACAGACATTAAGAAAATTTGACCCTTGACGATCCATTTTGTTCACAAAACCTATTCTTGGGACTTTATAATTGTCTGCCAATCTCCAATTAGTCTCAGACTGTGGTTCCACACCATCAACAGCACTAAACAAAAAAACCAATCCATCAAGAACTCTTAAAGATCGGTTTACTTCTACTGTGAAATCAACGTGCCCAGGAGTGTCAATGATATTTAGCTGATATTCCTTAGCACCTTCAATTACTTTTCCTTGTTCAGTTGGGAAATTCCACATACAAGTTGTTGCAGCAGAAGTTATCGTTATTCCTCTCTCTTGCTCTTGTTCCATCCAATCCATCGTTGCAGCTCCATCATGAACCTCGCCAATTTTATGACTTACCCCAGTATAAAAAAGAACTCTCTCAGTAGTTGTCGTTTTACCCGCATCAATGTGAGCAGCAATCCCAATATTTCTAGTATATTTTAAATCTCTGCTCATGATTTTTAAAATCTAAAATGTGAAAATGCTTTATTTGCTTCAGCCATCTTATGTGTATCAACGCGCTTTTTAACTGCTGCACCCTCTTCCTTAAAAGCAGCTAAAATCTCTTGAGCTAATTTTTGTGACATTGATTTTTCATTTCGTTTTCTAGAAAATGAGATAAGCCATTTCATCGCTAAAGAAACTTTTCTATCAGGACGAATTTGCATTGGTATTTGAAAAGTAGCTCCACCAACTCTCCTACTTCTAACCTCTACATGTGGCATCACATTTGAAAGAGCGTCTTTCCATACTTCTAAAGCAGTCTTTTCTTTAGTCTCTTTCTTATCATCAACTACTTCCAGTGCATCATAAAAAATATCTAGAGCAACTGATTTTTTACCGTTCCACATCAACATATTAACAAAACGGCTTACCAATTGATCTTGAAATTTAGGATCAGGTATTAATTTTCTTTTCTTGGCTTGTTTTTTTCTCATGGCTTAGGGATAATGCTTTTACTTCTTGGGTTTTTTTGCTCCATATTTTGATCGCCTTTGCGATCTTCCATCAACACCAGCAGTATCTAAAGCCCCTCGAACTATATGGTAGCGAACCCCTGGAAGATCTTTGACTCTTCCCCCACGAACAAGAACTATAGAATGTTCTTGAAGATTATGCCCCTCTCCAGGGATATAAGCATTTACTTCCTTGCCATTTGTCAATCGGACCCTAGCAACTTTTCTCATCGCTGAGTTAGGTTTTTTTGGTGTAGTAGTGTATACACGAGTACAGACTCCGCGACGCTGAGGACATGAGTCCAAAGCCGCAGACTTACTTTTTTTTGAAACACTTAACCTGCCTTTCCTTACAAGTTGTCCAATTGTTGGCATATTCTACCTTTTTTTTTGAGGGTGCAAATCTAGAAATATTTTTTCTGTATTCAAACCTCTGAATTAACAATTTTTTAAATTTTATCACACGGTTGTTAAATTTTTATCATCTTTTGAGAAATTTTATATAAATAATTAACAAAAGTTTTAGTTTTAATTTTTACATTGTAGAAAATTATTTAAACAAAATTTTAAGCTTATGAAAATCGAGAAATATCTAATTCTCCTTTTAATGTTTTGTTCTAATTTAATTGCGGCTCAGAGAATAATTACTGGGTCCGTTTTGGATTCGTCAGGACAACCATTACCAGGAGCAAATGTAATTGAGGTTGGAACCTCAAATGGAGTAAGCACTGACTTTGATGGAAACTTTAGTATAACTGTTTCCGGCGATGATAGTGTCCTCGAAGTTAGCTTTACTGGATTTGAATCACAACAAATAACGGTGGGTCAACAATCAAGTTTACAAATTAATTTGATTGAAGACGCAGAAGTATTAAAGGAAGTAATAGTTACTTCACTTGGTTTTGTTGAGATTAGAGATCAACAAGGTTCAACTTCATCCATAGTTAAACCTGAAGTAGTCACAAGTTCTGGTGAGGCTACTTTTGTAAATGCTTTGAGTGGTAAAGCATCAGGTGTTCGTATTACCAGATCAAATGGTGATCCTGGAGCAGGTAGTACCATTAGAATCAGAGGTGCAAATACTATTGGTGGATCGAGTAATCCATTGATAATAGTAGATGGTGTTCCTCTTGAAAGTTCAACAAGTTATGCTGGAGGAAACTCTATAACGGGAGGTCGTTCAGGTGGGATTACCCAAGGATCTAGAATAAATGATATCAATCCAAGTGATATTGCTTCTGTTCAAGTACTAAAAGGCGCTTCTGCAGCTGCCCTTTGGGGAAGTAGAGCTGCAAATGGAGTGGTTGTAATAACAACTAAAAGTGGAGAAAGAGGAAAAGTTAAAATCACTTTGAATTCAACCTATTCATTTGATGAGATATCAGAAAGAATTCCAATGCAAAATACTTGGGGTCAAGGAAGAAGTGGTTCTTTTGGAGCAACTAGAGCAGAGTCATGGGGTGATTATATTCCAGGTCGTTCAGGTGGTGCTGATACTGTAAATACCTCTGGTCAATTTTTCACTGCTGATGATGGAACAATTTATTATCCTATCACTCAGAAAAATTCACAAGAAACTTTTGTAGAGACTAACTGGGATTCTGCTTTTCAAACGGGTACTTTTTGGCAAAATGATCTAACCATAAGTGGTGGTGGCGAGAAAGACACTTATTTTTTTAGTCTTGCTAATATTGCTCAAGAAGGGATAATTAGAAACTCAACCTATGATAGAACGAATCTTCGTTTTAATTATACTGCTGAACTTACAGATTGGTTGACACTCTCTAATAAAATGGCATATACGCATACAGATTCTAATAGAATTCAGCAAAGTTCTAATACAGCTGGTATAATGTTAGGTCTTCTTAGAACACCTCCAGATTTTGACCAAAGAGACTACAAAGGAACTTATACTACGAGCTCAGGTGAAGAAATTACTAACAGACATAGATCTTACAGAAAGTATCTTGGGAATAGTCAAAATCCTTCATATAACAACGCTTTATGGACAGTTAATGAACAGGTTGCTAGAACTCAAGTAAACAGAACTACTGTAACCCCTCAACTGACAATTAATCCAAGTGAATGGTTACAAGTCATTGCAAGAGCTAATGTTGATGCAAGTGATGATAAAAGAACCTACTTTTTCCCTATAGGATCAGCAGGGTCTAGAAATGTTGGGATTTTTCAGGAAGATGTAATTACTAATAGAGATATGAATTTTGATTTAATTGGTAAAGGTACTTTTGAAGTAAATCAAAACATTGATCTTGCAGTAACACTTGGCTGGAGTGTTAATGACAGAAAATACAACCGTAATTCTGGAAATATAACTGGATTTTTAGTAGACTCTAACAAACAAACCACTTCATTGAATACTTCTGCAGATGCTTCATCCTTTGAAAATTATAGGAGCCTTAGAAGATCCAATAGAGGTTATGGTGTTTTACAATTTGATCTATATAACCAGCTTTATGTTAGCGTTTCTGGAGGAATGGAAGCTTCTTCAACCATTAGCGGATCATTCTTTTATCCAGCGACTGATGTTGCTTGGCTATTTACAGAGACATTAGATTCAAGCCTTCTTTCTTTTGGAAAGCTTAGAGCTTCATGGGGTAAAGTTGGTGTATCACCATCTGCTCATCAGTTTGAAACGCTTGCTGAAGGAAGCTTTTCATACAGCACTTACAGTGATCCTTTAAATGTTGATCTTTTCGGAGGTGGATTCAGACTAGATAATAACCTTGGAAATCCAAGCCTTGAACCTGAAATTAAAACTGAGTGGGAACTTGGGACAGATTTAAGATTCTTAAATGATGATTTGAGATTTTCGCTGACTTATTACAACAATGAAATTGATGGTATTCTTTTAAACGTAAGTTTGACCCCATCTTCTGGTTATACAACTCAATATGGAAACTTTGGTAAAATGAAAAATAATGGTTTGGAAATAGATCTTGGTTGGAATGCTATTGATAGGGGAGATTTAAGTTTGGTTACTTCTCTTAACTGGTCAAAAAACACTAATGAAGTTTTAGATCTTTATGGCACTGAAACCATTAATCTTACATCTGGTGCTTCTGTCAGTTCAAGAGCAATTGTTGGGCAACCGTTAGGTGTTCTTTATGGAACAGGTTCAAAAACAAATCCAGATGGAAGTTTTGACCTAAATTCAAATGGTTTCCCACAGATTACTTCTTCTCCAATAGTATTAGGAGATCCAAACCCAGAATGGCGTGCAGGATTAGGATTAAACTTAAATTATAAAAAGTTAAATCTTGATGTTGTACTTGAACACTCTGAAGGAGGAGTTTTTTCTCCAAGAACACTTTGGGTGTTGCATCGTTTTGGAACAACCCAAGAAACTGCTGACAGAACAACCTTAACACAAGACCTTGTAAACTATAAGGGAACTACTATACCTGCAGGAACAACTGTAAGAGGAAAAGTTAGAGACTTTGGAGGTGGACCGGTTCTTTTAGATGAGAATTGGTATCGAACAGGTATCGGTGGTGGTTTTGGTGACAATCAAGCATATAACTTTTCTGTCTACGATGCTACTTTTACCAAAGTGAGAGAGCTCTCTCTAAGTTATGTAATGGATGATGGGCCAATAACCTCATCTCTTGGGTTAAGTAATATTGTCCTTAAGGCAACCGGAAGGAATTTAATTAATTTAAATAATATTCCTGGTATAGATCCTGAGGTAAATCAATATGGAGTCGGACAAGGTCAAGGATTAGATTATTTTACAAATCCTCAGACAAAGTCCTTCTTATTCACGGTATCGTTTAACTATTAAAAATATTATTATGAAAAAATATATAATTAAATACTTTTTAGCATCAATTTTATTAGTCGGTACGGCATGTGAAGACATCGTAGAAGGGATTAATGAAAATCCTAACGACATTTCAATTCAAGATGTTGAAGACAAATTATTTTTAACTGGTGCAATGCTTGCAAATGTTCAAGTAAATTGTGGCCACCTAAATAGAATCAGTGGAATGTATTCTGGTCAACTGATTGGATATTCATCTCTATATTCAAATATATATGGTTTCAATTTATCTACTGTAGAATCTAATGATGAATGGTATCAGGTTTATTTTGGTGTGATGACTAATGTTAGGCATATAGCTAATAATTCAAGCAGTGCTTTGCTTCAGGGAATTTCAAAAGTCTTAGAAGCTCACGCTGTTGGAACTGCGGCATCACTTTTTGGTGACATACCATATTCACAGGCCGGTGATCCAGAAATTTCGGATCCAATATTTGACTCACAGTTAGATGTTTATACTAGTGTTATTGCTTTATTAGATGACGCAATTGCCACCCTTGGAGGAGCTTCTAGCACAAATTTGAAACAAGACATCTATTTTGGAGGAGATAAGGATAAATGGATTAAAGCCGCATATACTTTGAAAGCCAGATTTTATCTGCATCAAAAAGATTATTCAAATGCTATGACTGCTGCTCAAAGTGGTATAAGTGCTGCCTCAGGTGATATGCAATATAAGCCTAGAGGAGAAGCAACAATCACTTCTGGTGATAAAAATCTTTTCTTTGAAATCCTAGAAGGATCAAGAGCAGGTGATATTGGAAATTCAGTAGATGGAAATGAAAGTTATTTGTTAGAACTTTTAGATCCTGCTAGTGCTAGTTCGCGTAACCATGCCAAAACAGATGAAACTGCAAGGCGAGGTTATTACACAATAAATTCATCTGGCGGGAAAGCTAATCAGGGGATCCTTGAGCAATTTGAACCGCAAAATATGGTAACCTATTTTGAAAATCAACTAATAAAAGCAGAGTGTGAAGCCAGAACGGGTTCACTAGCGACTGCAATCGGATATCTTAATGATCTTCGTGCATGGTTAAATTCAGGAGGCAATCTTAATGATAACTTTTCTGGAGAAAGTCTTAACTATGATGCATTTGTCTTAGCCGATTTTGAAAACGGCGGAATTGAGAACAGTGATGGAGTAGATTCAAGAATTGCACTTTTAAGAGAAATAATTGAAGAAAGATATGTTTCTGGCTTTGGCATGCACATGCCTTACAATGATGCTAGAAGACTTAGAAAATCTGATTCAAATATTTCTGTGCCATTTGTTTTGAATCAAGGGCCTAATCCCCCTTATCCAGAGCGAATGCCATATTCAAACAATGAATTAAATTCCAATGCAAATGCACCATCGGAAGATCCTGGTATTTTTGCAAAAACACGTGTCAATCAGTAAAACAAATTTTGTTTATGAAAAAAAAACTCGCTTTTTTAGCGGGTTTTTTTTTATCAATCTCTTGAAATATTGAGGTTGTGGAGAAAAAAAATATTGAATAAAGCTTTTTAGAAACAAAATTTTTACATAATTTTAACAGTTTTTTTAAAATAAAGATTTATGAAAAATACTTTAATGATTTTATTATTATCGCTTCTGAGTGTTCAATTTACGTTGGCACAGGTTACAGTAAACGGTAATATAACTGATGAAAACGGTGTGCCTCTACCTGGGGCAACTGTTATAGAAGTTGGAACAAACAATGGTGTTAGTTCTGATTTCGATGGAAATTATTCAATTACGGTAGCTGGTACTTCTCAATTGGAGTTCAGTTTCGTCGGATATGTGACTATTGTACAAGATGTTAATAGTCAAGATACAATCAATGTTTCTCTTGCTGCTGCAGGAGAACTGGAAGAGGTTGTTGTTTCCGGTGTTGCTGGTGCTACTTCTAAGAAGAAGCTCTCCGTAACTGTTGCTACATTAAGCGCTGAAGAAATTGAAGCTGTACCTGCTAGCTCTGCTGCTGGTGCTCTTCTTGGAAAAGTAGCTGGTGTAAGTATTACTAATCTTGGTCGCCCTGGTGCTGGATCAACGATTATTTTAAGAGGTGCTGCGAACTTTTACGGTTCACAAGAACCTCTTGTAATAATTGATGGTGTATACGTCGAAGGCGGTCTTTCCGATATTAATATTGATGACATTGATTCCTTTGAGATTGTAAAAGGTGCTTCTGCAGCATCACTTTATGGGTCAAGGGCTGGTAATGGTGTAATCGTAATTAGTTCTAAGCGTGGAAAGAAAGGTAAAACAGAAATTACTTTTAGAAACGAAATAGGCTATAACGAAGTAACTAGAGTTATCCCGGTTAATCAATCACATGGATACGTAATGGCTTCTGACTGGCAAAGCTTTCAAGGACAGTACACAAAACTTGATGGAGTTACTTACCCTGCAGGATATGCTAGTGTATATGCTGAAGGAGGTCCTCAAGGAAGAGGTGGTTCACCAATTCTAGAGCCAGATGGATACCATGACAATCCTTTTGGTGTTTACAATGATCATCACAGTCAATTATTTTCTAAAGGTGCTAATCGAACTACATACCTATCGGTTGCCTCTGGAAGTGAAAGAGCTAGAACATATTTTTCTTTTGAGAATTATTCAAACGAAGGAGTTGTTAGTCTAAACGATGGTTATAATAGAAGGAGTTTTCGTTTAAACTCTGACTTTTTCATTACAGATAACTTAACACTTAATACAAGTAGTAACTTTATTACTGTAGATGATTCACCATCTGTAGGTGGAGGTATTTTTAGAACTTTTTCTAGATTACATCCTGATGCTAATTTACTTTTAGACAACCCAGATGGACAGCCTTACTGGTATTTCCCTGATCCACATGAATCTGAGATTACAAATCCTTTGTACGCAGAGTGGGTTAGAGATTATGAAACTGAAAATGAGAGATTCTTAGGGGCTTATAATCTTCAGTATAATTTTAACTCAAATCTAAATATAGTATTTGCTTATAGCTTTGAAAACAATGCTTATAGATATACTAATGTTTACCCTTATACTTCCTTTGCAAGACAAGCTTCTGAAGTAGAAGGTTTTGGATACTCAAAAGGTAGTATGAGTAAATATAGTAATCATGAAAAATCTCAAGTTGCTCAGGCTACTATTAACTTTAGTAAAGAATTTGGAGAGTTAGATGTTAGAGCAAAACTTTTCTATCAAGCTGAAGATAGAGCTTGGGAAAGTATGACTGCTTCAGGTAATGACTTTTTATATAAGGATCTGCCTACTTTAGATAACTTTGATCCATCTACTATCTCTATTGCATCTAATAGAGAAAATGTAAGAGCTCAAAGTTACTCTGGTATTGCTAACCTTATCTATATGAACAGATACATTTTTGAAGGTCTTTACCGTCAAGATGGATCTTCTCTATTTGGAGCTGATGCTAGATGGAACGATTACTACAGGGTTTCTGCTGCTTATCGTATATCAGAAGATATTCAGATCCCTGGTATTGATGAACTTAAGGTAAATTTTGCTATAGGAACATCTGGACAAAGACCTGGATTTACATGGCAATATGAGCAAACAGCTATCAGTGGAGGTTCTCTAAGTTCTAACCGTATAAAAGGTAATTCAGCGTTAAGACCATCTGAGACAACTGAGACTGAAATAGGTCTTAATGTTGATTTCTTAGATCGTTTTTCTCTTGAAGCTGCTTATTCATTGCAAGAAACTACTGACCAGTTTATGTTAGTATCACTTTTTGCACCTGCTAATGCTGGTAAGAATAGACAGTGGCAAAATGTAGGAGACCTTGAAGCTTCAACTATTGAGGCTCAATTAGATTTTGATGTTCTAAGAGGTAATCCTAATATGAGTTGGGATATAGGAGTTAACTATTCTGCTTCTGAAGCAAAGATTGTTAAGTTGAATGCACCAAAACAAACTGTTGGAAGTGGTGGATTATTTAGACTTGATAATGACATGACTTGGGGAGATATGTATGGAAGAGTAATTCTTCAGGGACAGCAAGGTTTAACTGATCTAGCTTCTCAATTAGGAGCTGGTGATTCTGTATCTAATTACAGCATAAACTCTGATGGTGTAGTCGTATTGACTTCTGCAATTGGATCTGCTGATGAAAAAGGTATTATTAAAAAAGATGCTAGCGGCACAGATGTTCAAGAAGTAATTGGTAACCAAGAAGCTGACTTTAGAGTTGGTATGGTTTCAAACTTCAGATATAAAAACTTTGGTGTTTATATGCTATGGGATTGGAAGCAAGGTGGTGATGTCTACAATGGTAACGGACAATGGAATACAATTGCTCTTCGAAATGCTATAGTAGATCAAGCTGGTAAATCTGCAAGTGAGAAAAAACACTTCAATTATTACGGTTCACTTTATGATGTAAACCAAAATAATAACTGGTGGGTTGAAGACGGATCATATATAAAGCTAAGAGAAATAGCTCTTACATATAATGTTCCTAAAACTGTTCTGCTTAAAACTGGAGTTGTTGATTCTGCTAAGATTAGTCTTATTGGAAGAAACGTTCTTACTATTACAGACTATTTAGGATGGGATCCTGAAGTTACATCTTATGACGGAGGTACACAACAGTACTTCTCATTTGATGCAGGTGTGTATCCGACTCAATCGTCTTATTCACTTTCATTACAATTAAAACTCTAAAAACATGAAAAAGATAATTAATAATTTCACCTATTTAATTGCAATACTTTTTGTTGCTGTTTCTTGTGATTCATTTGAAACAGATCTAGAAGTAAAAAATCTGGAGAATCCTGATGATGCAATTCTAACCAGTGACCCTGTTGCATTAGAAGCAGTAGCGGGTACATTATTTCAAAACTGGTATATGGCCAACTCTAACTATTATGGTGTAGGTATGGCTATGAACACAATGGCAGACGCTTCTTCATGTTCTTGGGGAAATGCTGGAATGAAAGATTCATCTAGTGAACCACGAGCTGCATGGAATAACACGTCGTCTTATGGTTACAACTATGTAAACTTTAATCCATTTAATGCCATGTATTCTGTTCTTGCAGATGCAAATAACCTTGCTCTTGCGATAGAAAATGGAACTTCGTTTCCTGACAACAATCAAATTGAAGCAATAGCTAAGTTTGCTCAGGCAATCACTATGGGTACTTTGGCGCTAAATTATGATGGCGTTTGGCTTTCTGATGAAACCGGACCTATTGGAGATGGAAAATCAGACCACAATACTGCAATGGCATTTGCCATTGGAAAATTGGATGAGGCCATAGCAATTGCTAATGCAAATAGCTTCGCGGTTCCTGACACATGGATGCCTGGTACTGGTGTAACAAGTAGTGCAGCTTTGGCTAAGCTTATGAACTCTTTTGGAGCTCGTATGCTTGCAATGAATTCCAGAAATGGAACAGAAAAAGCTGCTACTAATTGGGGCAAAGTGCTATCATATGCCAATGCTGGTGTGACTGAAGATTTTACTATTAGTCATGATGATGTTAATTGGTATGATTACTTCAAGACGTATCTTGTATATCCAGGATGGGCTCGTATTGATCTAAGAGTTATAAATTTGATGGATCCAAGTTATCCTGATTACTGGCCTGCTGCTGAAACTACGTTGCCAGAAGCAACTTCTGCAGATGCTAGGTTAGCAAGTGATTTTGCATACTTATCAAGTAATAACTTCAGACCTAATAGAGGTACTTATCATTTTAGCTCTTATAGATATGCTAGATGGAATACATATATTTCTGAATGGGTATACCCTACTGTAGAGTTTGCGTTAGCGGAAAATGACATGTACAAAGCTGAAGCTAAGTTACAAACTGGTGATGTAGCTGGTGCTGCTGCTGTTATTAATGCTGGAACTAGAGTTACCAGAGGTGGTCTAGCTCCTGTAGCTGCTTCTGCAGCTGAGGTAGCTGCTGCTATTCATTATGAAAGAATGGTAGAATTTCCATTGCATTCTTCTGGCCTTTCTTTTTACGAAATGCGTAAAGAAGATATGTTACAGTCTGGTACATTATTGCACTGGCCAATACCTGGAAAAGCTCTTGAGGCTATACCTGCAGATTACTACACATATGGTGGATCTGAAGGTGTACCTGGACAAGATGTTTCTTCAGGAGGATGGAGATAAAATTTTGCATAAAGCTTTATTTTAGCTAAACATTAAAAAAGAGGTCTAAATTTAGACCTCTTTTTTTATTATTTAAGATTAATGAAAGAGCTAAAAATCTTTGGGTTAAGATCTGTGATAGAAGCTATAGAAAATAAACAGTCTATAGATAAAGTATGGCTTGTAAAGTCAAATAATAGTAAACTTTATAAAGAATTGCTGATCAAACTGAAAAAAAATAATATTTCCTATAGTTTAATTCCAAAGCAAGCCTTTGACAGAAAATACAAAGGTAAAAATCACCAAGGTGTTTTGGCTAAAATTTCACCCATTGAATTAATCCCAATTGAGAAAATGATTCAAAGTGAAGAAAACAAAGGAATTGTTCCGATTTATCTTCTGTTAGACGGCATAACTGACCCCAGAAACTTTGGTGCAATACTTAGATCTGCTAATGCTACAAATGTAACAGGTGTAATAATTTCCAGCTCTTCAAGTGCTCCCATAAATGAAGATGTTGTAAAAACATCCTCAGGAGCAATATTTAAGGTGCCAATATCAAAAGTTAACAATCTGAAAGATGCAATATACTTGCTAAAAGAAAACAAAATTGAAATTATAGGTTTAGACCAAGGCGCAGATAAACTAATTTATGATACTAATTTAATAGATCCGTTAGCAATATTGATAGGCTCTGAAGAACGGGGAATTTCTAAAGGTATTTTAAAAATGATCAATAAAAAAAGTAAAATCCCAATGGAAGGGACTGTAGCCTCTTTAAATGTTTCTGTAGCAGCTTCAGTAGCACTTTATGAAGTTGTTCGGCAAAGAAAATAATATTTTGTATTAATCAGATCTATTATAATTTTTTTTATAACACTTAACAATATTTTACTAAAAAAAAGGTTTATAAGCATAGATATTTCATTACAGGGTATTTAAAATTTTATGCTATTAAAAAAATCTTTAATAAAGCGAGTTTTTCTGCTGTTTTCTTTTATATTATCAGTAGAGAATAGTGCTCAATACCCACAGGTCAGGGAATCCATAATTAATCTTCCAAATTTTGACAAAAAAACTCTTCATTATGGATATTTTATAGGTTTTAACTCTTATGATTTTAAATTTGATTACGAAAAAAATTATTATGAAGACCAAATCCCAGATATAATAACTACTGGGAAAACAGGATTCAATGTAGGTTTAATAGGTGATCTTAGGATAAACGATCATTTTAATTTAAGAATAGAACCTGGGCTATATTATTCACAAAGAGACCTATATTATCCTGATCTACCTGATTTTGATTCTGAAGTAGATAGAATGAGAGAAGTCAAGTCAACTTATATTCATGTTCCTGTAATTATTAAAATTAATGCAAAACGAATAAATAATTTTAGACCTTTTGTTTTGACTGGTTTCTCAACTGATTTTAACCTATCTAGCAATAAGAAAAATAGTGATGACAATTTTAGCAATGTTTTTAGAACAACCTCATCAAATATGAATTATGAGTTAGGTCTTGGATTTGACTTTTATTTGACTTACTTTAAATTTTCTCCTTCCATAAGAGGAATTTTCTCAATTGAAAATGAACTAATACCGGACTCAAACCCAACCAGTCCTTGGACAGGAAATATAATAAATATGTTTAGCAGGGGTGTTGCTGTGAATTTTACATTTGAGTAAAGCTAATGATCCAAGCTCTGTCTGCCTAGTTCTGATAGTAAAATTGCTGCTGCAGAGGATACGTTAATGCTTTCTATATGAGGTCTTTTAGAAAATGCAGGTATAGTAATCCTTTTAGTTAAAAGTGTTGATATCTTTGAACTAATTCCATTTGATTCATTTCCTAATACCAAAATACCAGGACTAGTTAAAGATACTTTATGAAAATTTTCCCCATTTAAAGTTGCTCCATAAATAGTATTTGGATATTTTTTTAAAAAAACATCTAAATCACAAGAATGACAATTCACTCTTGCTAATGACCCCATTGATGCCTGAATAGTTTTTGGATTAAAATAATCTACGCTCTCTTTGTCACAATATAGATGCTCAACTCCAAACCAATCACAAAGACGAATTATAGTTCCCAAATTGCCTGGATCTCTAATAGAATCAAGTGCTAAAGAAAATCCAGTATAAGGATCCTTTTTCATTTTTTGAATTTCAAAAACTCCCAAAACTGGACTAGGAGTTGAAAGTTGACTTATTTTTGACATCATGGAAAGATTAATTTTGATAAATGAGGAATTTTTAGCTTCTTTAGTAGTGTATACAGCATGATACTTCCATTTAGCTTTACAAAATTCATCAACAGCCTTTTCTCCTTCGACTATAAATAAGTTTCTTTTTTGCCTATGTTTTTTTTGAGATAAAAGTCTGATTTGTTTTACCGTATTTTTGCTTAACATTCAAATGATGTATTTTTAACGTTTAATTCTTTTAGTATTGTCAATTTCATCAACAAATTTAACAATAATAATATTTTCTTGCTTTCTTCTGCTAAGCTGTTCAACAGTAAAAAAATTAGGCGAAAATGAATATTTACTTGAGAAAAACATAATATTAAAAAATCAAAAAGAACTTATAAAAGATCCTTTGTATCTTCTTTTAAAAGGTAATCCTAATAAGAAAATACTTGGAATACCATTTCAAATGCACCTTTATAACCTTTCGACTCCAAAATCTGACTCAATCCTAAATCCAAAAAAATATAACAACAGACTTAATAATTGGTTGAAAAATAACAGTCAAGCGCCCGTTTTAATTGATTCAAACTTAATAGACAAGAATATTTCTAGACTTGAGCAATTTTTTAAAAATCAAGGTTATTTTAACACAAAAGTTGAATTTAAAACTGAATTCATTGATAATAATAAAGTCATTGTCAAATATATTGCTGACACTAATGAGCAATTCCAAATTGATTCAATAACAAAAAATATAGCTTCTAAGGATATAGATTCCCTATATCAAAGCCAAAGTTCTAAAACACTTATAATCCCAGGAAATCCTTTTGAAATAAAAGTTTTTGATAAAGAAAGAAATCGATTAACAAAGTTCTTTCGAAACAATGGCGTATATAACTTCCAACAAAATAGTTTGCGATTTACAGCTGCTATTGATAGTTCTGGAAAAGATATTAAAATACCTGTAACGCTTGAAATTAATAACCTTCAGAAAAGAGAAAAAGATTCTTTAAAATTTGTGCCCTACAAAATTCATAAAATAAAAAAAATTAATCTTTACATTGATAATCCGGGGAATATGGGTCAAATATCTACTTATACCGATAGCATTATTTACAAAGATTATACAATTTTTTCAAAAGGAAAGTTAAGATACAAAGCAAAAACTCTAGAAGATGCAATTTTTATAAAAAAAGAGTCCTTATATAGTGATTTAAGACGTTCCCAAACCTATCGGTATCTATCTAACTTAAAAAACTTTAAATATCCAAGTATCACATATTTCCCAATGGATTTGAATAGTTCAGATCTTGAAGCTAATATATACCTTAATCCAAAAGAAAAGTTTTCAATGGGATTTGATTTAGATCTTTCACATTCAAACATACAAGACTTAGGAATTTCTTTAGGTTCTTCACTAGCTATCCGAAATATTTTTCAAGGGGCTGAAATATTAGAAATTGGTTTGAAAAATACTCTTGGCGCATCAAATGATCTTAGTCAAAGAAATAATGATTTTTTCAACCTCTATGAATTGGGAAGTGATATCAACTTAAGAATACCTAGGATATTGTTGCCCTTAAAGACTAGGGAATTAATTCCAACAAAAATGAATCCTAGAACGAATATAACCTTTGGGGTAACTATGCAGCAAAACATAGGTCTAGACAAACAATATTTTGGATTTAATTATCAATTAAATTGGGAACCGAATGATTTTACAAAAATGGATCTAAAAATTTTTGATGTTGAATATATAAACAATCAAAATATTGGGAACTATTTTAATGTTTATAAAAACTCCTATGACAGGCTCAATATAATTGCTGAACAATTTAATGAAGACAATACTTTACTTGACTCCTCAGGTAATCTTATCATTCCAGAAGGCACAAACAGATTTATTGATAATGTATTAAATAATTTGACTTCCCTGTCAGAAGAAACTGAAAGCTATAAAAGTATTAATTTAATTAAGGAACGAAAAGATCGGTTAACCACAAACAACTTCATCATGGGTTCATCTTTTAGTATAAACTATAATAATCAAAAAAGTGTACTAGATGAAAACTTTTTTCAATTAAGATGGAAATTAAGTTGGACAGGAAGTTTACTTACTGAAATTTTAAAATTTTTAAATAGAGAAAGAAATGATTTTGAACAATATGAAATTGGAGGAATTGCTCCTTCACAATATGTTAAAACGGAAATAGATTATATCAAGCATTGGCAAATAAAAAGGAATAATGTTATTGCTATTAGATTTTTTGGAGGCATTGCCGTGCCCTTTGGAAATTCTAATAATATACCATTTTCGCGATCATATTTTTCTGGAGGGGCAAATGACAATAGAGCCTGGAGAGCATATAGCCTTGGACCTGGAAAAAGTAAGAATATAAATGAATTTAATGAAGCCAATTTTAAACTTTCATTAAATTTTGAATACAGATTTAAAGTCCTAGGAAAAATGAATGGAGCTCTTTTTGTTGATGCAGGGAATATTTGGAATGTTTTAGACAATATTGAGGACGACAATTCAAGGTTTAATGGTTTTAATGATTTAAATGAAATAGCTATTGGTAGTGGTTTTGGATTAAGATATGACTTTGATTTCTTCGTCTTTAGATTTGATACTGGATTTAAAACTTACAATCCTTCACTAGAAATAAAAGAAAGATGGTGGAGTGAATATGCTCTTAGGAAAGCCGTTTTTAATATTGGAATAAATTATCCTTTTTAAACTAAAAAACTTTGATACTTTTACAGCTAAATAATGACGAATATGAATTTAAATATCCCAAAAGGAGTTTTAACTGGAGAAAATGTTCAAAAAGTTTTTAAACTTGCTAAAGAAAAATCTTTTGCTCTTCCAGCTGTCAACGTTATAGGAAACAGTTCAATAAATGCAGTCCTTGAAACAGCTTCAGAACTAAATAGCCCTGTTATAATTCAATTTTCTAATAGTGGTGCTCATTTTAATGCAGGAAAAGGACTTTCAAATGAAAACCAAAGAGCTTCAATTATAGGCTCTATTTCTGGTGCACTTCATGTTCACAGTCTTGCTGAATATTATGGTGCTTCAGTTATTTTACATACTGATCATTGCGCAAAACCCTTGCTCCCATGGATTGACGGTCTTTTAGACTATGGCGAAACTTTTTATAATAAACATAAAAGACCTCTTTTCAGTTCACATATGATTGATTTATCAGAAGAAAGTTTAGAAGAAAATATATCTATTTGTAAAAAATACATGCAAAGAATGAATAAAATTGAAATGACCCTAGAAATTGAATTAGGAATAACAGGAGGCGAAGAAGATGGTGTAGATAATACAAATGTAGATTTTAATAAGTTATACACTCAACCTGAAGAAGTAGCATATGCTTATGAAGAATTAAGTCAAATAAGTAATCGTTTTACTATAGCTGCTGCTTTTGGGAATGTTCATGGAGTTTACCGCCCGGGAAATGTTAAACTAAAACCAAAAATATTGAAAAAATCTCAAGACTATCTGTCAGAAAAATGTGGAGTTTCAAAAAATACTATTGATTTTGTTTTTCATGGTGGGTCAGGATCTTCAAATAAAGAAATAAATGAAGCAATTAGTTATGGTGTTGTTAAAATGAATATTGATACTGACTTACAATTTGCTTTTACTCAAGATATAAGAGATTATATGGTTGAAAACATAAAATATTTAAAAACACAAATAGGTAATCCAGAAGGTGATAATATTCCAAATAAGAAATATTATGATCCAAGAAAATGGCTTCGCTTTGGAGAGATTGGGCTCAAAAATCGACTAATAAAAGCATTTAAAGACTTAAACAATATTAATACTCTTTGAAAAATCATAATTTATATCTTTGATTATTATACTTTAATAAAATGAGCTGGTTTAAAAGAAGTGAAAAAAAGATTCAGACTAAAACAGAGGAAAAAAAAGACACACCAAAAGGGCTTTGGTATAAAACACCTACAGGTAAAATTATAGGTACTGAAGAATTAGCAAGTAATTGCTATGTTTCTCCTGAAGATGACTATCATGTTCATATTGGCAGCAGAGAATATTTTGAAATAATTTTTGACGATAATAATTTTGAAGAATTAGACACAAAATTAAAATCTAAAGATTTTTTAAAATTTACAGATTCAAAAAAATATAGTACTAGACTCAAAGAAGCACAAAAAAAAACTGGGCTTAAAGATGCTATAAGAACTGCTGTAGGAAAATCAAAAGGAAAAAAATTAGTAGTTGCATGTATGGATTTTAAATTCATTGGGGGTTCAATGGGATCAGTTGTAGGAGAAAAAATATCAAGAGCTGCAAACTATTCCCTAAAAAAGAAAATTCCTCTGATTATAATTTCTAAATCTGGCGGTGCACGAATGATGGAGGCTGCTAGCTCGTTGATGCAATTGGCTAAAACATCTGCAAAACTTGCTGAACTTTCTGAATCTAAAATTCCTTACATATCTTTATGTACTGATCCAACTACTGGTGGAACAACTGCTTCTTTTGCAATGCTAGGTGATATCAACATAGGTGAGCCAAGAGCTTTAATTGGTTTTGCTGGTCCTAGAGTGGTTAAAGATACAACAGGTAAAGAACTTCCAGAAGGGTTTCAAAGAAGTGAATTTCTTCTTGAAAAAGGATTTTTAGATTTTATATGCCATCGTAAAGACCTCAAAAATAAAATCAATCAATACTTAGATCTATTGCTTAATTTGCCCTTAAGACAATAATTACTTTGAATATTACGTTAAACATAGATCAAATAGCATTATATTTGCAAAATTCATTTAATACATAAAAATTATTAAAACAATATTGGCATGTATCTGACTAAAGAAATCAAAAAAAAGATTTTCAAAAACTTTGGCAAATCGGACAAAGACACTGGTTCTGCTGAAAGCCAAATAGCCCTGTTTTCCCATAGGATTAATCATCTATCCAATCATCTAAAACAAAACAAAAAAGACTTTAATACCGAACGATCTCTAGTAAGGCTTGTAGGAAAAAGAAGAAACCTTTTAGAGTACTTAAAATCTAAAGACATATTAAAATATCGAAAAATAATTAAGGACTTAGGATTAAGAAAATGACCTTTTCTTTGATTAAGTATCTCCTCTTAGACAATCAAGTTTTTCATTAGTTCAAATAACACACAACAAAATTTAAACAAACTTTAAAAATGAAAAAAATGATTCCAAAAGTATATACCCAAAACATAAAATTAGAAGACGGTAGAGAAATAATAATAGAGACTGGAAAATTAGCGAAACTTGCTGATGGATCAGTTGTTGTTAGAATGGGAAATTGCATGCTTTTAGCAACAGTAGTTTCTTCACGTCAAGCTAGCCCAGTTGACTTTCTTCCATTAACAGTTGATTACAGAGAAAAATTTGCTGCAGCTGGAAGATTCCCAGGAGGGTTTTTTAAACGTGAAGCAAGGCCTAGCAATGAAGAAATTTTAACAATGAGACTAGTAGACAGAGTTTTAAGACCCCTTTTTCCAAAAGATTATCATTATGAGACACAAATAATGATTCAACTAATGTCACATGATGAAAATGTAATGCCAAATTCACTTGCTGGACTTGCTGCCTCTACAGCAATCCAACTTTCTGACATACCTTTTGAAAATCCAATTTCAGAAGTTAGAGTCGGTAGAATTCAAGGTGATTTTGTCATAAATCCTAGCAAATCACAATTAATAGAATCAGACATAGATATAATTATAGGAGCTAGTGAAGATTCTGTAACTATGGTTGAGGGTGAATTCGAAGAAATTTCTGAAAAAGAAATGTTAGATGCAATAAAACATGGACATGAAGCTATCAAACTACAAATTGATGCGCAAAAGAAATTAGCTAAGCAAGTAGGCTTAAAAGAAACTAGAGAATATGAAGAGGAAGTAAATGATAAAACATTGGAAGGATTGATATCTGATTCATCTTATAAGAAATGTTATGAAATTGCTAAAAAAGGTCTGTCAAAGAATAAAAGATCAGAGTTATTTAAAGATCTTAAAGAATCTATAGAAGAAAAGTTTAACGATGATCAGGTTGAAGAGAAAAATGAATTAGTTTCTAAATATTTTTCAAATGCACAGAAAAATGCCATTCGTGATCTTGTTTTAGAAAAAGGTATTCGGCTTGATGGCAGAAAATATGATGAGATAAGAGATATATGGTGTGAAGTAAATTATTTGCCATCTACACACGGATCTTCAATTTTTACTAGAGGTGAAACCCAGGCTCTTGCTACAGTTACTCTAGGCACATCAAGAGAAGCTAATATGATAGATCTACCAACAGAACAATCTGAAGAAAATTTTTATTTGCATTATAATTTCCCTCCCTTTTCAACTGGTGAAGCAAGACCCTTGAGAGGAACTTCAAGACGTGAAATAGGACATGGAAATCTAGCTCAAAGAGCATTGAAAAAAGTTATGCCCTCTGATTGCCCATATACAGTAAGAATTGTTTCAGAAGTTCTGGAATCAAATGGATCTTCTTCTATGGCTACAGTTTGTGCTGGAACGATGGCCTTAATGGACTCAGGGATACAAATCAAGAAACCAGTTTCTGGTATAGCAATGGGTTTAATATCAAATGAAGGCAAATATGCAATACTTTCTGATATCTTAGGAGATGAGGATCATCTAGGAGATATGGATTTTAAAGTTACAGGAAGCAAAGATGGAATAACTGCTTGTCAAATGGATATTAAAATCAAAGGGCTTAGCTATGATATATTATCACAAGCACTAGATCAAGCCAGATCAGGTAGATTAAAAATCCTAGAAAAAATGTTAGACACAATACCAAGTGTTTCAAAAAATGTCAAACCTCATGCTCCAAAAATGGTTAAAATATCAATTCCAGGTGATTACATAGGAGCTGTAATTGGTCCTGGAGGTAAAGTAATTCAAGAATTACAAAAAGAGACAGAGACCACTATAGTAATTGAAGAAAAAGATGAAAAAGGTGAAATTGAAATACTGGGTGTTAATCAAGAAAAAATTGATCTTGTTATAGAAAAAATAAGTCAAATTACTTTTGAACCTAAAATAGGTGAAACCTATTTAGTTAAAGTTATTAAAATATTAGATTTTGGGGCTGTTGTAGAATTTGTTCCGGGTAAAGAAGTATTACTTCATATTTCTGAACTAGCCTGGGAAAGAGTAAATTCAGTAAATGAAGTTCTTAAACTAAATGATACTCTTGAAGTTAAATATTTTGGAATTGATCCAAAAACAAGAAAACAAAAAGTATCAAGAAAAGCATTGCTGCCAAGGCCTCAAAAAAATGAAGGGAAAAATTAATAAAAACAATTTTTTGAAACTTTTTTAAGATTTCATCGTATAATAAAGTATAAGATTAAAAATGAGACAGCTAAAAATAACTAAGCAAGTAACTAATAGAGAAACGGCTTCTCTTGACAAATATCTACAAGAAATTGGAAAAGTTGATTTAATCACAGCAGAAGAAGAAGTAGAACTGGCTCAAAAGATTAAAGCTGGGAATCAATTTGCTCTCGAAAAATTGACAAAAGCGAACCTTCGGTTTGTTGTTTCAGTAGCAAAACAGTATCAAAATCAAGGATTAACACTTCCTGATTTGATAAATGAGGGTAACCTTGGTTTAATTAAAGCTGCTCAAAGATTTGATGAAACTAGAGGTTTCAAGTTTATTTCTTACGCCGTTTGGTGGATAAGACAATCTATTCTTCAAGCTCTTGCTGAACAATCTAGAATTGTTAGACTACCTCTTAACAAAATTGGTTCAATAAATAAAATAAATAAAACATATGCTTTTTTGGAACAAGCACATGAAAGGGCGCCATCTGCAGAAGAAATTGCTAAAGAATTAGATATGACAATTAATGATGTTAAGGAATCTCTGAAGAATTCAGGTCGCCACGTTTCAATGGATGCTCCTTTGGTTGAAGGTGAAGATTCAAATTTATATGATGTTTTGAATACAGGTGAGTCTCCAAATCCTGACAGAACATTACTTCATGAATCTTTAAAAACTGAAATTGAAAGAGCTCTTGAAACACTTACTCCAAGAGAAGCAGATGTGGTTAGACTATACTTTGGTTTAGGTAATCAACATGCAATGACACTAGAAGAAATAGGAGAAACATTTGATTTAACAAGAGAAAGAGTTAGACAAATAAAAGAAAAAGCTATTAGAAGATTAAAACATACCTCAAGAAGCAAAATTTTGAAAACCTATCTGGGGTAAGTTTTTTATAATATAATCAGTATTTTTTAAAAAATGCCAATCAAAATTGCGCCTTCTCTCTTATCAGCTGATTTTGGAAATCTTCAAAGAGATTGTGAAATGATAAACAATAGTTCAGCAGATTGGTTTCACATAGATGTTATGGATGGTGTATTTGTACCTAATATTTCATTTGGAACACCCATAATGAAAACTATTTCAAAATATGCTTCCAAACCATTAGATGTACATTTAATGATAGTTGAACCAGATCGATACATAAAAAAATTTGCTGATCTTGGAAGTCAAATCCTAACTATCCATTATGAAGCTTGTGTTCATTTACACAGAAACATTCAAGCAATAAAGTCTGAGGGGATGAAAGCTGGTGTTGCTTTAAATCCTCATACTCCTGTAAAGGTTCTAGAGTCTATAATTTCAGAAATAGATTTAGTTTGTCTGATGAGTGTAAATCCAGGATTTGGAGGTCAATCCTTTATTGAAAGTACTTATGATAAAATCAGCGAATTAAAAAGAATGATTAAGAAAAATAATACTTCAACAATAATTGAGATTGATGGGGGTGTAAACGAAAAAAATTCCTCAAAGCTTATTGAGTTTGGAGCAGATGTTCTAGTTTCTGGCAATTATATATTTTCAGATCCAAATCCAAATGAAGCCATAAAGCGATTAAAATAAGTTAAAATTTTGTCTTGAACTGTACTCTTCTATTCTTAGATCTTCCATAAATAGTTTCATTATCTCCAATAGGATTTTCTTCGCCATATGCATTTATTTCTAGACGATCTGAATTTACACCTAAACTAATTAAATAATTCATGACAGATTTTGCTCTTCTTTCCGATAACTTTTGATTGTATGATTCATCTCCTTCGGCAGAAGCATATCCTTCAATTATTAAATTGCCATTAGGATTATTATCCAACAACTCTTTGATTTCCCTTAATGCATTCATAGCTTTCTTCCCAATTATTTTATCGCTTTCAGCCATGAAATTAATTTTTGTTCCCAGCTCATTAAGAGTTTGCATAACTTCATTTGACAATTCGGGACATCCATTATTCTTAAGATCACCTTTTTCTTCTGGACAAAGATCATCTTTGTCAGGAATTCCATCATCATCTCCATCTGGCCATGGACAACCATTATTAGATGAATCTCCCTTTTTATTTGGACATTCATCCTTTTCATCACTAATACCATCTAAATCAGAATCAAGACATCCACCCATCTCAATTAATCCGGCAATTTCAGGACAATTATCATCTTTATCTGCCAGACCATCTCCGTCATTATCTGGACAACCATCCATTTCAATTAGTCCAAACTCTTCTGGACAGGAATCCTTATTGTCTGGAACCCCATCCTCATCAGTATCAGGACATCCATTAAATTCTTTTAAACCAGGATCTTCAGGACAATTATCTTTGTCATCAGGCACTCCGTCTTTGTCAGTATCAGGAACACCAAATGAATAAAAAAGTCCTAAATGATGAGAAAAATGTTTGATTCCATAATTTTCATATGGATTTTTATAAGTTGAATTAACTGAAATACCCATTTTATCAGAAAAATTAAAGTCAAAACCAATTCCTGCAGAATATGTTCTATGTAAATTTTTAGAAAACAAATTTAACTTGTCAGATTTTGACAAGTCAAAACTTGTATATCCAAACCCCAAGGTAATAAAGGGGCTAACTTTTTTATCTAATAAAAAAGAATTCTTTAAAAACCCTCCAGTAGCATAATAAGAGTAATCAGAATTTATATGCCCTTCAATTTTTTTAATCTTATTTAGTGAAGCTTGAAAACCAATAGATAATCCTCTTTTAATATTGCGAGATATTGATATAGTTGGAGCTCCAAAGTTCCAATGATCACTTATATTAAAAAAATCCTCAAATAATTCTCCCTGAGGAGCAAATGAATCATCTTGATCTCCCCCTGCCGGAAAAATATCTACAGAATTTACACCCAGGAATAAACGCCAAGGATTTTCAGGTGTTTGAGAAAAAATTACACCACCCAAAAAAAATGAAAGAACAAATATAAATCTTTGCATGATTAAGTATATAACTATATTTTTTAGCTTTTATTGTGCCATTCTTCATAACTTCGAAATTGATTTGACCATATAAGATTATGAATAGCTCTGTTGAGTTTCCCGTTGATGTTGTAGTCACTTGGGTAAATGGGAACGACCTAGAATATCAAAAAAAACTATCTGATTTTAAGAATACTGAAAAGTTTTATAAATCTGCTGGATTATTGTCAAGATACAAACAAATTGGTGAAATTAATTTATGCGTAAAATCTATATTAAAATTTGCTCCCTTTGTCAGAAAAATTT
Organism: Bacteroidota bacterium; assembly: GCA_036340635.1. Lineage (GTDB taxonomy): Bacteria > Bacteroidota > Bacteroidia > Flavobacteriales > Flavobacteriaceae. Next base: position 56,647 of record JAYYYF010000032.1, on the reverse strand, counting down.
TCATAGTAACTGATCAGCAAAATCCAAAAATAAAAATTAAAAAAAAAGAAGAAATTATTTTAGTTGATCATAAAGATATTTTCAAAGGATATGAAAATTTTTTACCTACGTTCAATATCAGAACAATAGAAGCTGCTTTTCATCGAATCAAAAATCTTTCTGAACATTTTATATATTTCAATGACGACATGTTCTTAATTAAGCCAACAACAATTTATAATTGGTTCAACAAAGATTTTAAGCCTATTATTCGTGGGAAATGGAGCAGATCATATAATAAAATTTGGTATAAACGTTTAAGGGATTTAATTATTGGATCAGAAAATAAAAGACCTGGTTACAATCGGGCACAGTCTAAATCTGGTGAGCAAATAGGATTCGTGCGGAAATACTATAAATCATATCACACTGGAAGACCGATGCTCAAATCTGTTTCAGCAAAATATTTTAGTGAAAATCCTGACGTTTTTAAAAACCAAATTAAATATCGTTTTAGAAATAGCGATCAATTTCTTCCCTATAGTCTTAACTGGCATCTTATGATAAAATCAAACAAGGCAATTTTAACTCCTAATATTGGAGCTGTTGAAATTCATAACATAAAAAAGAAAAATCTTGGATCAATAAAAAAAATAATTAAATTTTGTGAAGCTGAAAAATCAGTTTTTTCTATTAATATTCAAGATATAAATCAAGCAAGTAATATAAAACAAAAGTACTTAATGGAATGGATTCATAATATTACCAAATAAATCTATTTCTAATTCATATCAAATTGATCAAAATTCAGAAATAATTTCATTAGAAATCTCTTGAGATAAAAGGGCAAAATTCTTGTCAACTATGTTAAAATAGATCCACTTATTCTCTTCAGGATCATATTTAAAAAACCTTGATGGAAGACCAATTGGGGATTCGCCACTAATCATAGAGAAAATTACACAAGCAGCAAGATATGTCCCATTTGGGGAAGAATGTTTATCATCGTCAAAAAAAAGGTTATAATTCGGATGTTTGTCTTGGAATAATTTAAAAGCCCTCCCTACTGGAATAAAATCAATATTTTCTTCTTCACTTATTTTAGAAATAACCAATTCAATAGGGAAAGGGGTTTTAACCAAATCAACTTTATCATGTGGATATTCTCTTTCCCAATGTTTCGGATAAAACCAAGTTGAAAAAAGATATGGAATTGAATTTTTAGATTTTGATAGTTTTATGAATTTTTTTGCATAAATGATTGTCGAGTCTACTTGTCTTATAGGATTATGGCTTCTATCTTGAAAAATTATATAGTCAAATTTATTTTCTTTGATTAAAGAAATAGTTTTAAGTCCCTTTTTACTATTCCAATGTTGCTCTAGAGTAGCTCCTGAAGAAGTAGACTGAAAAACTTTCCAATTTAATCCTTTACTTTTAGACATATCTTCAACAAGTTTTGGAAGATTCCAATAAAAAGTAAAACTATTCCCTACAAAAAGAATTTCTTTTTCTTCCTGAGAAAAAACTTTAAAAAAAATTAAAAAAAATAAACCAAGGGATAAATAATTTCTCATATAACAACTAATAAAAATCAAATCCAGTTAGAATCTATTAATAAAAAAAAGGGGCAGAAAGCCCCTAAATTATTTTGAAATTTACTTTAGTTAGAAGAATTAAGTTTCATGAATATTCCCCCAAGATCATACATTTCATAAAGTTCAACCTGTTTGCCTTCACTATTAAACTTAGACACGGCATAATAGGTTTGACTAAACTCTGTGCCTGTTTCCTTGTGTGTGAAATTCCATTTTCCATAAGCCCTTACACCACCATCTGGAAGAAACAAAGAATCATCAACACTTGGATAATAATCTCTTCCTACAAACTTAAAATTCTCAAATTGATCATGCCATCCCTTTAATCCTTCCATCCAAGCCTCTTTTGAAAGGGAATCACCACTGGGACTATTCCAAATCAAATCTTCAGAAGTATTGTCAAACATTTTTTGTAAATCACCATTCTCAAAATTGTTATAATCTTGATCTAAGATTTTTACATTTTTGTTAAATTCTTCAATTCCTGCATAAAATCTATTTGCTCCATCTATTTTCTGTTGATCTTCAGGAGAAACACAACTAAAAAAGACTACAATTAAAGATATTAGTATAAGATTTTTCATAATATTTATTTTAGGGTTTCAATATAGTATTTTTTGATGTTTTTTGAATGCCAAATTATTAAAATGTTTTCAAAGTGACCCAGGAGGGATTCGAACCCCCAACCCTCAGAGCCGAAATCTGATATTCTATCCAGTTGAACTACTGGGCCTATTTATTAAGCAAATTTAATATATCTAAGTCCTAATAAGTAAATATAGTGGTCAAGAGTTCAACATTTCTTTAACAATATTTGAAATTGTTTTGCCATCTGCTTGACCAGCTATTTTTGCTGTTGCTAATCCCATCACCCTTCCCATATCTTTCATCCCTTTAGCTTCAGCAGATAAAATAATTTCTTCTATGATTTCTCTAATCTTTTTGTCATCAAGTTGTTCAGGTAAAAATCCTTTGATAATTTTTGCTTGCGCTTCTTCAGGTTCAGCTAAATCAATTCTATTTTGCTTCCTATATATTGTAGCACTATCTTTCCTTTGTTTTATAAGTTTTTGCAAAACTTTAATCTCCTGTTCCTCAGAAATATTATTGGAATTTCCAGATCTAGTCCTTAGCAATAATAGTTCTGATTTAATTGCTCTAATTGATTGAAGACCTATTTCATCTTTTCCCTTTATTGCTTTTTTTAATTCTTCAGTTATTTTATTCATTAAAGACATGTGCTCTGTTTTATAATTCAAAATTAATCAACGTTGTCATGTAAAAAAGAATTATTTGAACGTAATTGAATTTCTTCATTGCAATCTTCATCTATACTTATCCTTGAAGAATTTTCTTCGTCAGACTTTGGTGAAGGATTTTCTAGATCTAAGCCCATTCTTTTATAAGCAGGCTGCTTTTCAAGCTCATCAATTCTTCTTGAATTTGTAAAGGAATAATTAAACTTTTTTAAATGTTCTTTTCGCTTTTCATTTTCTGAAGGAAGTGTTTCATTAATTCTTTGATCAAATGCTGAGCTTTGGGTATTTGATCTGTCTTTTTCTTCATCTTCATTTTTTCGCAATTCATTTTTAGATTCATTTTTGATTTCAGATTCACCATTCCCTTTAAGCTCAAAATTGAACTCATCATCTATGTTAGTTTCAAAATCTAATTCTTCCAATTTCTCATTGTCACCCACATCCTCTTGTGATTTTTGAACCTTAAATTCATCAGACCCCTTTTTTTGGAAATCTATCTCTCTAACAGGAAGCTCAAAATTAAATTCAATTTGACTTTCGTCTTCAACCTCATCAATTGTTTTAGAATCAAATTCTGAAATCAAATATTCAGGGTCCACTACTTCTATATCAAAAATGTCTGATTCATCATTATCTTCAACAATATTTGATACTTTTTCAAAATTTACATCGCTAGATTGACTATCTAAAACATCATAAAAAACCTCCATATCCCTTATTTCATCAGTTATTAAAACTTCATCATTAGAATGATTGAGAATTTCATATACAACTTCCATGTTTTTTATTTCATCTGTAATTAAGTATTCATTATTAAAATCTCTCTCTACAACTTCATAAATAACCTCCATATCCCTAATTTCATCAGTTATAATTATTTCATCAGTTATAATTATTTCATCATCATTTTTTTCCTCTAACTTCTCTTCATCTTTATGATTAAGATTTAAAGATTTAATTTTTTCAGTTCCCATTAAATCCTGTTCGATTTTTTGATCTACTTCTAGTGTATGAATGACTTTTTTAGCTTCGATATTTACAATTTGACTTTGCTGATCAGCTGGAAATCCAGTCGCAATAACGGTGACAGAAATCGAATTACCTAAATTTTCATCTTCTCCTACTCCCATTATTATATTTGTGTTATTCCCTGCTTCTTCCTGAATAAAATCATTAATTTCACCAATCTCATCTATAGTTATTTCTTCAGATCCAGAAACAATTAATAATAAAACATTCTTACACCCTACAATTCTATTATCATTAAGTAAAGGGGAATCTAATGCCTTAGTTATAGCGTCCTGAGCACGATCTTCAGAACTTGAAATTGCTGAACCCATAATAGCTGTGCCGCTATTATACAATACTGTTCTTGCATCCTTAAGATCTACATTTTGAGTATAGTGATGAGTTATAACTTCAGCAATACCTCTTGCAGCTGAAGCCAAAACTTCATCTGCTTTAGAAAAGCCAGCTTTAAAACCTAAATTACCATACACTTCACGTAACTTATTGTTATTAATTACAATTAATGAATCAACTGACTTTTTCATGTTTTCTAGTCCCTTTTCTGCTTGATTTATTCTTAATTTACCTTCAAAATCAAAGGGCATAGTAACAATCCCAACTGTTAAAACATCTAATTCTCTTGCCATCTTTGCAATGATTGGAGCGGCCCCTGTACCTGTACCTCCCCCCATACCAGCCGTTACAAAAACCATCTTGGTCTGAGTAGTTAGTAAACTTTTTATGTCCTCAAAACTCTCTTGAGCAGCTTGGGCTCCTACTTCAGGGTTTGCACCAGCGCCAAGCCCTTCTGTCAAAGAAGCACCGAGCTGAATTTTTATAGGAACAGGGCTTTCATTTAATGCCTGTGCATCAGTATTTGTAACAACAAAATCAACTCCTTTAATCCCTTGCTGGAACATATGGTTAATTGCGTTACTTCCACCACCTCCAACTCCTATCACCTTGATTACATTGCTTATATTTTTAGGCAAATCAAAGCTAAATTTATTTGATTGTATAGATTCCATTGAATAAATTTTTTATGCGTTATCTAAAAATTCTTTAAACTTCTCTACCCATTTATCTAGTATTGTCTTTCTTCTACTATTTATTTCACTAGATAAATCAGAAGAATCTTTTAATTCTAAATCTTTTTTCTCATTAGAAAATTCTTCTTTATTTTTTTCTTCACCATCCTCACTTAACTCACCTTCTAAAGCATTTAACAGCAGTCCAACAGCCGTCGAGAACATCGGTTCAGTCTGAGACTTGTTTGTATCACCTGCCAAATGTTCACTTGGGTAACCAATTCGGGTGTCCATTCCTGTTATATACTCAACTAATTGTTTCAAGTGCTTTAATTGACTTCCTCCTCCAGTGAGTACTATCCCTCCAATAAGCTTTTTCTTTTGCTCATCATTACCATAATTCTTTATTTCTAAATGAACTTGTTCAATTATTTCAACAACACGAGCATTAATAATCTTAGAGAGAGTTTTTAATGATATTTCCTTTGCCTCCCTCCCTCTAAGGCCTGGAATTGAAACTATCTCTGTATCCTTATTCTCCCCAGGCCAAGCAGAACCAAACTTTATTTTAAGTAGCTCAGCTTGTTTCTCTATTATGGAACACCCTTCCTTTATATCTTCTGTAATAACATTCCCTCCAAAAGGAATAACTGCAGTATGACGAATTATTCCATCCTTGAATATTGCAAGATCTGTTGTGCCTCCACCTATATCAATTAATGCAACCCCAGCTTCTTTTTCTTCCTGACTTAAAACAGCTTCTGATGATGCAAGCGGTTCAAGTGTTATATTTCCCATTGAAAGACCAGCACTTTTAATACATCTTCCAATATTTTTAATTGAGGAAACCTGACCGACAACAACATGAAAGTTAGCTTCTAATCTTCCTCCATACATGCCAATTGGTTCTTTAATTTCAGATTGTCCATCAACTTTATAATCCTGTGGTAATACATGAATAATTTCCTCACCTGGCAACATAACTAATTTGTACACTTGCTGAATAAGTCTTTCAATGTCTTCCTGAGAAATTACTTTTTCAGGATTAGTCCTTGTTATATAATCACTATGTTGAAGACTACGTATATGTTGCCCAGCAATTCCAACAACTACTTCTTCAATATTGTCTCCACAGAGACTTTTTGCCTCTTCAACAGCTTGTTGAATGGATTGAATAGTTTGAGTTATATTATTTACCACCCCTCTATGGACACCAAGACTTTTTGATTTTCCAATACCCAATATTTCAACCTTATTGAATTCATTTTTTTTGCCAGCCATTACAACAATCTTAGTTGTCCCAATGTCTAATCCTACCGAAATTTTTGATTTTTCCATTATTAAATGTTTACGATGCAACTATTTGTTTATTATATTTTAAACTAATTTTTTTATAATTTGATTTTCTTTTAATACTTTTTTGAAAAGCTGAAAAAACTTTTAGCTTTTTAATTTTTTCTTCAATATTTTTTACACTTCCAAATTCCACTTCAAAGTCAAATGAATGTAACTTTATATAGTAAGAGTTCAATTCATATCGAATTGTATTTAATTGATTTTTAAAAAAATCGTCTTCTTTAAAGTGCATTATCAAAAAAAGAAGGTCCTCTATTTCATTTTTATTTGGTTTACCTATAAAGGATGGTAACTCAGGATTATATTTTTCAGATAAAGGTATTTTGACACCTTCATTGCTATAATAAAAAATTGAGTCAGAAAGTATTTTTAATTCAGGGGTTTGCTCTTTTATCCTAACACCTAATAATCCTTTTAGATTGTAATAAACTTCAGCATTGTAAATGTATGGGTTTTCTTCAAGCAATAGTTCAAGAGTATCCAGATCTAATCCATCTTTAATCTTTTTAGGAAAATTATTTGTTCCCTTCTGCAATAGACTATTAATTAACTGAAAACTTAAAAATTTTGAATTCCCTGATTCAAAAATAACTTCATGTACTTTAATTAATCGTTGTTGATTTCTCCAATTAGAGAATCCTGTCAACAATACTGATAGAATAAAAATTATTCCGAAAAAAATAATATTCTTAATTTTCATATACCTTATATTTAATTTTTAATTTTTCTATCTCATCACCAATATCACCAGCTCCAAGAACCGCAAACAAATCAGCTTTAGAGGCTTTAATTGTCTTCTCTAAATCGTCTTTAGATACAATCTTTTTTAATGGGCTTATAATCTTTTCCATTAATTTTTTTGAATTAATTCCTGAAATAGGAAGCTCCCTTGCCGGATAAATTTCTGTCAAATAGATCTCATCGAATTGTGACAAAGAATTAGAAAATTGATTCATAAAATCTCTTGTCCTAGAAAAAAGATGGGGTTGAAAAACTACCGCTTTTCTTTTACTTAAATATCTTTCATTAATAGTATTAAACACAGAATCAATTTCAGCTGGATGGTGCGCGTAATCATCAATTATAATCTTTTCCTCAATTTTGAAAATTTCAATTCTTCGTTTCAATCCCTTAAAATGTTTTAAGGAATTCAAAGCTTCTTCTAAAGGTATTCCTGCAAGATCAATCATCGCAGATGCGGCAATAGCATTAGACAAATTATGACGCCCAATTAAATTAAAGTCAATGTTTTTATAAATCTTAGAAGGTGTATGAAAATTAAATTTATATCCTAAATCATATTCAACTATATTTGATACATGATAATCAGCTTTTTGATCTAAAGAAAAAGTGATTCCCTCAATCGGTAAACCTTTTGCTACTAATAGATGCTTTTTGGTTCTTCTTGAAAACTCTTGAAATGCTTTAATCAAGTTAGCTTTATTTTTATAAATGTCTAAATGATCTGCATCTATCGAAGTAATACATGCAATTGTTGGATATAATTCTAAAAAAGATCGATCATATTCATCAGCTTCAACTATTGAAAATTCATCACCTTTGTTAATTAAATTACTATCAAACCCCTTTGCTATGCCTCCCAAGAATGCAGTGAAATTTAATCTAATAGAATTGCACATGTGAGATAAAATTGCACTAGTAGTTGTTTTCCCATGCGTTCCTGCTACAGCAAAAACCTTTGATTTTTTAGTTATGTCTCCCAACAAATAAGATCTTTTCCTTACTTCAAAACCATTTTTTATAAAATAATTAAGTTGAACATGATCATTTGGTATTGCAGGAGTATAAATTACTCTTGTCCCCTTTAATTTGAATTTGTTTGGAATTGAATCTACTGTATCTTCAAAAACAACTTCAATCCCATCATCATTAAGATTATCTGTAATAAATCCTTTGATTCTATCATAGCCAGAAACATAGTTACCATTATAAAAAAGATATTTTGCTAAAGAGGACATTCCTATGCCTCCAATCCCTATAAAATAATATCTATCAATCATTTTCATCTATAATATCTCTTGAATTAATTCAACAATCTCTTTATTAGCATTTGGTCTGGCCATTTTTTTCAAATTAGTCGAAAGCATATTTTGCAAATCTGTATCCCCAAATAATTTTTCAAAAGTCTTTTTGAATTTCTTATTTAAATCCTTCTCTTCAACTACAATAGCAGCTTTTTTCTTAGACAAAACCAAAGAATTATGTTTCTGGTGATCTTCTGCAACATTTGGAGAAGGGACAAGTATAAGAGGCTTACCTACACAACACAACTCAGATAATGTAATCGCGCCTGAACGAGAAATAATATAATCTGAAGCAGAGTATAGTTTGTAAATCTCATTTATAAAAGAGAAAACAACAACATCTGATTTTTTCAAATGGGAGTACTTTTTAAAATATAAAGATCCACACTGCCATAAAATTTGAATTTTTTTACTTTTGAAATAATCCAAATTAGAAAAAATCAATTCATTTATTCTCTTAGAACCATTACTCCCACCTAAAATTAATAGCGCCTTTTTTTTGGAGTCCAAATTAAAATAAGATTTACCTAATTCTTTAGAATTTTCTTTTTCAAAAAGAAAGTTTCTAACTGGATTACCCGTTATTGATATCTTTTCAGAGGGAAAAAACCTGTCCATATCTTCATAAGCAACAGCAATTTTTTTAACTCGCTTAGAAAGAATCTTGTTAGTAATCCCAGGATATGAATTCTGTTCTTGAATTAAAGTTGGAAATTTTAATAGACTTGCAATAAAAAGTATTGGACCGCTTGCATATCCACCAGTGCCGATAACAATGTCAGGTTTGAATCTAAGTAAAATAGTTATAGATCTTAAAAAACTATGAATTAGTTTTATTGGTAAAAGTAGATTCTTAAAAAAACTTGCCCTTTTAAATCCATCAATCCAAAGTCCAATAATTTTAAATCCAGCTTCAGGAACTTTTTTCATTTCCATCCTACCAAGGGCACCAACAAACAAAATATCTGTTTTTGGATTATTAATTAATAATTCTTCTGCTATAGCAATGGCAGGAAATAAATGTCCCCCTGTACCTCCTCCAGAAATAATTATTTTATATTGTTTCACTTACAATGACAATTGGGTTATTATTATCTTTTAAATCGGTCAATTCACCATCCATCTCCTCTATATGAGAACTTACACTTAAAATAATTCCAAAAGAAACACATGTGATCCAAGCCGCTGTGCCGCCACTGCTAATCAAAGGTAGATTTTGTCCGGTAACAGGTAGAATTTGTAAAGCTACTCCCATATTTACAAACGCTTGAATTACCACTGGTATTCCAAGACCAATGACAAGTAATTTTCCAAAAAATTTATTCGATTTATAGGCTATAACAACTATCCTAAAAAGCAATAGTAAATACAAAATTATTAAACCAAATCCGCCAATTAATCCAAATTCTTCAATAATTATAGCGTATATAAAATCAGAAGAACTTTGTGGTAAAAAGTTTTTCATTATACTTTTACCTGCTCCTAATCCCAGAATTCCTCCAGAAGCAATTGCTGTCTTTGCTTTTTCAATTTGATAATTTGATTCCAAATCATCACCATTTGTAAAACTTTCTATTCTACTAATCCACGTATCAACACGATTGGGCATTAATTCTGGAAAAGCTTTTATAGTTAAAACAAAAAAGAAAAGAAATATTAATCCCAAAAACAACATAGTAATTATCCTTTTTATTGGATAGCCTCCAATGAAAAGAAGGATTGTTATAACAAAAAACATTAAAGCTGCCGTTGAAAAATTTGATGGTAAAATCAAAGAAACAACTAAAAAAAATGGAATCCAGAGTGAAAAAATAGAATTTTTTAATTTTATTTCTTCATGCTTTTTCTTATCAAGATAATGTGCGACATATATTGTTAAAACTAATCCAGCTAAAGCAGAAGTTTGAAAACTAAAACCCACTAAGGGAATTTCTATCCATCTATTTGCATTTGCTCCTTGAATTATAGTTTCTTGTGAATTTGTGTAAATCAGAAGTAAGATTACTATCGGTAATGCCAATATTGAAATTCCTTTAAAATAATGATAAGGAATTCTATGAGTAATAAACATAAGACCAAAGCCAAATAAAATCAACAATAAATGTTTGAAAAGATATCCCCATGTAGTCCCTGTTCCAATAACATATACCAAGTTTGAACTAGCGCTAAAAACAGGTAAAAAAGAAAATACAACTAGTAGGGTTAATATCCCCCAAAGTGTTTTGTCTCCATATATAAAATTATTTTTCTTCAATTTTAAAAGAATCTAGGCGTTAATATTTTCCTCTCTTTCCCAAGATCAATTCTTAAAATAAGTTCATATGTACCATCATTAAATTGTTTTATTTGATGTGTAGTGTAATCATAACTTAATCCGACAAAAAAATTGTCAGAAAGCTGAAAACCTCCTAATGCACTAATTGCAGAATCTAATCTATTTGATATACCTAGGGTAACCTTATAATTGAACAAAAAATTCATAGATAAATCCCATTGAACTGGTGCACCCCTTACAACTTTTACTAATGATGCAGGTTTTACTTTTATCTTAGAGCTAAGATCAAAAACATACCCTGCCAACAAGTAATAATGTATCCTGTCTGAAACCTTTGAAAAAAAGGTATTCTCAATATTTAATTCATCATAATATTTTGTTTCCAATATATTTGGGGCTGAAAATCCCAAGTAATATTTTTCCGTATTAAAATAAAAACCCAATCCTAATCTCGGTTGAATTTTATTATAATTATACTGAAGTAAAGGATCACTAAGGTCAGCAATATGAAGCTTTGAATAGTCTATATCCATCTCAACAAGTCCCGCCTTTATTCCAAAAGTTAATTTTGACCAAAGAAAATTTATAGCATAAGAATAATCTACATTTACTCTATTTTCAGAAGTAGGTCCAATTTTATCACTGAAAACCGAAAGCCCTATACCCATTCTTTCATTTTTCCCAATTGAACTATCTATTGACAATGCAGTTGTTTCAGGAGAACCTTCCAAATCCAACCATTGTGTTCTAGCTAGTAAATTAATACTTGTTAATCCTCTATTCCCAACATAGGCTGGGTTAACAATCTGAGTGTTGTACATGTAGTTAGTATATTGAGCATCTTGCTGGGCGAATAGTGCAAAATGAAATGACATCAGTATTGAAAAAAAGTTGAGTTTTAAAAATTTCATAATTTTTATTTAATTTTTTACTATAAGCTTTTGACAGCTTTTTTAAACTGTTCTCCTCGATCTTGATAATTTTTAAAAAGATCAAAACTTGCGCATGCTGGTGATAAAAGGACATGATCATTTCTCTTTGCTATATTGTGAGCAATTTTAACCGCCTCTGACATTGTCTTAACTTCAACCATTAAATCAATAATTGGATAAAAAGTTTCAAACAATTTTTCATTGTTTTCTCCCAAACAAATTATTGCCCTTACTTTTTCACGAACTAGAGGCAATAATGGTTCGTAATCATTCCCTTTGTCAATTCCTCCTGCAATCCAAACAGTTGGAGTATTAATGCTTTCAAGGGCAAAAAAAGCTGCATTGACATTTGTTGCTTTAGAATCATTTATGTATTTAACATTTTGAATTTTTAAAACTGGTTCCAAACGATGTGGAGCACCTTTAAAATTTGTCAAACTTTCCCTTATTTTATCCTTACTTATATCAAATAAATTGGCTATCGTCACTGCAGCCATTGCGTTAAGTAAATTATGTTGTCCAGAAAGTGAAAACTCTAACGTATTTATCATAGTCTTTCTTTTTTTTGTTTTTATAATTATATTTTTGTCATGGTGGTATGTGTTATTTGACCAATTGTTTTTTTTTCCATAACTGTGTAATTTTGCTTTGGGGTTAAGACTTAAAATTTGTTCTGTCAAATCCGGATCATTCGAATTGAACAATAATAAGTCCTCCTCTGTTTGATTTTTAGTAATCTTTAGCTTAGACCCTAAATATTTTTTAAAATTGTTTTCATACCTATCTAGATGATCAGGCACAACATTAGTTATTACACCAATATTTGGACTGAAATCTATTATATCATCTAACTGAAAACTGCTAATTTCAAGCACATAGTATTCATAGTTGTTTTCTGCTATATCTCTAGCAAAACTTTTGCCAATATTTCCAGCTATTCCTACCCTTAATCCACCCTGAGACAAAATATGGTGGGTTAACAAGGCAGTTGTAGTTTTACCATTACTCCCTGTTATTCCAATAATTTTTGAAGAAGTGAATTTTGAAGCAAACTCTATTTCTGATATTACAGGAATATTTACTCTTCTTAGTTGGCTAACAATCTTTGATTTATTTTTAATTCCAGGGCTTTTAATTATCCAATCAGCATCTTTCATTTTGGAAAACGTATGCTTTCTTTCTTCCCAAGAAACCCCTAATGAATCAAGACTTGCTTTTGTTTCATTTGAAATAAAATCATTGTCTGAGACAAAAACATTAAGACCTTTTTTCTTAGCTAAAACAGCAGAACCTAGACCACTCTCCCCAGCACCTAATATGACTATTTTACCTTCCATTATCTTATCTTAAGTGTTACAATTGAAATAACTGCCAAAAGAACTGTTATAATCCAAAACCTTGTCGCTATTTTACTCTCATGAAAACCCATCTTCTGATAATGATGATGAAGTGGAGACATTCTAAAAATTCGTTTCCCAACTCCGGATTTTTTTTTGCTATATTTAAAATAACCCACTTGTAAAACCACTGAAAGAGTCTCAATAAAAAATACACCGCAAAGGATAGGTATTAGTAATTCTTTCCTTGTTATAAAACATAAAACTGAAATAATTGCACCAATAGTTAAGCTTCCCGTGTCTCCCATAAAAACAGTTGCTGGGAAGGTATTGTACCACAAAAATCCTATTAAAGATCCTGCAAAAGCAGCAATAAAGACAGTGACTTCACCTACCTTTGGGATATACATGATATTTAAATAATCTGAAAAAATAAAATTCCCAGAAACCCAAGTAAAAATTCCTAATGCCAATACTATAATAACAGAGGTGCCTGCAGCCAAACCATCTATTCCATCAGTCAAGTTTGCTGCATTGGAAACAGCAGTAATTATAAAAACAACTACACTAATAAATATTACCCACCCATATTTTTCAAGATCAGGAGATACCCAGTTAATTAAACTAGCGTAATCAAATTCATTACCTTTAATCATTGGTATAGTAGTAATTGTAGATTTTTTTTCTTCAGAAAAAACTTGACTTAAAACAATTTGATTTGTTCTATCACCTTTTTCAATTTCTTGTCTCACAGTAACATCTGGATGAAAATAAAGTACTGATCCAACAAATAACCCAAGCATCAATTGACCTATAATCTTAAACTTTCCTTTTAATCCTTTCTTGTCTTTTTTAAAAATTTTAATGTAATCATCAATAATTCCTATTAACCCCATCCAAAGAGTTGTAACGACAAGAAGAATTATATATATGTTGTGAATCTGGGCAATTAGCAAAACGGGTATCAGGGTTCCCAGGATTATAATTATGCCTCCCATAGTAGGTGTTCCCGATTTTTCCTTTTGACCACCAAGACCTAAATCTCTAACTGTCTCACCAACTTGTTTTCTTTTTAAAAAAAGAATTATTTTTTTTCCATAAACTAGCGTGATGGCTAAAGAAAGTAAAACAGCTAATGCAGCCCTAAAAGACAAAAATTGAAACAAAGAAGCTCCTGGAAATTGAAATGTCTTTTCTATATATTCAAATAAGTAGTATAACATGTTTTTTATGTTTTTGAAAAAATTTTCCTAGCACATTCAAAATCATTAAAGGGATGTTTTTTTCCATTAATTTCTTGGTAATTCTCATGTCCTTTACCTGCTATAAGAACTATATCACCCGGATTTGATAATTTATGTGCAGCTGAAATTGCTTCATCTCTCTTTACAACAACACTTGTTTTTTTATAATCCATAGGGCTAACTCCTTTTACCATTTCTTTAATTATTAATTTGGGATCTTCATTCCTTGGATTATCAGATGTGAAAATTACCTTAGAACTAAATTTAGCAGCAACCTCTCCCATCTTTGGCCTTTTTTTCTTATCACGATCTCCACCACAACCAATTATTGTATATAGAGCTTCATTTTTAGTTCTAATTTTATCTATTGTTGATAAGACATTTTTTAAAGCATCAGGTGTATGCGCATAGTCTATTACTATCATAACATTATTTTTTGTTTGATAAGTTTGAAATCTTCCAGGAATACTCTTAAGCGCGCTAATTTTTTTAAGTATTGTCAACTCTTCTAATCCAAGTATCATAGAGGTTGCATAAACTGCTAACAAATTATAAGCATTAAATTCTCCTAGTATCTGAGTCCAAATTTCATTCTCTTTTATTTTTAAAAGCATTCCTCTCAGTTGATTTTCAAGAATTTTAACATTGAAATCTGCTAACTTATGCAGTGCATAAGTGTACTTTTTCGCTCGAGAATTTTGCAACATAAATTCTGCATTTCTGTCATCAAGATTAATTAATGCAAATGCATCTTTTTGAAGAGAATCAAAAACTTGCTTTTTAACATCTCGGTAATTTTTAAAGCTTTTATGATAATCTAGATGATCATGAGTCAGATTTGTGAATAAAATTCCTCCAAATTTTAATCCATTAACGCGCTTTTGATCTATCCCATGTGATGAAACTTCCATAAAGCATTTTTTAACCCCTGATTTCACCATCTCATTTAGTGATGAGTTTATTGTTAAGGGATCAGGTGTTGTAAGATCTGTTGAAATCAATCTTTTATTGTACTTTATCTCAACAGTTGATATTAAACCTGAAGATATATTTTGTGAATTAAAAACCTTGTAAAGTAAAGTTGATATTGTAGTCTTCCCATTAGTCCCTGTAACACCAATTAAATCTAACTTTTCAGATGGATTATCGTAAAAATTTGAGGCAATTAAGCTAAGTGCAGCTCTAGAATCATTTACTTTTACATAAACTTTTCCATCTATTATATTAGATGGTAATTTTTCGCAAACAATTACTTTTGCTCCTTTTTTAAGTGCGTCATCTATAAAAATATGGCCGTCAACCTGAACTCCACCTACAGCAATAAAAACAGAATTTTTTAAAACTTTTCTCGAATCAAAAGTGACATGTTTAACTATAACTCCAGTAGAGCCAATTATAGTTTCAACCGAAACCTTATATAGTATGTCCTTAATTTTTTTCATGACAATTCTAAAACAATTAATTGTCCTTTTTTTGTTCTAGTACCAGGTTTTAATGACTGTCTTATAACCTTTCCTTTGCCTATAGTTTTAAAATTCAATCCCAAATTCTCAATTATTGAAATTGCATCAACATCGCTTTTCCCAGTCAAATCAGGAATTTCATTTTTACTTTTTTTAATCAATCTTGCTTTGTTTAAAGTCAACCTTATCTCACTAGGCTTGATCTTTATTTTTTTAGGTGTAGATATATATATTTTTTTGGCTATTTTTTTAAAAACAGGAGCAGCTACTGTGGATCCATAATAACCTAATGACTTGTCAGGTCTATGAATAACTACTATACAAGAATACATTGGTTTTTCAGCTGGAAAATATCCTACAAAACTTGAAATATATTGTACCTCATCCTTGGTATAATCTAACTGACATGTGCCTGTTTTTCCCGCAACGTTAAACAAACTATCCTTTATCTGATATGCCGTACCCCATTTTTTGTCTACTACATTAAACAACATTCTTTTAATCTGAGTCAATGTCTCATCTGAACAAATCGATGGATTTAAAATTTCTTTTTTAAATGTTTTTTGTGGTTTTTCCCCCGCCTTACCAATTTTTTCTATAAACTTTGGTTTTAACATTTCTCCATTATTTGCAATTGCATTATAAAATGAAAGTATTTGAAGAGGAGTCATGGCCACACCATAACCATAGGCCATCCAAGGCAGATCTAATCCATCCCATTCTTTGTCAGTCGGATATGGTATTTTAGGAATGGGTTCCCCTTTTATAGAAAGGCCCAAAGGTTTATTTACACCCATATTATAAAGCCTATTTACAAACTTACTTGGATTGTCTTTGTAGCTATTAAAAACTATTTTTACCATACCTGTATTAGATGAAGATTCAAAAACTTTAGATGCAGGTATTGATCCGTATCCTCCTTCCTTTGAATCCCTAACTTTATATTTTTTATAGAAGGTCACTTCTCCATTCCCTGTTTCTATAATATCTTCAGGGCCAACTACTCTATCTTCCAAAGCAGCAATCATAGAAATAAGCTTAAAAGTAGAACCCGGTTCATTAAGCTCTCCCACAGCGTAATTCAATTTTTCATAATAAGTTCCTTCTGAAGTTCTCCCTAAATTGACTATTGCTCTTATTTTTCCTGTTCCAGTTTCCATTACAACAGCAGAACCATGATCAGCTTCATATTTTTCTAGCTGCTCAAGTAATGCTGAATGGGTAATGTCCTGAATGTTAAGATTTATTGTTGTGAAAATATCATACCCTTGGGTAGGCTCCTTTTCATTACTGTCATTAATTGGTTTCCATTGCCCATTTGCAATTCTTTGTTTCAACCGCCTTCCCTCTTCTCCCCTAAGATAATTCCCAAAAGCACCTTCAATGCCTACCCTGAAATAACTTCCATTTAGATTTTTTAGCTCATATCCAATTGTTCTTTCAGCAATCCTTCCAAGTGGATGTTCTCTTTTTATTTGTTGTTCAATTATTAGTCCTCCTTTAAAAGAAGGTAAATTGAAAATTGGCAATGATTTTATCTTTTTAAGTTTTGAATAACTCAAATTTTTTGCGACAAGCATATACCTATTATTATTCTTTCTTGCATCTTCAATTTTTTTTAATATTTGTTCAATTGGGTTGCCCAAAATTGTTGAAAGCCCTTTAATCAGTTTTTCTTTGTTGTTATTATAAACCGACTTACTTGGAACCTTTGAATCCCATCTCACCTCATATTGAGCGACAGAAGTAGCCATTAAACTACCGTCTTCAGAATAAATATTACCTCGACTAGGCTGCAGAACAACATTTTTAACTGTTTGATTTGATGCTATTTTCTTATACTTTTCGCCTTCGACTAATTGTATATAAACTAACTTACCCATCAGTATAAAAGAGAATATGACCATTGCAGAGACCACCACATAGGATCGATTCATGACTTTTCTACTTAAATCCTTAGTCATTTGAAACAATTATTTTTATTGCTGGTTCTTTTGAGGGTCCAATACCCAAAGGACTTAATTCAGCCATTATTTTTGTTTCCATTTTTAAATTCATCAAATAGGTTCGTTGATCTATAAACTCACTTTTCAATAATCTTATTTCTTCATTTAGTGAAGCAATCTTAAAGATTTTCTTATCTGTACTATGTCCACTAGCTATCATAACAACTGCTAGAATTAGCACATATAATATTATGCGCCAATTTTTAAAGGCATCTTCCTTTATTAAAAACTCAACATTCAGTATTGCCAGAATTCTTTTCATACTCTTTCTGCTATTCTAAGTTTTGCACTTCTTGATCTTTTATTTTTAATTAATTCTTTTTCGGAAGGAGTAATTAAACGACCTATTTTTTTATAGGGCACATATTTGTTCCCATATAAATCTGTCTCTAAGTTCTCATCAAAATTTCCATCCCTTATAAATTTTTTAACTAATCTATCTTCAAGAGAGTGGTATGAAATGCAAACCAGTCTACCTCCTTTTAAAATGAAATCTACTGTTTGAGGCAAAAGAAATTTTATTGCTTCCAATTCTTGATTGACTTCAATTCTAATAGCCTGAAAAATTTTTGCCATTTCTTTATTTAAATTTTTTTTTGCAATTAAAGGGTGTAAGACCTTTAGCAAACCCTTAGTTGTCAATATTTTTTTGTGGGTTCTTGATTCAACAATTTTTTTAGCATAGCTCTTTGCTCGATTAAGCTCTCCATAATTTTTAAAGATTCTTGTCAATTTATTCTCTCCATAGGAGTTGATTATTGAATTAGCACTTAATTTATTTTTTTTATCCATCCTCATATCTAATGGACCATCTAGCCTTGTAGAAAAACCCCTTTCTCTTGTATCAAGCTGATAAGATGAAACACCAAAATCTGCAATTAAACCTGAAATCTGATTTGTGTTATAAAGATTTAAATGTTCCTTTAAATTTGAAAAGTTTGCTGATATTAACTTGAACCTGTTGTCATTTATTGTATTCTTGGAAGCGGAATCATCTTGGTCAAAAGCAAAAAGTTTTCCTTCACTCGACAATTTATTGAGTATTGCCCTAGAATGTCCTCCACCACCAAAAGTAACGTCAACATAAATGCCCAAAGGATTAATATTTAGTCCTTCTATAGCTTCTTGCAGCAATACTGGATTATGATAAGTTTTCATCATTTTGATCACCCATGACCTGTTCCGCTAGGGAAGCAAAGTCAATAGTTGCTTCATCAATTGAGCTTTCATAAAGGTTCTTATCCCATATTTCAAGTATGTTGACAGCTGATGAAACAACAACTTCTTTTTTTATTTTTGCATGATTGATTAAATTTTTAGGAATCAGTATTCTTCCTGAGGCATCAATTTCAAGAAGTTTTACCCCTGCAGTAAATCTTCTGATAAAATCGTTATTCTTTTTAACAAACCTATTTAAAGTGTTTACTTTTTCTATTAAAGAATCCCATTCCTTCAACGGATATAACTCTAAGCAAGGATTAAACACAGCTCTTTTTATAACAAATCCTTCTTTAATACTATAAGAAAGTTGTTTTTTTAAAGCTGCTGGAAGCATTATTCTACCCTTTACATCGGCCTTACACTCATATGTGCCAATAAAATGCTTCATTTAATTGAATTATTAAATTCAAATATATAATTATTTTACCACATTTTACCACATTTTACCACATTGTTGATAAATTTTACCACTTCCCTCCAATTTCAAGCAATAATTGACGAGTTAAAATTATTTCTGATTCTAGAGTTGAATTCCATATCTTTGGTCTTCACGAAGTTCAAAAATGACGTTTTAAATGGCAAAAAATGATTATATAAAACATATAGAAGTAGGTGAAGGACCCGCAATTATTGTTTTATATGGCCTTATGGGCGGATTAAGTAATTTTGAAGGTGTTTTGGAATATTTCCCAAAAAAGGGATATCGCGTCATAGTCCCAGAACTTCCATTATATTCTTTGCCTTTGTCAAAAACTACCGTTAAATCTCTTGCAAACTTTTTGCATGAATTTGTACTCTCTAAAAATCTAAAGGATGTAATTCTGTTAGGTAACTCTCTTGGGGGTCACATAGCTTTACTTTTTTCAAATTATTATCCTGAAAAGGTAAAAGGAATCATTATAACTGGTAGTTCAGGGCTTTATGAAAATGCTATGGGTGATGGTTATCCTAAAAGAGGTGATTATGAGTATATTAAGGCAAAAACTGAAGAAGTTTTTTTTGATCCTAAAGTTGCTACAAAAAAAATAGTGGATGATGTTTTTGAAGCTGTAAATGACAGGAATAAAGTTATTAGAACCCTTGCTATTGCAAAAAGTGCCATTCGCCATAATATGTCTAAAGATCTTCCGAAAATGAAAATACCCACAGCAATTATATGGGGAGCTCAAGACACTGTAACCCCTCCAAGTGTTGCTAAAGAATTCAATTCACTTATGCCGAAATCAGATTTGCATTGGATCGATAATTGTGGACATGCTCCTATGATGGAGCATCCTGGAAAGTTTAATGAAATAATGTTTTCATGGCTTAAAAAGAATAAGTTTTGAATTAATCTTTCATATGAAAATTTTTAATTCTGAATTTATAATCAGCAATACAAATGTTAAAGGATGTCCGAAACACTCGTTTCCTGAATATGCATTTATTGGAAGGTCAAATGTTGGGAAATCATCCCTCATAAATATGATTTGTGGCAGAAAAAATTTAGCTAAAATTTCTTCTACTCCAGGAAAAACCCAGCTAATCAATCATTTTTTAATTGATAAAAAATGGTACATAGTTGATTTACCTGGATATGGGTATGCAAATACTTCAAAATCTAACAGAAAAAAATTTCAAAATTTTACTACTAATTATTTTCTAAACAGAAAAGAATTAACCTCCACTTTTTTATTGTTAGATATAAGGCAAGAACCTCAACTAATTGACATAAATTTTATTAAATGGATGGGAGAAAATTTAATCCCTTTTAACATAGTATTTACAAAATCTGATAAGATTAACTCAAATAAAATAGAATCAAGTATTTCAAAATACCTCGATGCACTAAAAAAAGATTGGTCAGAATTGCCTCATTTTTTTATTAGTTCATCTAAAAAATTAAAAGGGAAAAAAGAAATCCTTAATTACATAAAAAAAACAAATAGTCAATTCAATTAGCCGCTAGTTTTCTTTAAAATTATACGGAAAAGACTTTTACTAAATTTTAAAATCTATTTCTTTAGCAAATTTTTTTGAAAATTCCTTTATAGCTGTAAAATTTTTTTCATCATTTGTTGATCTATAATAAGTTTCACCAAGGCTAACCAAATTTTGATAGAAAAATAATTTCATCTCATGGACAGGCATCTCCTTTATCCATAAATCCATTTTCAAAGTTTCCATTTTTTCACTATCCCAGAAAGAAAGGAACATAGCTTTAGCATCCTTATTTTCGACTCTTCCATCTGGAGCAGACCATTCAATTTTCTCAGCAACCTTATTTTCATCTAAAGAAACATTTATATTTATGTGAGTATTTTTTTTTGACATTATCGAGAAGGTTTATAACTAGATTTTTTAAATAAAATTTCTTCAGGCATCAATATAATTTCTGAAAGTTTAACTTTAGGGTTTTTATCCACAAAAGATCTTACAATTTGCCACCCTAACCATTGCCCTATTCTTCCTGGAGATTCATTATCTATTTCTAAATAAAATTTTGAAAATGGAGACGGGTCTATAAATCTTTTCATCAGAGAAACATCATTATTATAAAGTAATTTTCTTTCTATAATATATTCCCAAATATACTTCTCATTTTCAACTACCCAATTAATTTGATCTTCATTGTATCCTATTTTTATTTCATCTGACTTATGAGGTAAAATTATATCTTTTAAATACAATTTTTTTCCATAAAAAATCATGTAAGACAAAAATGATTTGTTTTTTGGAGCTGATACTTTTCTATCAGCAAATTTTTCAGCAATATGAGAGGTTAAAAATTTATAATCCATTTCTTGTCTAATATATCTAGGTATACCATCATACAAAGCATTGGAGCCTCCAAGATAAGTGTCTAATGAAATGATTAAAAGAGAATCTGCATAAATTGTTTTGTTCTGATAATCCACATTATTAACTAAACCAATGACATGCGGAATTTTTACTTTTGGGAAATGAAATTTTATATGTTGGAACAAATGTTTTATTTCACTTTCTAACGGATCCATTGAAGGAAATGCTTTTTCTACCTCACTCAACAAAAGCAATTGCAAAGTATCTTTTTGCCTATTGATCCAAACGGAATCATCGAATTTTTCAGGGAAAAGATAAGGATACCTTTTTTTTATGACAGGTATCTCTTTTGAATCTGATTCATGAAATTTCTTATCAAATCTATCTATCTCAATTGAGATTGGTATTAAATTTATCTGCAATTCCTTTGAATCATTTATATTACAGTTACAGAATAAAAGTACCCAAATCAAAAAAAAATTTATTCTAAAAAATTGTCTCAAAATAAATCGTATTAATTATTTTCACACAAGATCTAAATTTACCGCAAATTTAATTAGGTATAGTTAAAAAAAATGAAATCACCGGAAAAAGTTGTCAAACATATAATCAATTGGCTTAAAAAATACGCAAAACAATCTGAAATGAAAGGTTTTGTTGTGGGTGTTTCTGGAGGAATTGACTCAGCTGTTACATCTACTATTTGTGCAATGACTGGCTTGCCACTATTATGTCTTGAGATGGAAATATATCAGCAAAAAAAGCAGGTTTCTGATGCAAGAAATCATATCTCTTGGTTAGAAAAAAAATTTAATAATGTTACACATCAAAATTTATCTCTTACATCAGTTTTTGAAAATTTTATTGAAAAACTACCCAAAACAGATAAAAAGGAAAAAGCTTTATTAAGTCTTGCTAACACAAGATCAAGACTAAGAATGACTACTCTTTATTACTTTTCAACCTTGAATGAATTATTGGTTATAGGGACAGGAAATAAAGTTGAAGACTTTGGAGTAGGATTTTTTACAAAATATGGAGATGGAGGAGTAGATTTGAGTCCAATTGCTGATCTCCTTAAATCTCAAGTATATGAAATTGCCAAGTATTTGAAAATAAATGACTCTATCCAAAATGCAATACCAACCGATGGGCTATGGGATGATGGGAGATCTGATTTAGACCAATTAGGCTTAAACTATGATCAAATAGAGTGGGCTATGGATAAAATCGAAAGTAAAGAATCCATAAATGAAATGTCAGAAGAGGAATCAAGAATAATGAAAATTTATTTAAAATATAATAATCAAAATCAACACAAAATGAATACTATTCCAATCTGTGAAATACCTAAAGAGTTACTAACATAGAAAATTAAAGAACACGATTTAATCTCTCTGAAAGCACTTTTTTCAACTTGTTGTAACTCAAAATTTCTTCCAATAAATTATTATTGTCATCGGATTCTTTAGCTTTTAATTGAAGTTCTTCAATCTTTTGGTCTATTAGATATCTTCTTAAATTAAGTATAGTTTCATCAACAAAACGAGAAATCTGGCTAACCTTTCCCTTCACGAAAATATTTTTTTTCTCCCAATTGTGGAGATAATATCTTTCATCATCAATAAGAATATCCGTGACAACTTGATTCAAATTCACATCATCACCTTTCATTAATTCCTCAATTCCATAATCATTCGATTTTTTTATTTGATAAGATTCAATTAGTTTATTAAATATCTTTTTAAATGTCTCGTTAGTTAATTCAACTTCATCCTGTTGCAAGTCAAGAAAAATTTTTTCATAAACTTTCAATGAAATTTTCTTAATATCCTCTATTATCTCACCTTTTTCAGATGACCTTAAAATTATCTCATCAAATTTGGCGTCATAATTTCCATAATGAAGCAAAATTGAAATAATTTGTTTTTCTAATTCATAAGTTTTGTCAATTTTTTCAGTAGGGTAAGAAACTCTGTTTTCTAAAGAAACAGATGAGACATGTCTTTTAAAACCAGTCTTATCTTTTTTTTGTTTTAATTGTTCTAAACTTGAAAAAAGTGTCTCCTCAGAAATATTCATGATTTGCGAACAACTCTGAATATAAATCTCTTGCTTAACTGGATCAGGAATTTTAGAAATACTTTCAATAATTTCCCGAGCAGTCTCGGCTTTTTTAATGGGATCAGAAATGTTTTGATCTGCAAGCAAAGAAGCTTTAAATTGAATAAAATCTTTAGCTTGAGTTTCTAAAAAATCAATTATCTGATCATATTTATGTGTTCTTGCATAGCTGTCAGGATCTTGCCCTTCTGGAAAAACACATATTTTTACATTCATCTCTTGTTCTAAAATCAAATCTATTCCCCTCAAAGAAGCTCTTAACCCTGCATCATCTCCATCAAATAAAACAACAATATTTGAAGTTAACCTTCCTATCATTCTTATCTGATCAGCAGTTAAAGATGTTCCTGAAGAAGAAACAACATTTTTAATGTTAGCTTGATGAAATTGAATGACATCAGTATAACCCTCAACTAAATAACACAAATCTTGTTTAACAATGGCCTGTTTAGATTCATATATCCCATATAGAATTTTACTTTTATGATAAATCTCACTTTCAACTGAATTTAGATATTTTGGCTTATTAGACTTCTCAGAAATTAATCTTGCTCCAAATCCATGAGTTCTTCCGGAAATACTTTTTATTGGAAAAATTATACGCCCACTAAAACGATCTACTTCATTATTTTTGTTATAAATGACTAAACCTGTTTTTTCTATAAACTCCTTATTATATCCATTTTTAATAACATCTAAAGCAAAAGAATTATTTTTCTCAGGTGAATATCCTAGATCAAAATTTTTGATTGATTCTTCCTTAATACCTCTTTCTGCTAAATATGTTTGTGCTATATTTTTCCCTTCATTTGTATTCCAAAGTTTTTCCTGAAAAAAATTGCTTGCATACTGAACTACCAAAAACATGCTCTCCCGTTGGCTTTCTAATTTTCTGGATGCATCTGTTTGAATGGTTTCTTCAATTTCAATATTATATTTTTTGGCTAAATATTTAATTGCTTCTGGGTAAGTAAAATGTTCATGTTCCATTAAGAAAGCAACAACATTTCCTCCTTTCCCACTACTAAAATCTTTCCATATCTGTTTTACAGGAGAAACCATAAAGCTTGGGGTCCGCTCTTTACTAAAAGGGCTTAGGGCTTTATAATTGGATCCAGATTTTTTAAGAGATATAAACTCACCTATAACCTCTTCTACTCTAGAGGTTTCATAAACCTTATCAATAGTAATTTTAGATATCATAAGTTAATTATCAAAAAGGGCAATTGAATTAAACTCAAAATTCTTATGAAAGATAGTAATGAAAAATTTAATTATATATCTCTACTGGTAACAAAATTTGCCATTAAAATTAAAGATTCTTTATAAGGACTGATTGGAAATCCTTCCAAAATTTTAATCGCCTTATTTTTATAGTTTTCCATTTTTTTTAAAGCATAATCTACTCCTCCAACTTCTTTAATTTTTGAGATAGCTTTCAATACTCGCTTATTATCTTTATTATAATTTTTGATTGTATTAATCATCCAGTTTTTATCAGTTCTAGACAAAACCCTCAAAGAATAAATAAAAGGAAGTGTTACTCTCTGTTCTCTTATATCTATACCTAGAGGCTTTCCAATTTTCTTTTTACCGTAATCAAATAAATCATCCTTTATTTGAAATGCAATCCCAAGTAATTCTCCAAATTTGTACATTTTAGAGACAACCTTTTCTTCTGCTGATACTGATCTGGCACCAATAGCACAACAAGCAGCTAACAAAGTAGCCGTCTTTTTTTGAATTATTTTATAATATGTTTCTTCTGATATATTCATATCTCTTGACTTCTCAATTTGCATTAGTTCTCCCTCACTCATTTCCCTAACAACAACAGAAACTATTTTAAGTAAATCATAATCTTCATTTTCAACTGAGAATATAAGCCCTTTAGATAAAAGATAATCTCCAACTAAAACAGCTATTTTATTTTTCCATAATGCATTAACAGAAAAAAAGTTTCGTCTTTGGTTACTATCATCAACAACATCATCATGAACTAAGGTTGCCGTATGAATAAGCTCAATAATTGCTGCTCCTCTATATGATTTTTCATTAAGCTTATTAGAAGCAATCATTTTTGCAATAAGAAAAACAAGCATAGGTCTTATTTGCTTACCTTTTCTCTTAACAATAAAATAAGTTATACGATTTAAAAGAGGTACTTTAGAAGACATCATCTGAGTAAACTTTTTTTCAAAAAGTTCCATCTCTCGATATATTGGATACTTAATTTTCTCAACTACCTTCATTATTTAAAGATAAATAAATCTTAATCAAACATTACTTAAACTAGCTGAAAGTGATTTGTTTGCTAATTGACCACAAGCAGCATCAATATCTTGACCTCTTGATCTTCTAAAAGTAGATTTAATTCCAAATTTTGATAATTCACATTGATATTTTTTAATTATTTCTATATTAACTCCCTCATAATCTTGATCTCCAATAGAATTGTATTGAATAAAATTAACTTTCGAAGGGACCTTCTTACAAAATTTAATTAATTCGTCTATATCCTCCATTTTATCATTTATATTATTCCAGACAATATATTCTACAGTTATAATTCTATTTGTTTTTAAATACCAATACTTTAAAGATTCTAATAAATTACTTATTGGGAATTTTTTTGCAAATGGCATTATTCTTTCTCTAACTAATTGCCTAGCAGAGTGGAGAGAAATGGCGAGTCCAAATTTATAATCTTCCTCAGCTAACTTCATTATCATTTTAGGAATACCTGATGTAGATATAGTGATACGTTTTGATGAAATTCCAAATTTTCCAAACCGAGTTATTTTTTCAATTGCAGCTATCAAATTATTATAATTCATTAAAGGTTCGCCCATCCCCATGAAGACAATATTTGACAAAGGTCTTTTAAAATAAAGTCTACTTTGTTCATCCATTAGAGTCACCTGATCAAAAATCTCATCCACATTTAAATTCCGCAGCCTTTTAATTTTCGCAGTAGCACAAAATTGACAATTCAAACTACATCCAACCTGTGATGAAACACAAGCTGTACTTCTTGATTTAGTAGGTATTAAAACAGATTCAATAACAAGGCCGTCATAAAGTTTTACAGTATTCTTTATAGTCCCATCTATACTCTTTTTATGACAATTAATATCAATATAATTTATTGTGAAATTGTCAATTAATAGTGTTCTTGTTTTTTTTGATAAATTAGTCATTTGGCGGAAATCTTTGGCACCTTTTTTCCAAATCCATTCATATACTTGATCTCCTCTATAAGATTCACATTTATTTTCAATAAAAAAACCACGAAGAGAGTCTAAGGAAAAAGATCTAATGTCCCTTAATTTTTCTGCCATAAATAAATTTTGTTAACTAAGAGATACTTCTAATTATAAAACTTATAGAATTAACATTGCATCACCATAAGAATAGAACCTATATTTTTCCTTTATAGCAATGCTATATGCTTCTTTAATAAAATCTAGACCCGCAAAAGCAGAAACCATCATAAGTAAAGTAGATTTAGGCATATGGAAATTGGTTATCATACAATTTGCAATTGAAAAGTCATATGGTGGGAAAACAAATTTATGAGTCCATCCGTTGTAAGGATTAAGAGTTCCATTAGAAGAAACAGAACTTTCAAGTGCTCGCATGACAGTAGTCCCAACAGAACAAATCCTCTTTCCTCCTTTCATAGAATTATTAATTTTGTTTACTGTTTCCTGATCAATAATTAATTCCTCTGAATCCATCTTATGTTTAGACAAATCTTCAACTTCAACTGGGTTAAAAGTTCCTAAACCAACATGTAAGGTTAACTCTGAAAGATCAATACCTTTAATTTGTAATCTTTTTATAAGGTGCTTAGAAAAATGAAGGCCAGCAGTAGGTGCAGCGACTGAGCCTTCGTGTTTTGCATAAATTGTCTGATACCAATCTTTATCTTCTTCTTGCACCTCCCTTTTGATATATTTAGGTAAAGGAGTTTGTCCTAAATCTTTAAGTTTTCCTCTAAATTCATCGTAAGAACCATCGAAAAGGAATCTTAAAGTTCGCCCTCTTGAAGTTGTATTATCAATTACTTCAGCTACCAAATTTTCATCTTCACCAAAATATAGCTTATTACCAATTCTGATCTTTCTAGCAGGGTCAACAAGAACATCCCAAAGACGCTGTTCAGGATTTAATTCCCTTAACAAAAAAACTTCTATTCGAGCACCTGTCTTTTCTTTATTTCCATACAACCTTGCGGGAAAAACTTTAGTATTATTAAGAATTAAATTATCCCCTTCACCAAAAAAATTTATGATATCCTTAAAAGAGTGATGTGAAATAGAATTGTCACTACGGTTTAAAACCATTAGTCTAGAATCTTCCCTTT
Source organism: Bacteroidota bacterium (assembly GCA_036340635.1). GTDB lineage: Bacteria > Bacteroidota > Bacteroidia > Flavobacteriales > Flavobacteriaceae. The sequence goes on along the minus strand of JAYYYF010000032.1, from coordinate 28,622 downwards.
CAATTGAAGGTTTTTCAGCCAATAGCCCTTCTGGGAGATCATAAGTGAAATCTGATAACTTCATATATCTTCAAATGCAAATATAATTCTATAAAAAGGCTATGTCAAGAAAATAAGTCTAAAAATTAGTGTTTCTTTTAATTTTAAACCCTATACAATTAAGATGATCCCAAAATTTAGGGTATGATTTATTTACCACCAATGGATCTTTTATATCAATCCTTGTTTTAATACCTAGTGGTGCAAAAGCCATTGCCATTCTATGATCATTATAGGTATTAATCTTAACGTTTTTTTTGATCAAATTTAAAGGACTTACATCAATGACATCTTCAGTTATATCAACTTTTGCACCAACTTTTTCAAGCTCATTTTTTAAGGCAATTAATCGATCTGTTTCCTTTATTTTTAATGTCTTCAATCCTGAAAGTTTACAATTAACCCCTAAACCAAAACAAGAAACAGCTATTGTTTGTGCTATATCAGGTGTGTCACTTAAATTTAATGAAATTGATTTAGGAAAAATAAATTCTGGTATTTTTCTTATTATCATTTCACTTTCATTAAACGTTGTTTCAACACCTAATTTTTTATATATGTTTGTCAAAACAGAGTCACCTTGCAAACTATCCGATTTAAAATTCTTTAGAGAAATCTTAGCTTTCTGAGATAGAGAAGCAATACTAAAATAATATGAAGCCGAACTCCAATCTGGTTCAACCAATTTGGCCTTCTGTTTAATAAAAATCTTCTGACTGATTTCTATTTTATTTTCTGAAAAAAAAACTTTTATACCGAAATAATTAAGTAAATCTTTTGTCATTGCTATATAAGGTCTAGAGACTACACCCTTTTTTAAATTTATTTCAAGACCATTCTTTAATGAAGGTGCAATTAGCATTAATGCAGTGATATACTGGCTGCTAACATCTGCTTTTAGAGAAACTATGTTATTCTTCAACTCTTGTCCGTATATTTTTAATGGAGGAAAACCATCTTTATTAAGATATTGAATTTTTGCACCTAAAGAGTTCAAGGCGTCAACTAAAATTTTAATTGGTCTCTCATGCATTCTATTAGATCCACTTAAAATTACTTCACGGCCAGGGATAGAAGAAAAAAAGGCTGTCAAAAAACGCATCGCAGTCCCAGCATGATTAACATCAATCTTTTTACTGCTTTTCTTAAGTGCTTTGTAAAGTGTTTTAGTGTCCTCTGAATTTGAAATATTATTTATTTCTATTTCAGGGTAAAGTTCTTTTAAAATTAATAATCGATTTGATTCACTTTTGGATCCTAAAATCTTTAGTGATCCAAAACAATTCTTTGATTCATGATTTACCGATACAAACATCAGTTAACTTTTTTTTAACTTCGGATTTTTAAAGTGTCTTTCTTTATCACGTTTAATCTTGAAAGCTATTTTTTTTTCAAATGATTCTTGCAAATTAATACCTGTTTGATTTGCAATGCATAAAACCACAAAAATAACATCAGAAAGCTCTTCTCCTAAATCTTTTCTTTTGTCAATTTTTTTTTCACTTTGTTGTCCATAACGTCTAGAAATTATTCTTGCCACTTCACCAACTTCTTCAGTTAATTGAGCCATATTTGTTAAAACATCAAAATATCTAACTCCATAATTTTTTATCCATAAATCTACTTGTCTTTGTAACTCTTGTAATGCCATTAGTTGAATTTTATTATAATTTTTTTTCGAAATTACTCCATTTAAATTTAAGAAATACTTAATTAAAACCTTATTTGCAAAAACCTAAAGAAAATTGAAAATCTCATTAAGATTATTTACCATGACACAATAGTCATGTACTCGGTCATTATTTGAATTAAAATGAATTGCTTGCATGCCTTGTTTCATAGATCCAATAATGTCAACCTCTAAATTATCTCCTATCATTAAAGATGAATCAGGACTAACAGATGCAATTTTCAAGGCTTTTTTAAAGATTAAAGGGTGGGGTTTTTTGTATCCAATTTCATCAGATGTAAAAATATATTTAAAAAACCCAATAATTCTTGAACTCTCAAGTTTTCTGTACTGAATTTTTTTAAATCCGTTGGTTATTATATGCAAATTATAACTCCCTGACAATTTCTCTAAAAGATTAATTGTTCCAGGAAAAAGATGTGGAAAGGATGACAGATACTTTATGTACAAATTAGAAATATCATTTATGATTTTAGAATTGATTTTATATTCTATTAAACCAAATGTCTTTTCTAATCTAATATATCTCAATTCTTCCTGAGAAATTAAGTTTTTACGATATTTTTCCCACATAGAGTGATTAATTGGTCTATACTTTTCAATAAAAACTTCTAAAGGAATCTCAATTTTTAATTCATCGAAAATTTTTTTAAAAGTTAACATGGAGTTTTTTTCAAAATCCCATAAGGTATGGTCTAAATCAAAAAAAAGATCAGTAATGAGATCTTTGTTAATCATCGTTTATAATTGTCAAGTTTAATTTAAAATATTCCAAATCATATCCTTTAATTTTCTCAATCCAGTTTTATTTATACTAGAAATCAAACAAAAAGGGGTGTTTACAAATGTTTTTTTTATTTCAGAAAGGCATTCATTGAATAACTCTTTATCTAGTAAATCAGATTTAGAAAATGCTATCAAGTATTTTTTATCCAACAATTCCGGGTTATATTCATTCATCTCCTTTTGGAGAGTTTCAAAAGTTTTTTTAAGACTCTTTGAATCAACCGGTATTAAAAATAACAAAACAGAATTTCGTTCAATATGTCTTAAGAATTGATGTCCCAAACCCTTCCCTTTTGAAGCCCCTTTAATTATTCCTGGAATATCTGCAATAACAAACGAAGAAAATTCTTGGTAAGGAACTATTCCTAAATTTGGCTTCAAAGTAGTAAATGGATATTCAGCAATCTTTGGTTTAGACTTAGTAATTACTGACAATAAAGTTGACTTCCCAGAATTGGGGAAACCAACTATTCCAACATCTGCTAAAATCTTAAGTTCTAAAGTAACCTGAATTTTCATCCCTTTTTGGCCTTTTTGAGAAAATCTAGGGGTTTGATTTGTAGAAGATTTAAAATTCCAATTGCCTAATCCACCTTTTCCTCCCTTGACAAGAACTTTCTTTTCACCATCTCTAAGAACTTCAAATAAAATCTTCCCTGTACTTGTTTCCTTCACAATTGTTCCTAGCGGAACCTTGATAATAATGTCATTACCTTGAGCACCAGTACTTCTCCCTTTCCCCCCTTTTTGACCATCGCCAGCGATAAAATGTTTTTTAAATTTAAAACTGTAAAGAGTCCAAAGATTTTCATCAGCACATACAATAATATCACCTCCATCTCCACCATCTCCACCATCAGGGCCACCTTTAGCAACAAACTTTTCCCTTCTGAAGTGAGAAAATCCTTCACCTCCATTACCAGATTTAACCTCTAATTTTACATAATCAACAAAATTTCCTTCGGTCATTGGCTTATAAAAAACTGTCAATTAATTCACTTAATCGAAAATTGATTTCATTGATTGAACCGATTCCACTAATACTATGAAATTTGTTTTGTTTGTTATAATATTCGCGTAGAATAGATGTTTTCAAATTGTACTCTTTGAAACGATTTCTTATTTTAGACTTATCCATGTCATCTGTCCTTCCACTAATTTTTCCACGATCAAGAAGTCTTTCAATTAAAATTTCTTCATCAACTTCCAAAGCAATCATAGCAGAAATTGATATTCCTTTTTGATCAAGAAATTCATCAAGAACTTTCGCCTGAGAAAAAGTTCTTGGAAAACCATCGAAAATAAATCCTTCCCCCTTAGAATTAGCTTCTACAGAAGCTTTTAACATACCGATTGTAACTTCATCAGGAACTAAATCGCCATTATCCATGTAACTTTTAGCCAAATTACCTAAAGGAGTATTATTACTAATATTATAGCGAAACAAGTCTCCAGTTGAAATATGGACTAATTTATATTTTGTCTTTAAAAATTCAGCTTGAGTTCCCTTGCCAGCTCCAGGTTTTCCAAACAAGACAATATTTATCATAATTTTTTCTTACAAAGATACCTAAATTGCAAAGGTTTTTGTGAACGACAAAAAGATATGCTTATTTTTGCTAAAACTCTTTGATGGATTTTTTTTCAACTTCAAAATCAATAGGTATTTTAGGTGGTGGACAACTAGGTAAAATGTTGTTATATGTTACAAGAAAGTGGGATATCAAAACTTATGTCTTAGATCCAAGTGAAGACTCTCCTGCCAGATTATCATGCAATCACTTTTTTAAAGGAGACCTTACCGATTTTGAAACTGTTTATAAATTTGGAAAACGAGTTGATGTCTTAACCATAGAAATTGAAAATGTTAACGTTCAAGCACTAGAAAAATTAGAAAAAGAAGGTGTTAAGGTCTTTCCTCAATCAAAAATTATTAAAACAATTAAAAACAAATGTCTCCAAAAAGAATTCTACAAAAAAAATCAAATCCCAACCTCTCCTTTTAGCGTTTATAAAAAAGTTGATCAAATTAAAAAAGATATCTTTAAAAAAAATTTAGGATTTCCATTCATCTGGAAAAGCGCCTTGTCAGGTTATGATGGATATGGTGTTAAAGTAATCAATTCGATAAAAGACATTGAATTATTGCCAGAAGGAGAATCACTGGTAGAAAAATTTGTCAATATTAAAAAAGAGCTTGCTGTTATAGTTTCCCGAACAGAAAATGGTGAATTGGATTCATATCCCGTTTTGGAAATGGAGTTTAATAATGACATAAATCAAGTTGAATATGTTTTGTGTCCAGCTAGAATTGACGAAAAAATTTCTGAAAAAGCAAAAGAAATAAGTTACAAAATTTCTGAAAATTTGAATCATGTAGGACTTTTAGTAGTTGAATTATTTTTAACTGACAAAGGAGATGTAATTGTAAATGAAATTGCTCCAAGGCCACATAATAGTGGACATCTGACCATTGAAGCTTCTAATACATGTCAGTTTGAACAACATATTAGGGCGATATTGAATATGCCTTTAGGCGATACAAATATAACAACTCCTTCAGTAATGGTTAATTTAATTGGAAGTAAAGAATTTAGTGGCCCTGTTTTTTATAAAAATATTAACCAAATACTAGCAATTGATTCTGTTATTCCTCATATTTACGGTAAGAAACAAACTCACCCATTTAGGAAAATGGGGCATGTCACAGTATTAAACTCTGAAATTGAAAATGCTCTTAAAATAGCTAAGCAAATTAAAAAAACCATTCAAGTAATTTCTAAGTAATGACGCAAGTTGGTATAATAATGGGAAGTAAATCAGATCTCCCAGTAATGCAGGAGGCAATTGATATTTTAAAAGATTTTAAAATTGAATTTGAAGTAGATATTGTTTCGGCACATAGGACTCCAAAAAACATGATGGATTACGCTCAAAATGCCCATGCAAAAGGACTTAAAGTAATTATTGCAGGAGCTGGTGGAGCGGCTCATTTACCTGGTATGATTGCATCAATTACCCCTCTCCCTGTGATTGGAGTCCCAATAAAATCCTCAAATTCCATAGATGGATGGGATTCTGTTCTTTCAATTCTTCAAATGCCGGGTGGTGTTCCAGTTGCTACTGTTGCTTTAAATGGTGCAAAAAATGCTGGTATTTTAGCTGTTCAAATCATAGGGTCCAATGACAACAAAGTTTTGAAAAAAGTTTCTGAATACAAAAAATCACTGGAAAATAAGGTCAAGTTGAGTAGAAAAGATCTTAAAAAATAAGATTTATCTAATTAATCCATTGATGTCATACCTAGACAAAAAATCCCATAAAATAGATGCAGAGTGAATATCTGATGATCCTTTTTTGCTGTCATATCTAGGCCATTCATGTCCTAATTTGTCAAGGAGATATAATTCAAAATTTACGTCATTTAAACAATTTTCATAACGGCTAATTAACCCTCCATAGTTATCGCCATCAATGTCTAAAATAGTTGACTTTACAGGTGATTGACTACAATCATTAAAATCTTTCCAATATTGAATCACATCTTCAATTGGCATCATATACGAATTTCCAGAATAAGGAACTGTGGAGTCTAGTTTGCCATGTATTTGAATAACTGGCATAGGATGATCTGGCTTACACGTTTCTAATGTTTCAGGAGTCATGGACCCAGTTACAGAGCCTATAGCTGCAATTCTATGACTTAAATTACAAGCAAGATGATAACTCATAAAACCCCCATTTGACATTCCTACAGAGTAAACCCTATTTAAATCTATAGTGTATTTTGAATTAGTCCAATCAATTAAATCATTGATGAAATTGATATCATTAGATTTACTACCAATAGTCCATCCCCCAACATTCCAATGTGTTTCACCCGTAGAATTTAAAATTGATCCTTGGGGATATACAATTATAAAATTTTTTTCATCAGCAATTGATTGAAATCCTGTATATGATAAATTCCATAACGCCTGACTCGTATAACCGTGTAAACTAAATAAAAGAGGAAAAGGATCTCCTTCGTCTGAATATGTTGATGGAATATATATATAAAATTCTCTATTAGAAATTGTGCAATAAAATGTTTGCTTTACTGGATTTCCAAAAAAATCAACTCCACCAAGTAATCTACAGTTAGAATTAACACTAAAATTTTCTGAAACATCTTGATTTTGAGTACAAGAAATAAATATTGTTGTAAAAAAAATCAAAATTTTAAAAAAGTTTTTTTGGTTCAATTAAATAAGATTTAAAACAATTTATCAAATTTAGTTTTAAAATAGAACTTGGGAAAAGTTATTTTAGCTTTATTAAATTAACTTTAGCCACCTATTCGTTTAAAAAATATGACAAGTAAAGAAAAATTTATTCATGTAAAAAAAATATATACAGGAGAAAAAATTTTAAATAATCAAGTATTAATTATTAAAAATCAGAAAATAGTTTCGATTACACAAAATGGATATGATTCAAAAAAGGCTGTTCCTTATGTCATTCCTACTTTTATAGATTTACAGGTATACGGGAGTTCAAACAGATTATTCTCTTCATACCCTAACATTAAAACATTAAAAATAATGTCAAAACATCATCAAAAAAATGGTGCTTTTTATTTTCAACCTACAATTGCCTCAAATAGCTATAAAGTAATTTATAAATGTATTAAAGCTGTCAAAGAGTTTAAAAAAATTTATCCAAATGGCGGATGTATAGGGCTTCATATTGAAGGGCCATGGTTAAACCCAAAAAAGAAAGGTGCCCATAAAAAAGAATTTTTGCACAGCCCAAATAAAAATCAAATAGAATCAATCATAAATTTATCAGATGGATCTGTCAGTATGATTACTCTTGCTCCTGAAATGGTTAAAGAGTCACATTTGAAAAAATTAAAGAAAGAAGGAATAATTATTTCGATTGGACATTCAGATTATGATTACACAAGAACTAATATTCTTTCAAAAAATTTGATTGGAGTAGCTACTCATTTGTTTAATGCAATGCCCAATCTGCATCATAGAAATCTTACCCTAACAACAGCTATTTTAATGAACAATTCAATATTCAGCAGTATAATTGCTGATGGCTATCATGTAGATTTTGAAATGATAAAACTTGCCTACAAGCTTAAAAAAAATAAACTTTTTTGTATTACTGATTCAGTAACTGGAAACAAAAAAGGTCCATATATTCATAAAAAATGTAAAAATTATTATACACATAATGGTATTCTTTCAGGTTCATCGATTTCAATGGCTAAATCTTTTAAAAATTTAATTCAAAGAGTGGGATTAAATTTCAACCAAGCTGTGAAAATGTGTTGTATTACTCCGCATAAAGTCATTAATAATAGAATGCTTGATTTTAAGATTGAAATTGGGGGAAATGCAAAGTTTAATATCATTAATGAAAAATTTGATCTAGTATTTTGTTAATTAAAGTTTTGTCTTAAGTATAATTTAAACTGAAAAGATCCTTTTAACTGTTAATAAGTATAAATTTTGTTTAAAAAAAAATAAATTTTGCCTAAATGCAAACTCAAAAAATTAAGCTAAAAATGTAATTTTGAACAAACTTATTTATGAACGAAAATCATTTTTATCATCGCCATATTGGCCCTAATAAAAAAGACATTTCAAAAATGCTTTCAGCTCTGGAGCTAAATTCAATAGAAGAGCTCTTAGACCAAACAATACCCAAGGGAATAAAGCTCAAAAAAGCCATGTCGGTTCCTAAAAACATTTCTGAAAATGATTTTTTAAATGAAATGCATGAACTAGCTAAGGAAAATAGATGTTTTGACACATATATTGGATTAGGTTATCACCCAACAATTACACCAGCTGTAATAAAAAGAAATATACTTGAAAATCCAGGTTGGTATACCTCTTATACTCCTTATCAAGCAGAGATTGCTCAAGGTAGATTAGAAGCGCTATTTAATTTTCAAAGTGTTGTTTCAGACTTGACTGGAATGGAATTAGCAAATGCTTCTCTTCTTGATGAAAGCACTGCTGCAGCTGAAGCAATGACAATGCTTTATTACACGAGAAGTTCCGAACAAAGAAAAAAAAATTCAATTAAATTTTTTGTTTCAAATGAAGTCTTACCTCAAACAATTTCTGTTCTAAAAACAAGAGCAAATCCTTTAGGCATAGAATTAATAATCGATTCTATTAATGAAGTTAACTTTTCTAATAATTTTTTTGGTGTTTTATTACAATATCCTGGAAAATATGGAGAGATAATAGATCTTCCAAAAACGATTAAAAACGCAAAAAAAGCTGATTTAAAAGTAGTTGTAGCTGCTGATCTTTTAAGCTTAACAATTCTTGAAGCTCCAGGCAATTATGATGTTGATGTTGTTATTGGAACAACTCAAAGATTTGGGATTCCTTTAGGATACGGAGGCCCTCATGCAGCTTATTTTGCAACAAAAACTGACTATAAAAGAAATATTCCAGGGCGTATAATAGGACAAACTAAAGATATGGATGAAAATCCAGCTTTAAGAATGGCCCTTCAAACTAGGGAACAGCATATTAAAAGAGATAAGGCAACATCCAATATATGCACTGCCCAAGTACTTTTAGCTGTTATGGCTGGTATGTATGCAGTATACCACGGACCTAAAGGTCTAAAAAAGATTGCTCAAAAAATACATTCTAAAACAGTAGAACTTGAAAATATTTTAAAATCCCTTGGATACAATCAAGAAAACGGACATTATTTTGATACTCTAAAAATCAAGACCAATTCTAAAAAAATAAAGAACATCGCTGAAAAAGAAAAAATCAACTTTTTTTATATTGATGAAAAAACAATATCAATTTCAATAAATGAAACTACTACCGAAAAAAAACTAGAAAAAATTGTTTCTATTTTCAAAAAAAGTATGCCTTTAAACTCAAAAATTAAGAAAATTGATTTTCAGACATCAAGAATCCCCCCTAATCAAATAAGAAAATCAGTTTATCTAGATCACAAAGTTTTTAACAGTCATCATTCTGAATCATCCTTAACTAGATATATAAAATCATTAGAAAGGAAGGATTTGTCATTAAATCATTCTATGATACCTCTAGGATCTTGTACGATGAAACTCAATGCTGCCGTCGAGCTATTGCCCATAAGTTGGTCTGAGTGGAATAATATACATCCCTTTGTTCCATTAAATCAAGCAAAAGGCTATCAAAAAGTAATTGCCCGCTTAGAAAAAAATTTAAGTGAAATCACTGGTTTTTCAGCAACATCTATTCAACCAAATTCTGGAGCACAAGGGGAATTTACAGGACTAATGGTTATCCGTGCTTTTAATGAACATAGAGGAGAAGCGCATAGAGATGTTTGTCTAATTCCTGCTTCTGCCCATGGGACTAATCCTGCTTCTGCAGTTATGGCTGGATTAAATGTTGTCGTTATAAAAACTGATAAACATGGAAACATTGATTGGGAAGATCTTTCTGATAAAACAGAAGAAAATAAAGAAAGAATTGCTGCATTAATGATTACATACCCATCTACTCATGGGGTTTTCGAGCCAAATATTTCCAAAGTGACTAAACTAATCCATAATTTTGGGGGACAAGTATACATGGATGGTGCAAACATGAATGCTCAAGTTGGTTTAACTAGTCCCTCAAAAATTGGTGCTGATGTTTGTCATTTAAATTTACATAAAACATTTGCTATCCCACATGGAGGAGGAGGCCCTGGCGTTGGCCCTATATGTGTTGCGAAACATTTGGAGCCATTTCTACCTAGTAACCCTATTATAAAAACTGGCGGGAAAAAATCAATCGATGCAATATCTGCAACACCTTGGGGATCTGCGTTGGCAAGTTTAATTTCATATGGTTACATAAAATTACTCGGAAAAAATGGTCTCAAAAAATCTAGTGAAATTGCAATTTTAAACTCTAATTATATCAAAAAAAGATTAGAAGGAGCTTATGAAATTCTTTACTCTGGGATAAAAGGAAGGGTTGCTCATGAGTTTATTATTGATTGTAGACCTTTTAAAAAAAATGGAATTGAAGTAATTGATATTGCAAAAAGATTAATGGATTATGGATTTCACGCACCAACGGTTTCTTTCCCAGTACCAGGCACAATGATGATTGAACCTACGGAAAGTGAAAACTTGGAAGAAATAAATAGATTTTGTGAAGCAATGATTTCTATACGAATGGAAATAGATTCTGATAATCCTTCAGATTATGCAATGTTAAAGAACGCACCACACACTGAAAAAATGATAACCAGTGATAATTGGGAATTCCCCTATTCACGTCAAAAAGCTGCATTTCCACTTGATTTTATTAGAGAAAATAAATTTTGGCCATCAGTTAGACGAATTGATGAAGCCTTTGGAGATCGTAATTTAGTATGTAGTTGTACTTCAATAAATTATTTTATAAAAAGCTAATATACAGATACTTATGTTTTTATTATTTATTTCTTTCTGATCTTTAAAAAGCATCTGAATTTCATTCTATTTTGTAAAATATTTTATTTTTTCTAAACAAAATGTTTTAGTATTGCAACAAATTATGGGACTTAAAATAACAGGAACTGGATCTTCTATCCCTGAAATTACTCAAAAAAATAATTTCTTTTCTGATCATAGTTTTTATGATATAGATGGGGAAAAATTTGAAGTTGAAAATAAAACCATTATTGAAAAATTTAAATCAATAACAGGTATTAAAGAAAGAAAATATGCCTTACCCAATCAAAATACTTCTGATTTAGCTTTTGAGGCATCAAAAAAGGCTATAAATGATGCAGAAATAGATCCTGAAGCTTTAGATTATATTATTCTTGCACATAATTTTGGAGATATCTCATCAAACAGTAACCAACCTGATACACTTCCAAGCATTGCCTCAAGAGTAAAAGCAAAATTAAAGATTCAAAACCCAAACTGTGTGGCATATGATATCCTATGTGGTTGTCCTGGTTGGGTTGAAGGTATGATCCAAGCGAATGCTTTTGTTAAAGCCAAAATGGCAAAAAAATGTTTAGTAATAGGGGCTGATACTTTATCTAGAGTTGTTGATATTTATGATCGAGATTCTATGATATATGCTGATGGTGCTGGTGCAGCAATTTTAGAATCTTCTGATAAGGCAGGTGGAATTTTGTCATTTAGTTCTGTAACCTATACCTCAAATAATGAAACAGATTTTCTCTATTATGGAAAGTCTAATAATCTTGAACATGATCAAAATGAAAAGTATATAAAAATGTATGGCCGAAAAGTCTATGAATTTGCTTTGAATCATGTCCCCGAAGCAATGAAAAAGTGTTTTGAAGAATCCAAAAGAGACATTGATGAACTTAAAAAAATATTTATCCATCAAGCGAATAATAAAATGGATGAAAGTATTGTTAAAAGATTTTATAAACAATATAAAAAAGAGATGCCTGAAAATGTCCTGCCTATGAATATTGATGAATATGGGAATAGTTCTGTAGCAACTATTCCAACTCTTTATGACCTTGTAATAAAGAGTAATTATAAAGGTCATAATTTGATCGAAGGCGATATTATCATGTTTGCAAGTGTTGGAGCTGGAATGAACATAAATGCCATTACTTACCAAATCTGAAAATTTATTGGTAGCGCATATCAGCTAATATTTATTTTCGTGGTTTTATTTTTCATAAATTTGATTAGAAGATGAAAATACTTTATCACATAGGCGGTTATTTTATAATGCTTCGAAAAGTCTTTGGAAAGTTTACAAAATGGAGTGTCTTAAGAAATCTTATATTAAGAGAAATAGATGTCCTAATAATTGGATCATTGGGAATAGTTTCTTTTATTTCCTTTTTTGTTGGCGGTGTTGTTTCGATCCAAACAGCACTCAATCTTGAAAATCCTTTATTACCTAAAAATTTAATTGGTTTTACAACCAGACAATCGGTTATTTTAGAATTTGCTCCGACTTTTATATCTGTTATTATGGCAGGAAAAGTGGGCTCTTTTATAACTTCAAGCTTAGGAACCATGAAAGTTACTGAACAAATCGATGCGCTTGAAGTCATGGGAATTAACACCTACAACTACTTAATTTTTCCTAAAATTATAGCTCTTCTATTTTATCCTTTTGTAATAACTGTTTCTATGTTCTTAGGAATAATAGGTGGATATGCTGCTTCAATTTATGGAGGTTTTTGTACTAGTGCAGACTTTATTGAAGGTATCCAAATTGATTTTATCCCCTTCCATGTCAGCTATGCTTTTATAAAAACCTTTCTTTTTGCCTTTATATTAGCTTCAGTTCCCTCATATCATGGTTACTTTCTAAAAGGAGGAGCCTTAGAGGTTGGAAAAGCTAGTACCACTTCATTTGTTTGGACAAGTGTAGTGATAATTATAACTAACTACATAGTTACTCAATTACTCTTAACCTAATGATCAAAATAGAAAACATATGCAAGTCCTTTAATGGAACCAAAGTTCTTGAAGATATTTCTACTTATTTTGAAAGAGGTAAAACAAACCTGATCATTGGTCAAAGTGGTTCTGGTAAAACAGTTTTACTAAAATGCATTCTTGGTCTTTTTAAAGCCAGTAAAGGAGAGATATTTTTTGAAAATCAATCTTTAAATGAGATGAATTCAAAACAAAGAAGCGTGTTAAGACAAGAAATTGGTATGGTTTTTCAAGGCAGTGCACTTTTTGATTCAATGACAGTTGAAGAAAATATCATGTTTCCAATGAAGATGCTTACAAAAAAAAGTTTTGATGAAATAGAAATACGTGCAAATGAAGTTATAAATCGGGTTAATCTGATTAATTCTAATAAAAAATTTCCTTCTGAAATATCTGGAGGAATGAAAAAAAGAGTTGCAATAGCTAGAGCTATAGTAATGAACCCAAAATATCTTTTCTGTGATGAACCTAATTCTGGTCTTGACCCAAAAACTGCAATTATTATTGATAATTTGATTCAAGAAATTACTAAAGAATATAAAATAACAACTATAATTAATACCCATGACATGAACTCTGTTATGGAAATAGGCGAAAAAATTATTTTCTTGGAAAATGGAAAAAAGGGGTGGGAAGGAACAAATAAAGAAGTTTTCAAAACTGAAAATAAAGGTGTAGGAAATTTTGTTTATTCTTCAGAACTCTTTAAAAAAGTAAGAAAAGTATATCTAAAAAATTAATTTTTAAATATCTAAGGGTGTTACCTTAGCATGGGCACTAAATAAGTATACTTTTTTTGAATTTAATTCTTCGCAACGATAACGTTTAACCTTCTTTTCTGATAATTTAAATTTTCTGCCATTATAGATCTCAAAAAGCGAACCTCTTTGCAGCTCAAAAATATATTTCCTCCCATCACTTTTATCAAACTCTTTAAGTGCTAATGATAAATCGAAATCTGAATCTGAACTTGCTTTTGGGCTCTTAAAATGTTCGAATAGAATATGAAGAAGATTCTTAGGAAAGATACTATTAATAAGAAAAGGTTTAATTAAATCTGCATAGGTTTTTTTCCAATAGTACCCATGTGGCTTTATTTTTGGACCATATTTCTCATAAGCTACCATATGCGACAATTCATGTATTAATGTAATCAGAAATCTATAAATATTTTCAGTTTTATTAATTGATATTTGACGAATACCATTTGGCAATATCCTAAAATCACCATGCTTTGTATGACGTTTGGATGAAAGCTTGATGACTACCTCCCATTTATTTAGACACTTCAAAACTAATTCGATTGAGTTTTTAGGTATAAAGGGTTTTAAAATTTTAATTTGATTCATATATACACGAAAAAATAAAATTAAAACTAGCGAATCAATAAAGTTATTGGATTTTCAATATAATTTCTAAGTGTTTGTAAAAACAAAGACCCTGTCATACCATCAACAGATCGATGATCACAGGCAAGGGTTAACTTCATAACATTTCCTACAACAACTTGTCCATTTTTAACAACAGGTTTAGAAATTATTGCTCCAACAGATAATATTGCAGAATTTGGTTGATTGATTATCGAAGTAAATTCATATATGTCGAACATACCAAGATTTGATACAGTAAAAGTGCTTCCTTCAATTTCAGAAGGTTTTAATTTCTTGTCTTTAGCTCTAGAGGAAAAATCTTTTACAATACTTCCTATTTGTCTTATATCCATTTCATCAGCAAATTTTACAACAGGAACAACTAGTCCATCCTCAACTGCTACAGCAACTCCTAGATGCACATGACTGAATTGGGTAATATTGTTGTCATTCCATTGACTATTAACTTTTGGATGCTTTTTTAAAGCTAATGAAACACCTTTTAAAATTATGTCATTAAATGAAATTTTTGTATCGGGCATAGAATTAAATTGAGTTCTAAAAGCTATGGCATTATCCATATCAAACTCAACTGTTAGATAATAGTGCGGAGCTGTAAATTTAGATGAAGAGAGTCTTTTAGCTATTGTTTTTCTCATGGATGAATTAGGAATTTCATTGTGTTTTTCAACTCCCTTAGGCATTGAAATTTCTGATGAAAATTTTTCAGAAAGCTGAATATCACTTACATCTCGTTTAATTATTCTTCCCCCATCACCTGTTCCTGTAATATGAGAAAGATTTATTCCTTTTTCAGCAGCTATTTTTTTTGCAAGTGGAGAAATTAATATTCTGCCATTATTAGATTTTTCTGGTTTATTTTCTTTTTGAATATTAATTTTAGACGGTGTTGCAATATTTTCAGAAACGGATTCAGGTTTTGTTTTTTCTTCAGTAACAGTTGTTGATTGATCTAGTTTTTTAGACGAACTAATAACTTTTTCAATTACTTTTTGATCTGTTTTACCATCACCAATTACTGCTAAAACATCATCTACTTTAGCAGATTCTCCCTCCTTTATTCCAATGTAAATTAATGTCCCAGAATAAAATGCCTCAAATTCCATAGTTGCTTTATCAGTTTCTATATCTGCAAGTATATCCCCTTCCTTAACTTTCTCTCCAATTTTTTTATTCCATTTCACAACAGTTCCCTCTTCCATAGTATCGCTCAAGCGCGGCATCGTTATTACTTGAACATTCTCAGGAATAGTTTCTTGATCATTATCAACTACTTCCTCAACTTTGTCCTTTTGTGAATCCAACTCGCTTTGATCAATATGGCTTTTAGACTCCTGATTAATCATTTTTGAAATATCTTCTCCTTTTTTGCCAATTATAGCTAATAGACTATCTACAGGTGCTGAATCTCCTTCAGAAATTGCAATATGAAGCAATTCACCTTCTTGGAAAGATTCAAATTCCATAGTGGCTTTGTCCGTTTCAATCTCAGCTAAAATATCTCCCTCCTTAACTTTATCACCAACCTTTTTAAACCATTTTGTGACAGTTCCTTCCTCCATTGTATCACTAAGACGAGGCATATTTATTAATTCAGCCATACTTTAATCTAATTTATGGTTTATAAAGGGATAATCTTTTTGATCATATACTGAATTATAAAGAACTGTTTTTTCTGGAAAAGGAGAATTTTCAGCAAATTTTTCACATTCATCAATTCTATCTTTAACTTTTTTATCAATAGATTCAATTTGTTGAATTGTTAAGTACTTTTTTTTGAGAATAAGATCTTTTACCTTGTAAATTGGATCTATTTTTTTGTATTCTTCAACTTCTTCTTTAGTTCTATAGTGTTGAGCATCAGACATTGAATGTCCGCGATATCTATATGTTTTGGCTTCCAGAAAAGATGGTCCTCCACCAGTTCTTGCCAAATTTACAGCTTTGTGGATAGACTTTGATGCTTTTACTGGATCCATCCCATCAAATGGTTCACAAGGCATATCATAAGCTAAGCCCAATTTCCAAATCTCTTCATTGGTAGAGGTTCGTGAAACAGATGTCCCCATCGCATAACCATTATTTTCAACAACAAAAACAACGGGAAGTTTCCAAAGCATAGCCAAATTAAGAGTTTCATGAAGAGACCCTTGTCTGACCGCTCCATCACCCATAAAACAGAGTGTTACAGCATCTCTGTTAAAATACTTGTCTCCAAATGCAATTCCTGCCCCTAATGGAATTTGGCCTCCCACAATACCATGCCCTCCATAAAAAAGATGTTCCTTTGAAAAAATATGCATAGACCCCCCAAGTCCCAATGAAGTTCCTGTAGCTTTTCCAAAAAGTTCAGCCATAACTCTTTTGGGATCTTCTCCCATTCCTATTGGTTGAACATGATTCCTGTAAGCAGTTATCATTCTATCTTTCCCAAGTTCTATAGCATGCAAAGAACCAGCTAGAACTGCCTCTTGTCCATTATATAAATGGAGAAAACCTCTTATTTTTTGTTTTATATATAAAGCAGCTAATTTATCTTCAAATTTTCGCCAAAAAAGCATGTCTTCATACCATTTTATATAAGTTTTGTTGGTTATTTTCTTCATTCAGATTAAGGTAAAATTGAGATTTTATTTCTAATCAAAATTACTGAATTCTTCTATCTTGTAAAATATTAATGTAAAATTATTTATATACGATAGATTCTTTGCGTATTAGTCCTCTATAAGGCTATCGCTTTTATTTGAATTAATGTCAAATGTTAATGAAAATCTAAGCGTATTTTCTAAAGGATTTCTAATCCTAGAAGTAGAAAAAAGATATGAAATATCAATTTTGGTAAAATTTAAGACAAATCCAGTGCCTAGAGTAATATACCGTCTCGAGCCTTTTTCCTCACTCTCATTAAAATATCCTGTTCGAAATGCTATAGTTTTATTAAATAAATATTCCAATCCTAAAGCCCATGTTATCTCTTTTAATTCTTCTTGAATCCCATCAGGTGCATCATTAAAAGATCTAAAAATACCAGTTAAAAAATTGATGTCAGGTTGTTTATATCCTAAAAACTCATTTTCATCATTGTATGTCGCAACAGGAGAAGGAACTAACAATTTTGAAGCTTCAAAATGTATCCCCAATAAATTGTTGTCATCAAAAAGAATGTCAAAACCAGAACCAAGTCTAAGGTTTGTTGGAATAAAATTCATCTGCCCTCCCTCATCATACTTTAGCCTTGGACCAATATTTGATATATTAAATCCCATTCTCAATCTAGCAGAATTGTTTGAAAAATCAAATAAATCACTATTATAAAAACCTGCAATGTCAACACCTAAACTGTTTGCAGATGTTGCATCGGCCTCCATTGAAATTTTAAGATCTGATCTTATGAATCTACCTCCAACAGACATGGAAATTTTTTTACTCAATTTTAGAGCATATGAAACATCCAACGTCAATTCATTAGGCCTTTGTACACCTTGATCGACTATTGACCCTCCTATTATTTCATTAAATTGGATGTCACCAAGACTAAAATACTTTAAACTTCCTGCCCATGAACTTCTTTCACTTATTTGTTTATAGTAAGTTAAATTACCAAGAAAAATATCGTCAACTAACTGACTCAAATATGGCGTATAACTTATACCTAATCCACTATTTGAATCTGTAAAAACATATTTTGCAGGGTTCCATTGCTGAGAAAAGGCATCAGCAGAAGTTGCGACTCCTAATTCTCCCATTCCTGCTGCCCTGGCATCTGGTGTAATTAATAAAAATGGAACACCAGTAGTTATAACTCTATCAGATGTCTGTGAAAAAAGAAAAAAGGGGAACAAAAAAATTAATACCTTTTTTACTAGATCAAAAAAAATAAATAATATTTTATTTTTGTAAACAAACATGTCTATCTAAAAACGTTTTTAAGTCAAAATTGTTGTACAAAATTTCCTTTGATAGCCCTAAAATTTATTTGAAAGTCTAAATAATAAACATTAAATAAATTCGTTATATCCTAGAAAAACGAATCAAATGATTTGTAAATTTTATTTTGAAATGCTTATATATTAGTATATTGCACGAAAATTAATGACATGAAGATTAATTTTTTTATTAAAACTTTAGCTTTTACCTCAATCTTAATTTTTGTTTTTGGTTGTGGTAAAAACAATATATCAAGAGCTACTGGATGGGGGATTAACTCTAAAAAAGGTGGGTTTGAATACAATCTAGATTTTAATGACCAAGAGACTGGACCCGGTCTTGTTTTTATTGAAGGAGGTACGTATACTAAAGGTCAAGTGCAGGATGATGTAATGCATGACTGGAATAATAGTCCAAGTCAGCAACATGTCATGTCCTTTTATATAGATGAAACAGAGGTTACTAATTTGATGTATATGGAATATTTGGATTGGCTTGAAACAGTCTTTCCTCTTAATGAACCAAGATTTCGCCAAATCTACGAAGGTGCACTGCCTGATACCTTAGTATGGAGAAATAATCTGGGTTATCTTGAAGAATTGACTACAAACTATCTTAGACACCCTGCTTATGCCGAATATCCTGTTGTTGGAGTTAATTGGCTGCAAGCTGTTCAATTTGCTGAGTGGAGAACAAATAGAGTCAATGAATTTATACTTGAACGTGAATCATATGTTCAAAAAGACATACGTTTTTCTGACGCCGATGGAGGAGTTGTAAATTCAGGAAGTTCTTTTGATACAAAAGCATATTTGAAAAGACCTGAAACTTCTTACGGAGGTCTTATGGCATCTGATAGCATTCTAGGTAAAAAAGGGACTAAGAAAAAAGACACAGCAACCGTTAATGTTTATGCTGGAGTAGACAAAGGTGTTTTGCTACCATCTTATAGACTTCCTACTGAAACTGAATGGGAATATGCCGCCTTAGGATTAGTTGGTGATAGAGAATACAACACTTATAGAGGTAAGAAAAAATATCCATGGTCTGGTGGTTATACTAGATCAGACCAGAGAAGAACTGAAGGCGATCAACTCGCTAACTTTAAGTATGGAAAAGGAGATTATGGTGGAATTGCAGGATGGTCAGATGATGGAGGGGATATAACAATTGAGGTTAGATCCTATCCTCCAAATGATTTTGGTGTCTATGACATGGCTGGAAATGTAGCAGAATGGGTAGCAGATGTTTATAGACCAATCATTGACGATGAGTTTAATGATTTCAATTATTTTAGAGGGAATATTTTTCTTAAAAATGCAATAGGTCCAGATGGTCAAGCTTCTATTTTCTCTCCAGATCAATTGGATTTTGATACTCTCCCTGATGGTAAAATACTCCTTAAAAAACTTCCTGGAGCACTAAAAGATACTGTAATTGGTCCTGAAGAAACATTTTTGAGACAAAACTTCAACAAAAGTAATAATATAAATTTCCGTGATGGAGACCCTCAATCTACACGTTTGTATGATAATACAGAATCCGTTGCAGGCTCAACTGAGCCTGGGAATGTAATGTATAATGCACCAGTACCTCCAAAAGTTCCAATTGACTCTATCGGTAATATAATATGGAATCAAATAGAAATCGATAAGTCAAATAGACGTACAACCCTTATTAATGATGAAGTTAGAGTCTTTAAAGGCGGATCTTGGAGAGACAGGGCTTATTGGTTAGATCCTGCTCAGAGAAGATACTTGCCGCAATATATTGCTACAGATTATATTGGTTTTAGACTTGCAATGTCAAGGCTTGGCGAAAAAGGCAGAATCAAAAAAACTGCCAGACATAAACGCCGAAAATAACCTTTTAAATAAATAGGGTTTCATCATATTGTTTCTTAATATCTTGTTATGAATGTTAAAGACATTTATAGACTTTTTCAAAAAACTAAAGGTATTGTAACAGATACAAGGAAGTCAGTTAAAGATTCTTTTTTTGTTGCACTTAGGGGGATAAATTTTGATGGGAATAATTATGCTGAAGAAGCAATTGAAAATGGAGCAATTTATGCATTAGTTGACAAAATAAATATATCAAAAACCAATGATAGATTTATCTATGTAAAGGATACTCTAAAAACCCTTCAAGAACTTGCAAATTACCACAGAAAAGATTTAAATACTAAAATTATTGCTCTTACAGGGAGTAATGGTAAAACGACAACTAAAGAACTTATAAGTGAAATACTCTCTAAAGAATATAAAATCTTTGCTACCAAAGGAAATTTCAATAATCACATAGGTGTTCCATTATCCTTATTGAGTATTCCTAAAGGATCAAAATATGCTGTAATTGAATTAGGTGCAAACCGTTTAGGTGAAATATATGACCTCTGTAAAATTGTAGAACCAGATATTGGTATAATAACCAATTTTGGGTATGCACATATAAAAGGATTTGGTAGTTTAGAAGGTGTAATTAAAGGTAAAAGTGAACTTTACAATTATATCATTGAAAAAAAAGGGAGAATTTTTATAAATCTTGATGATTCAATTCAAAAGAAGTGGACAAAATATAACCTGAATTCTACTTATGGTCAAAGTCTAAAAGCTAATTATCAAATCAAACACATAAAAGAAAAGGGGAAGCCAACAATTATTGAGTTTGAAAGCACAACAATTGAAAGTCAATTATTTGGAGACTATAATTTTTCAAATATTGCAGCTTCAATAGCAATATCAAAATTTCTAGGGGTTCAAAACAAGAAAATTAAAAATGCTATAGAATCGTATAAACCTAATAACAATAGATCCCAAATAATAAATAAAAAAGACAACAAAATACTTTTAGATGCATATAATGCAAATCCTTCAAGTATGATTGCTTCAATAAGTTCTTTTGTAGAAAACAATTCTAAAAACAAAATTGCTGTTATAGGTGACATGCTTGAACTAGGAAGCTATGAAGAAAAAGGACATATCAGAATAATAAATCTCCTGGAAAAATCTTCTTTTGAAGAAATTATCTTAATAGGAAAACTCTTTTTTAAATTTTCAAAAAAAATGAATAGTAATAAAAACGACATGCATTTTTTTAAGAAAAAAATTGAAGCAATCAATTACTTGAAAAAAAGGAAATTAAAAAACAAAAATATTCTCATAAAAGGATCAAGAAAAATTAAACTTGAAGACATTATTGAATATTTTTAAATCTTTTTTAACCCGGCTCCTTTAATTATTTCATCTACTACTTCTGGATTTAATAGAGTTGATACATCACCCAAATTTGAGACCTCTTTACTAGCAATTTTTCTTAAAATTCTTCTCATTATTTTACCAGATCTTGTTTTTGGCAATCCAGGAACAATTTGAACAAAATCAGGTTTTGCTATTGGTCCAATAATTTTTCTTACTAAATCTTTTATTTCATTTTCAAGAGTATCATTCGATCTACTTGATTGATTACAAATAACAAAAGCATAAATGCCTTGTCCCTTAATGTCATGAGGGCAACCTACCACAGCTGATTCAATCACCAAAGAATGCTCATTTATTGCATTTTCAACTTCAGCAGTTCCCATTCTGTGACCAGAAACATTTATTACATCATCAACCCTTCCTAATATTCTATAATATCCGTCATGATCTCTTTTTACACCATCACCAGTAAAATACATTCCTGAATAAGTTGAAAAATAAGTCTCTTTACATCTCTTATGATCTCCATATGTAGTTCTTAATATCGATGGCCATGGAAATTTAATACAAAGGTTTCCCTCTACATTGTTTCCTTTTAATTCCTTGCCATCAGAATTAACAATTATGGGCTGAACTCCAGGAAGAGGGAGCGATGCGTGGGCTGGTTTGTTAGGAGTTATACTAGCCAAAGGAGATATCATTATACCCCCTGTTTCTGTCTGCCACCATGTATCTACTAAGGGACATTTCCCTTTACCAATATTTTCATGATACCAATGCCAGGCTTCTTCATTAATTGGTTCACCTACAGAACCTATAACTTTTAAAGAATCCAAATTATATTTTTCTATAGGTTCAGTTCCATAAACTTGAAGTGCCCTAATGGCAGTAGGTGCAGTATAAAATTGATTAATTCTATATTTCTCAACTATTTCCCAAAACCTTCCTGGATGAGGATAAGTAGGTACTCCCTCAAACATAACTGAAGTTGCGCCAGATAATAAAGGTCCATAAATAATATAGGAGTGTCCTGTTACCCAACCAATGTCAGCAGTACACCAAAAAATGTCATCTTCATTATATTGAAAAACATTTAAAAATGAATAATATGTGTATACCATATATCCTGCAATCGTATGCACTACACCCTTTGGCTTTCCCGTAGATCCTGATGTGTAAAGAATGAAAAGCATATCCTCAGCATTCATCTCTTCAGCTATGTTATCCGTTGATTGTTCAGAAATGATATCGTTCCACCAATAATCTCGTCCTGAGATCATGTTAACTTCCTGTCCTGTTCTTTTGGCTACAATAACCTTTTCTACTGATTTTGAATTCTTTAGTGCTTCATCAACTATATTTTTAACAGGTATCTTTTTTTCTCCTCTAAAATTACCGTCAGAAGTTAAAATAGCCTTGGCTTGGCAATCATTGATCCGATCTGACAAAGCTGTAGATGAAAAACCGGCAAAAACTACCGAATGAATAGCTCCAATCCTTGCACAGGCAAGAATTGCTACTGCGGCTTCAGGTATCATAGGCATATAAATTATAACTCTATCACCTTTTTTTATTCCACTTGATTTTAATGCATTAGCAAATTGACAAGTCAAATTAAAAAGTTCATTATATGTTATTTTAACAGATTTTTCTTTTGGATCATTAGGCTCCCAAATAATTGCATTCTTATTACCGTTCTTTTTTAAGTTTCGTTCAAAAACATTCTCTGTTATATTTAATCTTGCATTTTTAAACCATTCGATTTTTGGAAGTTCAAAATCCCAGTCCAAAATTTTATCCCATTTTTTTCTCCATTTAAACTTTAAAGCTATTTCCTCCCAAAAAAGTTCAGGTTGAATAACACTTTTTTGATAGGCAACAGTATAATCTAATAAAGTCTTAATTTTAGTCATAACAATATTTTTTAGACATTTTAATATAGATAAAAAAGATACATTTTTATAAATCAAAAAAATAATTTACATAGCACTTTTTAATAATATTAGTAATGTTTGTTATTTTTTTTGTATTTTCAATAATAATTTAAAAAGTTTTTGAAATGGGATCCGAAGCTCTAATTGTATTAATTTTCATAGCTTGTTTGTTTGGTGGGGTTTATTGGTATGCTGGGTATTCAACTCGTACTGGTGGTGCAGTAGATGAAAACCAAAATTTTATACCTGACTCCTGGGAAAAAAACTTTGGTTGGTTTTTTTCTGGGAAAGGTATCATAATGCTAATCGTAGGGATTGGTATTGGTTACGCCCTTGCCAATGTAATCGGAGCATAGAATCACTAAATTTGTCTTTATTTATCTACAAAACGACTTATTGTTTTGTGGGATTTCTTCTTATTATAAATAGTTAATTTTAATAATTTAACTATACATGTTGATTGGGTTAGAGTTTTTTCTAATTAACATTTTTTTCCATATAATCTAATGCTAGAATAGCCATAGTTTTTATGCCAAGAGACATTCCAGAATCATCAACAAAAAAATCGGGAGTATGATGAGGTGCTGCTTTCAAAGGATCAGAACCTTCAGGTAACCCTCCAATTAAAAAATATAGACCTGGTATTTCTTTTTGAAAAAAAGAAAAATCTTCAGCACCAGTAACTGGATTCATTGAATTAACATTTTCTTCTCCATTAATTCTTTCCAAACTCGGTAACATTGAATCATATAAAACAGGGTCATTAAATGTCACTGGGTAATATTCCCCAAAAGA
The DNA here is from genome assembly GCA_036340635.1 of Bacteroidota bacterium. Lineage (GTDB taxonomy): Bacteria > Bacteroidota > Bacteroidia > Flavobacteriales > Flavobacteriaceae. Next base: position 4,413 of record JAYYYF010000032.1, on the reverse strand, counting down.
TATTTTGGCATCAGCATTATTAGTTTCACCAATATTTTTAACAATAGTTTTAATTCGATTCAAAACATTTTGTCTTATATCTTCATCTAATGTTCTTATCGTTCCAAGCATGTATAAACTCTCAGGAATAATATTACTTCTAACACCTCCATGAATGCTCCCAATTGTAATCACTGCTGGAGATTCTGTAAGAGGAACATTTCTGCTTACAATGGTTTGAATTGAGTTTATCATCTGCGCTGCTGTTACAATAGGATCAACTCCCGCCCATGGTCTTGCACCATGAGTTTGAACACCTTCGATGTCAATCCTAAAAGAATCGACGGCAGCCATAATTCCATTGGGTCTCAGGTAGATCTGTCCAACTGGAATTTGAGATTGAATATGCAATCCGAAAATTGCGTCTACATCTGGATTTTTTAAAACACCTTCTTTTACCATCAATTCTGCACCTCCTTCTTCACCAGCTGGTGCTCCTTCTTCAGCAGGTTGAAAAATAAATTTTATTGTCCCGGGGATTTGATCTTTAATATCAAATAAAACCTTTGCAACACCAAGTAAAATAGCAATATGTGTATCATGACCACATGCATGCATGACAGGTACAGATTCTCCATTATATTCTCCGATCATTTTGGACGACCATTTAATTGGAACCCTTTCTTTTATGGGTAAAGCATCTATATCTGCCCTAAGACCTACCACCGGTCCAGACTTTCCTCCTTTCAATAAAGCCACTACACCAGTTTTAGCAATTCCAGTCTGAGGAGATAGACCAATTTTTTTAAGTTCTTCAGCTATTTTTTCAGATGTCAAAAATTCCCTATTGCTTAACTCAGCATTTTCATGAAACCAATGTCTTAATGAAATTATTTCATTTTCATACTCAGAAACTAAATCAAAAACTGTTTTATCATATTTTTGTGAATGAAGATTTAAAGAAAAGAAAATACCCAGGAAAAAAATCTTAAGGTTTAACATATTATTATAAATTATAAATTTGTGGGTGTTGAGGGATTCGAACCCCCGGCTTTTACCCTGTCAAGGTAACGCTCTAAACCAACTGAGCTAAACACCCAAAAAGGACTTGAAGGTAAAATAATTCTTTTAAAAATTAAACATAAAGTAAAATTTATATGAAAAAATATCTAGGTAAATTTGGGTTTCTTTTGATATTAATACCTGTTGGATTATTTGTAAGATATCTTGACATTAAAGTTTATGACGGATTTTTGTCGAGTAATTCTTTGAAAGAACATTACAGCTACTTAGGAGCGCTAATATTAGTGTTATTTATCCTAATATTTGTGATTATATATTTTGATAAAAAATCTAACTAGAATTTGCTTTACAATAACAAAATAAATCCAAATTCTTAAAAAGAATGAAATATTTTAGTCGAAATCAAATTGAAAATCTACCACGTATTTTCCGTTTAAACTTAATAAATAGCTCAACGGGTTATAAATCAGCTAATCTAATAGGAAGTAAATCAATTAACGGAAATTGCAACCTCGCCATCTTTAGTTCTGTAACTCACCTAGGGAGTGATCCTGCACTCATATCTATTACATTAAGACCTAAAATAGTTTCAAGACATACCTATGAAAACATGATAGAAAGCAAAGTATTTACTGTAAATCATATTCCAGAAGACTACATCAGTGAAGCTCATCATACAAGTGCAAAATATCCTAAAAATGTTTCAGAGTTTGATCAAACAAAACTCATTCCTGAATTCAAAAAAGATTTTTATGCTCCATATGTGAAAGGATCACCGATTCAATTAGGATGTAAATACATTAATGAATATTTTATAAAAGAAAATGATTGCTCATTAATTGTTGCTTCAATTGAAAATATTTTTGTGAAAAGTGAGATCTTAAAAAAAGATGGCTGGCTACAATTAGATATAGGGAAAATAGTTGCTATCAATGGGTTGGACGGATATTCTGTTCCAAAGTTTAAAATGCGGTTAGAATATGCAAAACCAAAAACAAAATAATTTGAATGAACTTTATAAATAAAGAACTTTTAGAGTATATAAGATTAAATTCTGATGAGGAACCAAAATTGCTTAAAGAACTTTCCAAAGAAACCTATCAAAAAACAATTCATCCAAGAATGCTAACAGGTCATCTAGTAGGACGTTTTTTAAGTTTGCTCTCTAAAATAATGTGCCCAAATAAAATACTAGAAATAGGAACATTTACTGGATATTCTGCTCTTTGTTTGGCAGAAGGATTAGATAAAAATGGAATTCTACATACCATTGATGAAAATGAAGAACTAATTGAATTTCAAAAAAAATATTTTAACAGAAGTCCTTACAAAAACCAAATAATTCAACATCTAGGTAAAGCAGAAAAAATACTTGCAAAGATTAAAAGTAATTTTGATCTAGTTTTCATAGATGCAGATAAAACCAATTATTTAAGCTATTATGAAACATTAATTCCTAAGTTAAATAAAAATGGCTTGCTAATTGCTGACAATGTCTTATGGAGTGGTAAAGTTTTAGATAAAGAAAATAATAATGATGCCGATACAATTGCTCTAAAAAAATTTAATAAATGGGTAAAACGAGACAAAAGAGTTGAGACAATTATTCTTGAAATAAGAGATGGATTGACCTTATGCAGAAAAATCTAAAGCTTTCTTTTTACTGAATCTTTTAGTTCATCAACGCTTTCCTTTATTTCATTAAATTCATCTTTAACTCCTTTTGAAACAGAATCCTCAATGTTTTTTATATCTGATGATTTTTGGATCTCAGATTTAATCTCGTTTGTCGCGTTTCTAATTTGAGTCATTGTTTTAGCAAGTGTCCTAGCAATTGAAGGAATCTTGTCAGCACCAAAAACTAACAAAATCACGAAGGAAATAAATACTATCTCAGCACCACTAATAAATAAAAACATTTGTAACTTTTTATCCTTTTATATTTGCTTTAAATCTTTCAAAATCAGATGAAGCTTCTTTTCTTGGCCAACTGTTATTTGATAAATTAATATCAGCTGTCTCCAAATTCGGATCAACCTTAACTCCTATTAGCTCTTTATCTGTAGATATAACTTTCCTAACAAAAGAATCATTCTTTCTCCAAACCTGAGCAGGATATTTAACCATTTCAGAAGACCCGTCTGAATAACTATACTCAACTATGAGAGGCATTACAAGACCCCCAGGCTTTTCAAATTCAACTTCATAAAAATACTTTGGAACTTTTGTTTCCTTCAATTGCTCAGTTGTAAAATTTTCATCCAAATACTCTTTTAAATTATTTGAGTTGTCTATTGCTGTACCCTCAGTGATTTTAACCTCAAAATCTTCACTGTCTTCAGCTACCATAAAAACAAACCCTGGAGGTAAATCTTCTATGGTCATCCCATATCCAGATAATAATTCTTCAACTTCAGAGCTAGGATCATTAGTCACATAATATTTTTTTACATTGCTAACCCCAATGTCAACATAATCAGTAGTATAAAACCATCCCCTCCAAAACCAATCTAAATCAACTGCTGATGCATCCTCCATGGTTCTGAAAAAATCTTCTGGTGTTGGATGCTTAAACATCCATCGTCTAGAATAAGTTTTAAAAGCATGGTCAAATAATTCCTCCCCCATTATTGTCTCTCGAAGAATATTTAACGCTGTAGCTGGTTTGCCATATGCGTTAGGACCTAATTGATAAACATTTTCAGGATTAGACATTATTGGAGAAAGATAATCTTGATCTCCTCCCATATACCTTGTAATACTAGAGGGAGAACCTCTTCTGGATGGATATGAACTAAGTCCTCCCAGAGAAACAGGATAAGTTTTTCCAAATTCTTGTTCTGTAATGTATTGCATAAAAGTATCTAAACCTTCATCCATCCAGCCCCATTGGCGCTCATCAGAATTAACAATCATAGGGAAAAAATTGTGCCCTATTTCATGAATAATAACGCTTATCATCCCGAATTTTACTCTTTCCGAATAAGAGCCATCCCTTTCAGGCCTCCCATAATTCCAACAAATCATAGGATACTCCATCCCTTGGTTTTTAGCATGAACCGACACCGCTTTTGGATAAGGATAATCAAATGTATGTTTGGAATAGGTCTTAAGGGTTTGAACTACTGCTTTGGTGGAATACTCCTCCCATAGAGGGTTCCCTTCTTTGGGGTAAAGGGATACTGCCATAACGTTTTTCCCCCCCAATTTGACAGCCATCATTTCCCAAATAAATTTTCTTGAGGTTGCAAATCCAAAATCCCGAACGTTTTCAGCTTTAAATTCCCATGTTTTTTTCTTTTTTGAAAAGCTCTTTTCTCTCATTATGGCATCCTCTTCTGTAACAATTATTACAGGTTTATCGAAAGAATTCTGTGCCTGACGATACCTTTTGAATTCCTCACGAGAGAG
>JAYYYF010000031.1:0-7735 GCA_036340635.1 Bacteroidota bacterium | reverse complement strand
ACTCTCTGACTACCAAAGACAAAGTGGAGGCACTACGAATGTAAATGTTAGTCAATCAGATATCCGTGCAGCTACTCGATCAGAATTGAACAAACTTTATAAGTTGATCAATATAAAACGTAAAACTGCTAAAGACATGGGTAAAGCTCACTTAGAAGATGCTAAAAGTAGAATTTCATTATTACTTGACTTAGATGAATAACTGGAGTAATTCCGATGAAAAAGCTAATACTTCTTTTACTATTTGTTCCGCTTATTTCTTTTGGGCAGACAGCTGAAGATTACTTTTATAGTGGATTAGCAAAGTATAATTTAAAAGATTTAAGAGGTGCTTGTGCTGACTTTAGAAAAGCTATAAGTCTTGGTTCTACAAGAAATGTTGATTGGGTTAGAAAAAACTGCAACTAAATAAGGTATCATTCTGACATATCTATTTGAGGTAAATGAAAAATAAACATTTAATTATTATATCAATTAGTGCTTGGTTAAATATTGGATTATTCTATTTTTTATATTTAAATGAAATAGAAACTATATTAATTGGAGTTTTTAGAGAGTTAACTATAATACCCTCATATTTATGTGGAATATTGTTTCCTGCTTGGATATTAATTAGGATTGTTAAAAAAAAGCTTAAACTATAGGCATATCTTCTTCTTTTTATTCAGACACTTATAGCCTTAGTATTATACATACTTATACGAACGCCTCCCCTCAAAAGAAAACTGATATTATATAAGTAGGGGAGTTCGACCTCAGTTTCCACCTCACAAAAAAAAGACCCCTAGTGTTTATAGGGGCTTTCAGCTATAGTTGCGGAGAGAGAGGGATTCGAACCCCCGGAGGTGTGACCCTCAATGGTTTTCAAGACCACCGCATTCGACCACTCTGCCATCTCTCCTGAAAGTGCAAATATAAATTAATTATTTATTTGATTTTGGTTGTTTAATAAATTTAAAAATAAACCATTTTCATACTTTTGTTTCAACAAATATGAACGAGTATCTCTATTATCTAATCTTATTTTCTGTTGGGCTTGTTGCAAGTGTAATCAATACTTTAGCTGGAGGGGGATCACTATTAACACTTCCAGTACTTATCTTCTTAGGATTACCTTCAAATGTAGCCAATGGAACCAATAGAATATTAATTTTAATTAATAGTTTAGTTGGCACGGCAGGTTATAAAAGTAAGGGGGTTTCTACATATCCTTTTAATATTTATCTTGGAATTGCAGCACTTTTTGGAGCACTTATAGGAGCTGAAATAGCAATTGACATTAAAGCAGAAATTTTTAATAGAATTCTTGCTGTTGTTATGATCATCTTTGGCTTCATCATACTTCTAAGGAGAAATTATGACATCAATCAAATTAATGAAAGAATTACTGGCAAGCATTTGTGGCTTTCACTCATTGGATTTTTTTTCATTGGAATATATGGTGGATTTATAAATGCAGGAATAGGAGTTGTTATAGTGATTTTTTTAAATGCGATAAATCGAATGACGCTCATAAGGGCCAATGCTACAAAAGTTGCTTTAATCTCAATCTATACACTAGGAGCGCTAATTCTTTTTGCAATTAACGGGAAGGTAGATTGGGTTGCTGGTTTATGGATGGCGGCAGGAAGTTCTTTTGGCGCTTGGTGGTCAAGTCGTTGGTCAGTTAAAAAGGGAGATAATGTTATTAAAATTTCAATGCTTATAATGGTAAGTATTATGTCAGTAAAACTCTGGTTTTTTTAGTCAACGTCTAATACTTAACGTACTCAACTATTTCAAGACCATAACCTGTAAGACCAACCCTAGGCTTTTTTGATGAATTACTTATTATTCTAAGTTTTTTTATATTCAAATCATGTAAGATTTGCGCTCCAATTCCAAAATCTCTGCTATCCATGAATAGAGGAGGGGTTTGGTTCTTCTGCTTTTTCAATTGCATTTTTTTAAGGACTCTGATTCTAGGAAGTAAATCTTTAAATGGTTCTAGTTGATTGATAAATATAATTGCTCCCGTTTTTTCTTTGTTGATCAGTTTAAAAACCTCTTCTATTCCTTTTGAATCATTATTTGTAAGCATAGTTAAAATGTCATTGTTTATTTTAGAAGAATGAATTCTAGTCAAAACAGGATCATTTTTAGACCAATTGCCTTTGGTTAGGGATAGGTGTATTTGATTATTTGTTGTTTGCTCATAGGCAGTGAGATGAAATTTTCCAAATTTTGTTTCAATGTCATTTTCAATTTTCTTTTGAATTAGACTATCGTGTTTCATTCTATATGCTACAAGATCTTCTATTGAAACAATTTTTAAGTTAAACTTTTCAGAAACTTTAAGAAGCTCTGGTAACCTAGCCATTGATCCATCGTCATTCATTATTTCAGAAATAACCCCCGCAGCCTTAAAACCAGCTAATCTAGCAAAATCAATAGCTGCTTCTGTATGCCCAGTTCTTCTTAAAACACCACCTTCTTTAGCTATTAAAGGGAATACATGCCCAGGTCTTGTAAGGTCTTTGGCTTGAGTTTTAGAATCAACAAGCGCGCGGATTGTTTTTGAACGATCTGAAGCTGAAATACCTGTTGTAATTCCATTTCCCTTAAGATCAACCGAAACGGTGAAAGCTGTTTCCATTGGATCTGAACTTTCATCATTAACCATTCTTTTAAGTTTTAGTTTCTCACATCTTTTTTCGGTTAATGGGGCACATATTAATCCTCTTCCATATTTAGCCATAAAATTTATTGTCTCTGATGTAATTGTTTCAGCAGCAGCAACAAAATCACCCTCATTTTCTCTATTTTCATCATCAACAACAATGATAACCTTACCTTTTTTTATTGATGAAATAGCTTCGTCTATAGTATTTAATCCTTTTTTATTCATACGTTTTGGTTACTTATTCCCGTGATTTTATTATAAAATTTATTAACTGGTAATGTTATAAAATCTAAATTAATAAACCCTTTGTCAGATGAGGCTCTTTTGGTCAAATAGTAAGCAAATGGGGTAAGAATTATGGTAGAAACCCAACTTGCCAATAATGGCGATATACTATTATCTTCAGCTGCATTTTTAGCAAAAATACCTATATAATGGTATGAAAGGAATATTATTATTGATAAAACCAGAGGTAATCCTAATCCACCTTTTCTAATAATGGAACCTAAAGGTGCGCCAATAAGAAAAAGTAAAATACATGTAAAGACTAAAGTATATTTTTCATGGAGTGTTATTTTATGAAGATTCAAAAGCTTTTGATAAAGAAAAAATGTCTTTTTTTTATTTTCTAAATTTCGAATCACTTCTCCTACACTATTTATAGCAAACTCTACTGATCTTAGTTTCCTCCAGTTAAGATCATCTTTAACAAAATTTAACACATTTAAATTTACGACGCTATCAATTTTAAAGGAATCCTTACTTAGCTGAGTCACTTTACTTAAATAATTTTTGTTTAAAAAATTTTCACTAAAAACATTTTTCTTTTCTTCATATTCTTTTTGAAGAGAGTCTATACTTTCTTCAAGTTGATTGATTTTTTGCATTCTAAATGTTGAGGTGTACTTTTCATTGTTTAGATCAATGTTATTGAATTCAGACAAATCAATATTCATAATATATTCTTTGAAATTAACTTTTGTATGATGGTGTCTTATTTTTTCCAATGGTTTGTTTGATAAAACTTCTTCATATCTATTCCCGTTAAATAAGACCAACTGAAGGTTGTCGTCAGTTGTCTCACTTCTTAATTCACCTTTAGATGCTTTAATGACAATTCTATTTTTATTGTCAGATGTTTTCTCATGAATAATAACGTCTTCAAGGAACCTATCATCTTCTCCATGTTTTCTATTTACTCTAATATTCATTCTTCCTAAATCATTAAAAACCCCCTCTCTTATTGCAATTGCAGGTTTCAATTTAGCCAGATTCCTTCTCAAATTAAATGATTTTACTTCAGCATATGGCATTACATTATTTGAAAAATAAAAACTTCCAACCCCAATAATAACATGAAAAATAACTAAAGGCATTACACATCTAACAAGCGAAATTCCAGAGGCCTTGATAGCTGTAAATTCTGAGTTTTCAGCAAGAGAGCCAAAAGTCATTAATGATGCAAGTAAAATTGAAAGTGGCAAAATAAGGGGGAATAATTTGGGTAAATAATAAACTAAGAATTTAGAAATAATAGTTAGATCTAAACCTTTTCCTGCTAGTTCATCAAAGAAAAGCCAGAATGTTTGGACAACAAAAATCAACATACATATCCCAAAAACACTAATTAGGCGAGTCAAATATTGAATGATTATGTATCTATCTAAAATTTTCAAAATCTTATCATTATTAGATTTCTATTCGATAATGTAAAAATTTGGAAAATTATTTTTGTTGAATTCAAAATAATTTTCGGGTAAAGAAACATTTGTTTCCATTTTTTCTATCGTCAAGGTCGTTTGGGTTCCATTATTGCCTATTTCAATAATTCTAAACAGATGTTTTAAATCTATATCAACACCAATGAGTAAAAATTGTATATCGGTATTTTCATCAACAGGAATCAATTTAATGAATTGAATATTCTTTTCGCGGATATATTGTTTTATATCCCATTGATAGTCGTACCCGTCTTTATAAAAATTTAATAAATAAGATGGGCTTATTGTATATTCATTTAATTCTTCTTCTGGATTTGTTATCGTTATCTCCTCATTTTCAGGGACAATTGTATAGATTGATTTCCCATCATATAATTGTGTTGCATCAAGAAAATCAAGTTTATAAAGATCTTTTGAGACAGTTATTTTTCCATACGACTCCTGATTGATCTGTTCTTTTCGGTTGTTTAAGACGTAAGAAAATTCAAATTGAATTGAAGAATAGGATCCCATTTTTTCAGAAACCTGATCAAGTAAATTCTTACCCTTAACAGACGTTTGAGAGTAGCACACATTTATATACAAAAAGAAAACAATTAAAACTTTTTTGATCATGAGTTTAATCTTGGTTATTTAAAAATTGATCTAATGAATTAAGATCAGATATTAAAACTTGTCTTGCTTTACTTCCTTCAAATGGCCCTACAATACCGGCTGCTTCCATTTGATCAATTATTCTTCCAGCACGATTATAACCTAATTTTAATTTTCTTTGTAACAAAGATGCTGATCCTTGTTGTGATGTCACAATTATTTCGGCCGCTTCCCTAAATAATTCGTCACGCTCTGATTCATCTATATCAAGACTAGAAACAGTTTCTTCTCCTATATATTCAGGAAGTAAATATGCCTGTGGATAAGCTTTTTGGCCACCTATAAAGTCAGTTATTTTATCAATTTCTGGTGTATCTATAAAAGCGCATTGAATTCTTGTAAGATCATTCCCCATTGTATATAACATATCACCTCTACCAATTAATTGATCAGCACCTCCCGAGTCTAAAATTGTTCGTGAATCAATTTTAGATGTAACTCTAAATGCTATTCTCGCAGGGAAATTTGCTTTAATAAGCCCTGTAATAACATTAACCGAAGGTCTTTGTGTAGCTATTACAAGATGAATTCCAACAGCCCTGGCAAGCTGAGCTAGCCTTGCTATTGGGGTTTCTACTTCCTTACCAGCGGTCATAAATAAATCAGCAAATTCATCTACAACTAAAACAATATATGGTAAATAATCATGACCTTCTGTTGGAAGCAATCTTCTTTCGCAATACTTTTTATTGTATTCTTTTATATTCCTGCACATGGCAAGTTTAAGTAATTCATAACGGTTGTCCATTTCACTGCACAGAGAATTTAGTGTCTTTATTATTTTTTTACTATCTGTTATTATTGATTCATCGCTATCAGGAAGTTTCGCCAAATAATGACGCTCTATTTTATTATAGATTGTAAGCTCAACCTTTTTCGGATCTATTAGAACAAATTTAACTTCTGCTGGGTGCTTTTTATATAAAAGCGATGAAAGGATAGCATTTAATCCGACTGACTTTCCCTGCCCTGTCGCACCAGCCATTAAAAGATGGGGCATTTTTGTAAGATCAACAACAAATGTTTCGTTGCTAATGTTTTTACCCAGAGCAATGGGAAGCTCCATCTCAGCTTTTTGAAATTTAGTTGAAGATATAACTGAGCGCATTGATACAATACTTGGATTTTGGTTAGGAACTTCGATTCCAATTGTTCCTTTTCCAGGAATTGGCGCTATTATTCTAATTCCTAGAGCGGATAAAGAAAGTGCAATATCATCTTCAAGATTTTTTATTTTTGAGATGCGTATCCCTGCTTCTGGAACAATCTCGTATAATGTCACTGTAGGCCCCACAGTAGCTTTAATTGAAGCTATACCTATTTTGTAGTTGTTAAGAGTTTCAAGAATTTTATCTTTGTTCCTGCCAAGCTCTTCTTGATCAACTGTAATTGTTCCTTCACCATATTCTTTTAATAAATCAAGGCTAGGGAAAATATATTTGCTTAAATCTTTTTTTGGATCTAGTGGTCCTTGTTCTTTGAGAAGCTTTTTGGCTTGATTATCAGCAAGTGTCTCTTCCTGTTTTCCAGATTTAATTTCCATATTGACCTGATCTGTTCTTTCAAATTGAGCGGGACGATTATCTTTCCCTTCCAAATTATCTTGATTGTCATTTATATCGCGATCTGCTTCTTCGTCAATTATATCTGATTCTTCAGAATCTTCACTAATAAAATTTGCTTCAGTACTTTTTCCTTTTTTAAAAAAACCTATAATTTTTTCCGGAGTAAACTTCCAATGAAGAACAATTATACAAATGCCAGTAAAAGTAAGTAGGGATATTAGACCTATTGGCCCAACATATGAAATTATAAAATCATTCATCTCAAAACCTACAACACCACTCATTAAAGGATATTTTTCAGAATAAAAAAAGCCTAGAAAAATAGTCGACCAAAGTATATAGGATATTCCCCAACTCCATGTTATTAGAAGAGTTTTTTTAAGTTTATTAAAAAATAAAATTATTCCGGTATAACAAAGAAGAAAAGTAAAAACAAATGACCCCAATCCAAAAAGTTTGAAAATAAAAAAGTGACTTATCCATGCACCTATCTTATTTAAGACATTTTCCGATTGAATCTGTCTGTCACTCAATGAATCAAGTGTGCTTTGATCGGCTTGCCAGTTATAAAAATATGAACAGAAAGAGATGAATAATAAAACCCCTAAAATGAAGAGAAAACTACCAAAAATGATTTCTCTGCCACGATTTATATTCTTTTTATCCTCGGAAAGATTTGATATTTCTAAGTCAGGATTGTTCTCTGTCATTTAAAAAGATATATACAAAAATACAAATTCAACACATAAGAAATTCAAAGAATTTAAATGTATTTTAATATAACCTATTTAGGTTTATTTAATCTATTAGAAATCATTTTAATTTTGATCTTAAAGGCAGCATAAAAAAGAGTCATTATAGGGCTTATCCAGTTAAATATTGCGTATAAGAAATAATCGGCTACCGATACTCCTAGAACTCCAGACTGATAGGCTCCGCATGTGTTCCAAGGTATTAAAACTGAGGTAACTGTCCCTGAATCTTCAAGTGTCCTACTTAAATTTTCAGGAGCAAGCTTTCTTTTTTTATAAGCTTTTGCAAACATCTTTCCTGGAATAACAATTGAAAGATATTGATCTGATGCTGTAAGATTAACTGTAAGACATGAAGCCAGAGTACTTGCAAATAGTTTA
>JAYYYF010000030.1:0-45241 GCA_036340635.1 Bacteroidota bacterium | reverse complement strand
ACTCCAGTATATATGTCTGTTGATAAGAAGAATATGGAATTTGTTCTTCCAAGAAAGTATGTTAAAGATTCATTAAGCTTGCCTAAAGGATATGAAGTGGAATCTTATTTTTCGAATCCAACGTATGTTGCATCTATAGGATATAGCGGATATAGTAATTCTACAAGTGAACTTCGTAATACTAACATTTTATTACAATTACTTGATAAAATGGAAATAAAAACAAAGGGTATTCCTTATATTTTGGTATATAATGGCCCATATAAGTTTTTTAATCGAAGAAATGAAATCCATGTAGAAATTGAATATAAATAGCATGAGGAAATTTTTAATAACTACCCTTCTATTAACTTTTGCAATAGCAATATTGGCCTATTTTTTTTATCCTTTTTCTCTTCCCCCTGGAGAAAATTATTTTAAACCTATAGGAAAAAGAACACTTCAGAAAGATGAAATAGGACAGTTTAATTATGTTTATGAGACTTATAGTATAATGGATATAACAGGTGATGAATTTCCAGGATGGGATGTTTCCGAACAACTCCGCTGGAGATACGGAATTGCGTTTGCCTCTTATTCTGTTCCTTCTATAGTAATTATTAGCAAGGATCACGCTTCAAAGGCTAAACATTTAATGCAAATTATGATAAAAAAAATGAAATCAAAAAGAGTGTGGGGAGATTGGATTGCATATGGGATGGGAGAGGATCCTATTTCTGAGGGTAATATTATGTACAAAGCTCATCTTAATCTTATGTATGGATTGTATCATTTAATAACTGGAAGTGAAGAATTTAGTCTCGAGTATACTTGGTTAACAAATAAAATTGTTGATGAGATGAGAAGACATCATTTAGAAGGAAAACATGAGGGGGCTGACTGTGAACCTGGGAGATACTTTGCTCAGTGTAACTCTATTACTTTATTAAGCTTAAAAATATATGACAAATTATATGGGACAAATTATTCAGAAGAAGAGGCAAAATGGACGATTAGTTTTATTAAAGACAAAATGGTTGATAAAAAATATGGATTCTATCACAAGATGTATAGTACAGATATGGGTTATTCAAACACTCTTCTTTCAGGGTACACAAATGCATGGACAATGACGTTTTTAAGATCCTATGAAAAGGATTATAATGATGCCTTATATCCTGTTTGGAAAAAATATTTTACTAAAGAAATAGGCCCGTTTGCATACGTTCGTGAAGATCATGAGGCCAAAGCTTCTCCTCTAGCAACGATGACGGGAATGATTGCAGCTAAAGAATTTAATGATATTAGCTTGTTTACAAAATTGCGTAATTCTGTAGATAGAAATCTTTATCAAAAACAAGATGCTCACCATTATATCTACAAGGGTATAAATAATGAAATTTACAACGGTCCTATTTTATGGACCAAGGTTCATTTAGGATGGGAAACAATTTTAAATTATGATTGGGGTCACGATCAAATTTATAAAATACCCGATGTTAAGGAAATGAATTGGAAAGATATTCTTGACCAGAAAATTTTACTCATGAGTACTTATGAAGAAAATCAATTATAATGCTTTATGAAACAACCCCTACTCAACACTTTATTTTCTATAACAGCCTTTTTAGTTTCCTATTCCATTGCCTTGTTAACTGAAATTAGTTTGGTAAAAAGTGCTATTTTGATGGCTTTTATTATTCAATGGTTTTTATTTATACCTGCCTACATGTTTCAGACTGAAAAGTTTTTTGATCTTTCTGGAAGTTTTACATACATTACCATTACTACATATGTGTTTTATGAAAGCTATCTTTTTAAAGATTTTAATTTAGGAAACCTTGTTTTACTCTTATTTATATTTTTTTGGGCAATAAGGTTAGGCGGGTTTCTTTTTTTAAGGATTTATAAGGCCGGAGAAGATAGAAGATTTAGATTAATTAAGCTATCACCAACGCAATTTTTTATGACATGGACCCTTCAAGGCATGTGGGTCTCTTTATGCTCTGCTTGTGCTTTAACTGCAATAGCAAGTGATCAAGGAATAATAGTTAATAATTGGTTTTATTTAGGTAGTTTTTTATTTGTTTTTGGATTAATAATCGAAATAATTGCTGATTACCAAAAAACTGTTTTTAGAAAAGAACCAAAAAACAAAGACAATTTTATAAAGACAGGCCTTTGGGCTTATTCTAGACATCCAAATTATCTAGGGGAAATTATTTTATGGGCAGGTATTTCAATAATATCTTTTTCTTCCCTTTCGGGTTGGCAATATCTGACTTTAGTCTCTCCTGTTTTCACATATTTTTTATTAGTTCACATAAGTGGAGTCAGGATTTTGGAAGCAAATGGGAAAAAGAAATGGGGTCATTTGAAGAGTTATCAAGAATATTTAAAGAAAACCCCTATCCTTTTATTTAGATGACAAAAAATATTTTGCTTATTGCTTTAATTCTTTGGGGTATACCAAGTACTTATTTTAGAAGTAAGTTTAGAAAAATTGTCTACCAAACTAACGATTGGAAGATCAACATCAAACCTTTGTTTAAAAAAGAAATCTTAGGACTTTTTTTAAATATATATCCTGAAAACGATGAATACATTAAAGTTCGAAACTATTATAGAATATATCTTTTTATTTATTTAATTTTATTTCTATTCTATTATTATTCTAAATAGAAGGAATCAAAGTATTCCTAGAAGCAATCCTAGTGCAAGAGAAATAATAAGGCAAGCAACCAGAGTTCTTATAAACTTATATGTAATTTTTTTTAATAGATTAAGCCCCAAAAAAGAACCAATTATTCCAGAAGTAATTGAATAAAATGCTAAAGAAAAATAAGTTGACAGGTCAAAATTCAATAAGTTAGAGGCATACATACTTAGTCTTGTAAGATCAACAAAAGAAGAAATTACAACTGTCGTTCCAATAAAAACTTCTTTTTTAAGTCCAGTTTTAATAAGAAAAGCACTTCTAAGCGCACCTTGATTTCCTGTTAAGCCACCAAAGAAACCACTTAAAAACCCACCAAAAGGCATAATTTTATTGCCAAATTTTAATTTTGAAAAATATGGTATTAAGTCAAATAAAGCAAAAACAATCAGCAATGCTGAAACAATAAATTTTATCATTGAAACCTCCATTATTTTACTATTTAAGCTATAACTATAAAAAATATTGTTGGAATCAAATTCAAACAGTAAATAAGAACCAGCAAATGCTGCTAAAACAGCAGGAATTCCAAATTTTACTAGGACTTCTTTACTGGCTTTCTTACCAATTATGAAAAGTTTAAATATATTGTTTGAGAAATGAACAACCCCAGTAAATGCAATAGCAATCTCTACTGGAAAATAAAGCATCATTATTGGTGTCAAGATTGTTCCCAAACCAAAACCTGAGAAGAAAGTCAATAGAGCGGCAAAGAAGGTAACTAATGAAATTATTACAATATCCATTCTTTTGTCATATACAGAATTATTTATAAAATTTTATAATTCTTTTGTTTTTCCTATGAAAACATTAACTCCTTTTTTAATTGGATTACTTGTAGTTCTTCTAAAGCTAACTATCTGTCCAGTATGGTATATAGCATCGGATATTTGGCCATTTATTAGGTTCCAAAGAGGGAAAGTGCTCTTTTTCCCATTACTTTCAAAGATAATTTCCATACTTGATATTTCATCAGATGATTTGTCAAAGAACCTATTGGCAGCCTCTTTAAGATTGTCAAGTGTCCCAGCTCTTATTGAGCTGAAATCTTCTGGAATATTTTTGTAAGGACGATAATTTACTTCACCTGAAGTAGCTTTGTTTATTGTTTCTGCGAGTCCATATATATGTTCTAATGTTTCATATGCCGACATTGCATCTGATGATGGACGATACTTTAAATCCTCACTTCTTAATCCCTCAGTTGCCCAATAATATCGATACCCAAGGCCCTGGATAATTCTAACAACTGTATTTCCAGATTTATAATTTTCAGGATATTCTGGTATAGATTTGAAAGGGAGTTGATCTTGAGAATTCATATAACTAGAAACCGTAACAAAAAATATTAGAAATAATTTTAATAAAACTCTATTCATAATTTTACTTCTAATTTAAAACAAGAACAAATTTATAAATTTGATGTTCCTTACTATATATAATGGAAGATTTTTTTATCAATTACCCTACAAATAAGTTGCCTTATGACCGAACTCATATTATTCTTAATAATGATCATGCTTTAAATTATCACACTACATTGAATGATTATTCTAAAACCCCTCTTGTTAGATTAAATGTACTTGCACAAAAACTAGGTGTTAATAAAATATATCTTAAGGATGAATCTAAGAGATTTGGGTTAAATGCATTCAAATCATTGGGAACTTCTTATGCAATTCATAAGATTCTATCTGAAGACCCTAAAATAACAACATTTTGTACCGCTACAGATGGGAATCATGGAATGGCAGTTGCCTGGTCTTGTCTTAAACATAATAAGAGATCTATAATTTATGTTCCGAAAGAAACTTCAGATCAGAGAATAAAAAGTATATCAACTATAGCATCAGAGGTTAAAAAAACAGATCTCAACTATGAAGAAACATGTGAATATGCACAACATATGAGTAATAAAATGAATTGGAAGCTCGTCCAAGATACCTCTTGGGATGGTTATGAAGAAATACCAGCACATATTATGTCAGGTTATTTGACTCATTTTAAAGAATTAGAAGGCAATATCAACATTAAAAATAGGTCAAGTGTAGACATTGTTTTTTTTCAGTGTGGTGTTGGGAGTTGGGCAGCTTCTGGCATTTGGTATTATTTAAATAGATATGGAGCTAAAAGACCAAAGATTGTCTTGGTTGAACCTACTGAATCTTCGGGAGTTTTAGAATCATTTATTAATGGATGTCGAAAGTCTCCAACGGGCAATCTTAAGACTATAATGGCGGGGTTAAATTGTGGGATTCCATCAAAAATTGCTTGGAAGATTATTAAAAGCGGATGTGATGCATGCATTAATATATCAGATCAATATGTAAAAAAGGCAGTGAAGAGTCTTTATTATTCGGATAAAGGGGATCCTAGAATTATTTCTGGAGAATCAGGCGCTGCAGGTTTGGCAGGAATGATAAAATGCTTGGAAGACAAATCTTTTGAAAATTTGAGAAATCATATTGGATTAGATTCAAAATCTAGAATATTAGTTTTTAACACCGAGGGTGATACAGATAGAGAAAGTTTTAAATCATTAATAAGCAAGTAATTTCATTACCTTTATGAAAAAATGATATGAAAAAAATGTTGATTACCTTCTTGGTTTTTACTCTTTTTGCTTGTAACAATGAATCCAAGGACACCTCTTCGCCTAAGGATGATTCTCCAATGTCAGGCATTATTGTTGAGAATGATAATAAAACAAGAATAGCTAGAGAATTTATGCGAGCATATGTCAATAAAGATATGTCTGGTGTAAGTAATTATTTTTCTGAAGATGCGATTGTTTATGTCAATGATGCAAAGATGACTGCGTCTGAGATGATGACAGGTTTTTTAAGTGGCCATGATTACTATAATAACATCAACCATTCGAATGTTTATATAACTACTATGTATTATAATAATGGTTCCGTTTATACCAATACATGGTATGATTGGTCAGGAGTTTCAAAAAAAACAGGCGTGGAATTAAAAATAAGAGGATATGGCTATTGGAAATGGGATGGAGAAAAGATAGTTGAAATGTACAATGCTTTTGACCCAACGGAATATAATAAAGCCTTTATTGAAGATTAAAAAATTAATTTAAAATTAAACAAGATGAGTTCAAAATTTTTTGGAAACCGATTAGATCCAAAACAGACAAATAAAAACAGTGGAAAAGGGTCTAAGAAAATTAGATCTAATAAAGCTAAATCTCAAGGTATAAGAAAGACAGGAAGGGGTAACTAAACTATAATAATTTTTATATTAAGATGAAAAGGATATTATTTGTCATATTTCTTTTGCTTGCCTGTGATGAATCGCCTAAAAAAAAGAAGTCTGAGAAACCAACAATTATTTCAGAGTATCTCCTAAAAAAATACGTTGATGAATCGGGGAATCCTACTGAGAGTAATTATATAACCCACTCAACATATTTCAAAGGGAATTATTCAGATAGAGTTGCTGCTGATCAACCTGCTAGAGCTACTTTATCTTTTGATAAAGAAAATGTTTGGTTTGAATTATTCAAAGGGCCAAGTAAAGATCCGTTTAAAATTGAAGGCAAGAATGAATTGCCTTTTTTTGTAAGAGTAAAAGATTCTATTGGCAAGCTTCATACTCTTAATGGGAGTATATATCCAGAGACTTATTCGAAGAGCAGAGTCATTCTTCATGCACACAAAAAACACAACAAAAAATTTATGCAATTGTTGAAAGAAAACAATGAGATAATAGTTGTTTTCAGGGCTCAAGGGCCAATGACAGATTATGATTATGGGACAAGATTTATTTTTAAAATCCCAAGAGAAAATTTTTCAGAAATTATTACTAAATTGTGACGCTATGGTTAGATATTCTTTTTTAATTATAACCTTTGTTTTGTTTTTATCAAGTCCATTCTATGGACAAAGACCCAACACAAAAAAGGTTACTTTTAAGTATATTCAACCTCCTGAATTTCCTCTCCCCAGCAATGTTAAAACATATCATTCCCAGGTAAATAATTATTCTACACGAGTCAGTACCTTGAATAATATTATGCCTGAAAGAATAATTTCAATAGACGGATATGAAAGAGCATCTTCTTTAAGTGAAGCAGATTTGTTAATTAAATTTTCAATTAATAACGCCTCGTCTATAAATTCTGTTCAAAAAGTTAATTATAAAGAAAAAATCAATGACAGCACATATGTAGATAAAGTAGGTGGCATATATATTGTTGAATCCACTATTAACATTAGTATGTTTATCAAAGATGTTTTGAACGACAGAATTTTGTCTTCTAAAGATGGTATTAATCGCAATCAAAAATTTACTTCTCAACGATATAGTACTTATGCTGCTGCCATAGCAGCTAGGAAAGCTAATGCTTTATCTGATGCTACTAGAGCATATCATGCTCTTTATAGCACCTCTATAAGTAGTTTTATTAGCTCAATCAATAGTGATTTTGGTTATCCTGTAAAAAAAACATCTCAGCCAATTGCTCGTGGAAAGGGTAAAAAGCATGATTATTCAGATCTAAATAAAGCTTTTAACCAGTTTTCCTCTACTCTTGAAAAGTATGATGGAAGTAATTTAACACCTGAAATAGAATTAGGTGTTCTTAACTGTATAGATATATGGAACAAAGCAATACTCGAATATGTTCCAAAGAAAAGAAAAGCTAGAATAGGAGATAAAATAATAGGAGAATTATATTTTAATTTAGCTTACGCACATTTTATTCTTAGAGACTGGGAAAATGTTTATAAAAAGCTCTCAAAAGCAAATGAGAGTAAAGGGTTAAAAAGGTTGACAAAAAATTTTGATCTTAAAACTAAAAATTTAGAGAAAAGATTTAAATCTAATGTCGTAACTGAACGTCCAGAATTATAAAAAATCAATCAAATTTCCTATGTCAAAGGCGCTTTTGTTAATTGGGTCAGTACTAATTTTAGCAGGTGGTTTTTTATGGTTTATAGAAAACCTTGACTTTACATATAATAACCCCTTAGACTTTTCGTATAAGAGTGAAAATTTTAGTTTCTATTTTCCACTTGGCACATGTATCATCATTAGTGTATTAATTTCACTGGCATTTTATTTGTTTAAAAGATAACTATTGTCGAGTTGAAGGGATGCAAGCAGGGTGAGTAAAGGAGAAAAAACAGGAAACGTTTAATTAACCTTTTGATCTGTTAGTTCCTCCTGGTTAGCACCATGCCCTTTAACAAATATGCCAGGAAAAACTCCTAGATGATCCCCGTTTTTAACGACCTGTTCTCCATTAACAAAAACGTGTACTACTCCAGTTGCATATTTAAGTGGTTCATCGAATGTTGCATGGTCTTGAACCTTCTGAGGATCAAAAATTACAATGTCAGCAAAATACCCCTCTTTTAGCAACCCCCTATTTAAGATACCTAGATTTTCAGCAGGAAAGCCACTTAACCTTCTAACAGCTTCTTCTAAAGAGATCAATCCTTCATCACGGCTGTATTTACCAATTACACGTGCAAAACTGCCAAATGCTCTAGGATGGGTTCTAAATTCTTTAGATATATCAGAATATGACCCAGCGTCTGAACAAAAAGATACCCATGGGATTTGTATTTTTTTTCTGATATTTTCCTCCGACATGCTAAAGTAAATACATTGAATTCTATTGTCATCTTCAATAATCATGTCAACTATTGCTTCTTCAGGGTTCTGATTTCTCATTTTTGCAGCTTCTGCAACTGTTTTCCCAAGATACTTTCTTGACATCGAAGCTTTATTAAACCCAACCATTAATATTCCCTCAGGAGGTTGTTGATCTAGTTCTTTACGAATATCTTTAAATAATCTTTCTCTAACCTCAGGCTTTTTCATACGATTAATCCATGCACGATGACCTCCTTCTTGAACCCAAGTAGGTATAACTCCTGTAAGTCCAGTTGAACTGGCTCTATAGGTATACATATCTGCAGTTATTTTATACCCTTCTGCTCTAGCTTTTTCAACACGGTTGATAACACTGTCTAATAAATGCCAATTTGGCTTTCTTGAAGCTTTTAGATGATATATTTCTGATGGAATATTTGCATCTTTGGCTATTTTCATAAATTCATCTAAAGCAGCTATGATTTCACTGTCTTCATTTCTCATATGAGAAATATACCTACCCCCATATTTTGCAGCTACCTTACAAAGCGCTATAAGCTCTTCAGTATCAGCGTAATCACCTGGAGCATAAATAAGAGATGATCCAATTCCAATGGCACCATCTCGCATAGCTTCATCTACAATTTCCCCCATTTTATTTAACTCTTCATTACTTGCTTTTTGATTTTTATAGCCCATAACTTGTATTCGGACTGATGCTGCTCCCAAATATGAAGCTATATTTGTTGAAACTCCTTTTTTCTCAAGTTTTTCCATTGCATCCTTAAATGAAATATAGTTGTCGTTTGATTTACTTCCTCTTGGTCCAGGGGAACTACCTTCACCAAAGACTTCAAGTGTAACGCCCTGAAGTATATCACTTAATGATCTGCCATCTTTTAATAAGGAGTTATAGCCCCAGCTTAACATGTTAACAAATCCTGGAGCAATTGCCATACCTTTTATATCAATAATACTATCTGCTTCAAATTGTTTTGAAGGTCCTACATAAACTATTTTATCTGAGTCAATGGCAACAATGCCATCATAAGATTTCTTTCCGCTTCCATCGTATATCACCCCATTTTTTATGAGTATTTCACATTTTGGGATTTCAGGAGGAGAACATGAAAAGAAAATTAATAGAAATGAAAAAAGTGCAGTAATATTTTTGATTGTGATAAATTTTATAATAATTAAATTTAAGAATTCTTCTCAAATTAAGAATATATTTCTCAAATAAGTATCTTGAAATAATTGCTTATCTTCGAGATCAGAGATCATTTCTACGACAAGATAAATTTTAAAAATATATTATGGAAAATCAAGTAACTAAAAGTGCAATTGATAATACTGGAAAGCCTCCAAAAACATGGCTAGTTGAATCAATTCTGGTGACTCTTTTTTGTTGTTTACCTTTTGGTGTTGTTGCAATTGTCAATTCGTCTAAAGTTGAATCCCATTTTTATGCAGGGAATATTGAGGCTTCAGAGAGAGCATCAAAAAACGCAAAAATTTGGGTTATGTGGTCTTTTTTCCCGGCATTAGTATTTTGGCTTTTATATCTCATTTTGATGGTTGCTGGAATTGCAGTCTTTTCTTGAAGATAATTTGTGCAAGCAATTTCATTTAAAAGAGTATTAATCCTATTTTTGTTAATATTTCTTGCGTTCTTATATAAATTCTACAACCCAGTTGACTACTCTTTTTTTCCTAAGTGTCCGTTTCTTAGCTTTACTGGTTATAAATGTCCTGGCTGTGGTTCACAAAGAGCCATTCATCATCTTTTGAACTTTGAATTTCATTTAGCAATTTCTCAAAACCTATTGTTAGTATTTTCTATACCATATCTTTTAACAGGTTTCTTTTTAGACAATATAAATTTTCAATCAGAAAAATTACTATCAATTAGAAAGTTTCTTTTTGGAAAAACAGCAATTTATATTATTCTAGCACTTATTTTAGCCTATTGGTTAATTAGAAATTTGTTATGTTACAACTGTTAGATATGGAAGTAAAAAAAATGAATTTAACAAAACATTTTTTTTTACCATCTTTAAATTTTCTCTTCATTTTCTTAGTTATATTAAGTATTATAGCCTCTTGCAAGCAAATAGTTTTTTCTAGCACACATAGTGAGGATGAAATTGAAGCTTTAATGAATGACTATGTTAAAGCTTGGAGTGATGGTGATGTAAGTAAAATTGTTGACCAAATTTACGAACCTCCTATCACAATTCGCTATCAAGATTCCCTTGTTATTCTTGGTAATAAAGAAAGGGTTAAGGATTTTTTAATTAAGACTTTTAAAAAATTAGAATCGGATAATTATGGATACTCTATCATTAATAATTGGGAATCTAAAACCCTTGATGAAAATATTGTTTCTTTTAAAATGAATTATACAAGGTTTTTAAAGGATGGTTCAATAATGGGAGAAATTAATAGGGAAACATCTTATGTTTTAAAAAAAAATGATAATGGAAATTATAAAATCAAATCATTAATTCCAACTACTCCGATTGAATGACAAAGAAAAAATATTTGAAATTAAAGTTGTTCCGAATTCTAAAATGAAGAGAATTTCAGAGGATTTATTTGGAAGAATTAAGATATGGGTAACTTCTCCTGCAAATAAAGGTAAAGCAAATAAATCTGCAAATGAATTACTATCAAATTATCTTGGTGTTAAATCAAGTTCAGTGGAATTGATAAAAGGTTTTAAATCCAGAAACAAGTTATTTAGAGTTAAGTTTAAATAAAAATCATACTTTTATTTGCCAGAATAATTTACAGTGAGAAGCAATATAGACTTGATAAAAGATTCAGTTGAAATTCTTTCGGGAAAGTGGAGTGATGTAATACCCACATTTTTTTTCTATGCTATTATAGCACAGGTTTCCGGTGACTTTTTAAAACTTTATCTAGGATTTGGGCTTTTTCAAGCAGGTCTATTTGATGTGATGTACTTCGCCTTGACAGCTCCAATGTCTGTTGGTATTATTATTTATTCTCTAGCTATAGTTAATGGAAAGGAATTTTCTTTTAATCAAATATTTAAACCTTATGATGATTATCTGAAAACACTTGGGTTAGTTTTTGTATTAGTTCTTATGATTATAGGTGGTTTTATACTCTTTATTATTCCTGGAATAATAATCTCCCTTATTTATTCAATGTCGTTATATGTTTTGGCAGAAGAACCAGAGATTAGTATCATTAATGCATTAAAAAAGAGCAGTGAATTGACTCAAGGATTCCGTACAAAACTGTTCCTTTTAGGATTAATATATAGTGGTTTAGCAATCCTTTCTATTTTCACACTCTTTATTGGGCTCATTTGGTTGATGCCTTTATTTGGAATAACTTCTGCAAACTTTTATAACGAGTTAAAAAGAAACCAGTCTGTAAAAAAAATATCTTAAATTTACATCTGATAGTTTTATTGATTAATTACATATATATTTTCTTAAGATGATTCTTGTAACTGGCGGCCTTGGATATATTGGTTCGCATACAGTTGTTGAGCTTTTAGAAAATGATTTTGAGGTTCTTATTTTAGATGATTTATCAAATTCTTCTTTGACGGTTTTAGATGGAATACATTCAATTCATAAGGAGAAAGTTTTTTTTGAACAGATTAACCTTTGCAACAAAAAAGATTTATCAGTCGTATTTAAAAAATATTCCAACATTAAAGGTGTAATTCATTTTGCTGCTTTTAAATCTGTTGAAGAAAGTGTTCGTAAGCCTAATAACTACTATAAAAACAATCTTTTGTCTATGCTAAATGTGTTAGATGAAATGATTAGTCAATCTAGATTTATTCCCTTTATTTTTAGCTCTTCATGTACTGTTTATGGTAAAGCAGAAAAATTTCCTATTGAGGAGAATGAGCCAACAAAAACTCCTGAATCTCCTTATGGAAATACTAAAAAAATTGGAGAAGAAATTTTATACGATGTGTCATTAAAAAATCAAAACATCAATGTTATTTCCCTTCGTTATTTTAATCCCATTGGAGCCCATCCTACCCTTAAGATAGGTGAATTACCAATAAATAAACCTCAAAATTTGATTCCCCTTATAACTAAAACCGCAATAGGATTAAATGATAAGTTAATTATTTATGGTTCAGATTATGATACTCCAGATGGTTCATGTATCCGTGATTATATCCATATAATTGATTTAGCAAAAGCGCATGTGATTGCTCTTAAAAAACTTCTTAACAAAGATTCTTCAAAATCCTTTGAAGTTTATAACTTAGGAACGGGAAATGGGATATCTGTTTTTGAAGTGATAGAGACTTTTGAATCTATTACAGGAGTTAAATTGAATTATGAGGTAGGGCCAAGACGTGATGGAGATGTTCCTGTTTCATATGCTAACCCAGCAAAAGCTGAAAAAGAATTGGGATGGAAAGCTAATCATTCTTTAAAACAAGCTTTAAGTTCTGCTTGGGATTGGGAAAAAAAGATTAGAAATTTATAATTAATATTTTAGATATGGATAGTGGTTTTGAATTATTAGATTACATCATCTTTGCCATCTATGCCTTGGTTATTCTTACTATAGGCCTATGGGTTTCAAGAGACAAAAAAGGAGAACAGAAAAGTGCTGAAGATTATTTTTTAGCAGGGAAGGCTCTTCCTTGGTGGGCTATAGGAGCTTCATTAATTGCAGCAAATATTTCTGCTGAACAAGTGATTGGAATGACTGGTTCAGGGTTTGTTGTAGGTTTAGCAATTGCTTCTTATGAATGGATGGCTGCTTTAACTCTTATTATAGTTGGTAAATATTTTTTACCAATTTTTATAGAAAAAAAGATATATACTATTCCTGAATTTGTAGAAAAGCGTTTTTCTACTGAGTTAAAAACAATACTTGCTATTTTTTGGATAGGATTATACATTTTTGTTAATCTTGCTTCAGTTCTTTATTTGGGAGGGCTGGCATTAGAGACTATATTAGATGTTGACATGCAATATGCGGTTTTTGGTCTAGGATTATTTGCTGCGGCTTATTCTCTCTATGGCGGACTGTCTGCTGTTGCATGGACAGATATTATTCAAGTTTTTTTCTTGATTCTTGGGGGAGTTGTTACAACATACTTAGCTTTAGATACTGTATCGGGTGGGCAAGGAATGATTGAGGGATTCAAATCAATTTATAATGCTGTTCCCGAAAAGTTTGACATGATTTTAGAAAAATCAAATCCTGAATATATTAATCTCCCAGGATTGGGTGTTTTAATTGGAGGCATGTGGGTAGCTAATATTTATTATTGGGGTTTTAATCAATACATTATTCAAAGAACTTTGGCTGCCAAATCTTTAAAAGAATCGCAAAAGGGAATATTATTTGCTGCTGGTCTTAAAATGATTATGCCATTGATAATTGTTATACCAGGGATAGCTGCATATGTAATTGTTAATGATCCTCAAATTTTATCTTCACTTGGCGATTCTGCATTAGCAAATATTCCTGGTGAAGGTGCTAATGATAAATCATACCCGTGGCTTATGCAATTTCTACCGACTGGCCTAAAAGGAATTGCTGTTGCAGCTTTGGCAGCTGCTATTGTTTCCTCCTTAGCTTCAATGCTTAATTCTACTGGGACAATATTTACCATGGATATATATAGGCAAACATTCAACAAAAATGCTAGTGAAAAACAAATGGTTACAACCGGTAGAATATCAGCTGCTGTTGCATTAATTATAGCTGTTATAATGGCTCCTTTACTGGGAGATATACCACAAGCATTTCAGTACATACAGGAATATACTGGAATTGTTAGTCCGGGTATTTTAGCGATATTTTTGTTAGGTTTGTTTTGGAAAAAAACTACTAATCGTGGAGCCATTTGGGGAGCTCTGTCATCTATCCCTATAGCTTTATATTTGAAAGTTGGATCTAAAGGTTGGTTTAAAGGGACTTATCTTGAAAGCTTCTTTCCAGAAATGCCATTTTTAGACCAAATGCTTTATACTTCTCTTTTAACTATGGTTATTATAGCTGTTGTTAGTAGAGCTCAAAATAAAGGTGCTGATGATACTAAAGGGATTGAACTTCAAAAAGGTATATTTAATACAAGTAAAGCGTTTAACATTGGATCTTTTACTGTAATGATTCTTTTGACTGCTATATATAGCTTTTTCTGGTAAAATTTTAATTTATTTTTATGACTAGGTATATTTTAATCTTCTCAATTATATTATTTTTCAATTGTAACAAAAAGGATGATTGTGTAAAAATTGAAGAAAAAAAAGAAATCAATGGACAATACTATTTTTATTTTAAAGCTAGTATGAGCGCAACATCTTATACTGATAACCAAGGTAATACCTATAATGGTTCTTCTGAAGATCGTTGGAGTTCAGGGAAAGTATCAAAAGAAGTTTATGATTCACATAATGTCGGAGATGAATATTGTTATTAATTTCAAAAAATGAATGATAAAAGGCGAAAGTTTTTAACTCAGGCATGTCCGAACATAGTTTTTGCATTATTTGGGCTGTCCTATCTAGAATCATGTTCATCAGCTAAAGATGATGATCAAGACATTCAAATTGATAATAGTGGTGGTTCAGGGAATGCTGAATCTTCTGGCGTTACAACTCAAGGTAGTAATGTGAATATTGACCTTGGAAATGGAAACTTCACTTCACTTGAAAGTATAGGAGGCAACATTAATATCAAATCTGTAGGTCTTCTACTTCTTAGAACTGGTGAAAACCAGGTTTTGGCATTTGATAACTGTTGCCCTCATCAAGGAAGCAAGGAATCTTGGTCTTTTTCAGATAATAAATGGACTTGCTCTTCTCATGGAAATTCCTATGGCATTGACGGTGAAGATGTTGTAAGTTGTAATTCAAATTCTAGAAGTGGTGGACTAAAAAGTTATCCTACAAATATTGATGGAAATGTTTTAACTATTAATAAAGGTTAATGAAAACCTTCACAAATTGTTTACTTCTCTTTGTTTTTTCTATTCAAATTATTTATTCTCAGGACAAAGAACTTCTTTTTGATTCATTAAGATCTAATGCTAATGCTGAGATTAATCTTCTTCCTGAAAGAATTTTCTTTAGTCAAAAAGTTTTATGGGGAAAAAAAGGCTTATTCCGTTTGACTGGAATTTCCAAACTTTCAATAGGGGGTCGACAAAAAGAAATTAAAATCAGAAGATTTATGCTTACATCTCATCAAGTTATAGGTTACGCAACTTTTGCTGGAATGATAGCCCAAGGAATTATTGGCGGAAGATTATATAATGGAGAATACGATTTGTATAATACACATAAAAATTTAGGAAACGCTGTGACTGTATCTTATTTCACAGGAGCTGCATTATCTCTTTTTGCCCCTCCTCCATTAGTAAACAAAAAAGTTAAGGGGTTAAATTCAATAAAGGCGCATAAGATATTAGCTAGCCTGCATTTTCCTGCAATGGTTACTACTAAAGTGCTATCAGACAAAGATACTGATGCTCATAAAATTGCAGCCTATACTGCTGTTGTAAGTTATGCTACGGCTATGATTGTTTTTAAATTCTAATGAAAAAATATTTAGTTTATTTTATTGCACTTCAATTTAATTTAATTTCAGGTCAAACTAATTCTGTTGATGAGAGATGGATTTCAGATAAAAGTTCATCTGAAATAGTTTATTCAGGTAAACATTTTCTTCACGCTTGGTCAGGTAAGAATAATAATATTAATGGTTTATTAATTATTGATCCAAGATCAAATAAGATTGATAAGATTGCTGTCTTAGCTTACGTTAAAGATTTTGATAGTGGTAATGCAAATAGAGATTCTCACTCACTTGAAGTTTTAAATGCTCTGAAATTTCCTGAAATTATTTTTTTTAGCGAAGATTTGGTTAATGAAAATGACTCAATCATTATAAAAGGTAATTTAGAATTTCATGGAAGAAAGATTAATAAAAATATTCAAGCCTTAGTGAAGAAAAGAAATAAAAAAATTGAATTTAAAGGTAATTTTAAAATATCGCTAAGCGAATTTGACATAAAACCACCCTCTTTTATGTTGGCAGAGATAGATGATTTAATTGATATTTCTTTTTACCTAGAATTTAAAAAATAACTTAACGTCTAGAATTTAGTTTTGCTAAAAGACGTAAGATTTCAAGATATAACCATATTAGTGTAACAAGAAGACCAAAAGCACCAAACCACTCCATATATTTGGGCGCTCCTTTTTCAGCTCCTTCTTCAATAAAATCAAAATCTAAAACTAAATTTAGTGATGCAATTATAACGACAAAAATGCTAAATCCTATACTCATTAGTGAAGTATTATTTGGATCCATTATGCTCATACCTGATCCAAAAAACCCCATTATGAAGCTAATCAAGTAAACAATGAAGATTCCACCAGTAGCAGCTACGATTCCTAATTTAAAATTTTCAGACGGTTTAATTAATCCTGATTTATAAGCCATAAGTAAAGACAGCAAGATACCGACAGTTAAAAAGATAGCATTTGTAACAATGCCTTCATAAACACTATTATAAATAAAAGAAATTCCGCCTAATAAAACCCCTTCAACTGCAGCATAAATAGGAACAGTAACAGGCGACCATTCTTTTTTAAATATTGTGACAAGTGCAATTATAAATCCGATGATAGCACAACCTATGATTAGACCAGTATTCATTGAATTAAAGGATAGATAACCACATCCTATTAATATAAATAAAGAGATAGCAGTTTTATTTACTGTCCCATCAATTGTCATTACACTCTTCCAAGCGGTATTACTTGATTCAGTATTGGAGATAAATGTGTTTTTAGAAAGTACTGGATTTCCAGATCTATAGGAAAGATGTCTGTTCATTCTTTATTTTTTTCAAAATTATGGAAAGTATATAATATTTCATAGAATATTCTAGTACTTTGAGACAAAAAAGAAATAAACTAAAAGTATTATTATGAAGATGATTCTTGAAATATGAACTACTTTATCAGACATGCTTGGGAAAAATTTTTTCCCAAAAATTCTCCAAACAGCATAAACAACTATAATCCCTATAACTACAATATCTAATCTCATATCTATTCTTTAAATTAAGTCCTGCTTTACTAATATAATATTTATTTAATTAATGATTATTAGCATTAAAATGTATTTATATTTGATCAACTTTTTAAAATGTTTAGGATTTTAATTGTTTTTTATTTTTGTTTTTTGTCAAGCTGCAAAAAAGATTCAGAAGCGTGTGTAGATTCAAGTAAAATTGATAATGACGCAGTTTGCATTGAGATATATGATCCAGTATGCGGATGTGACTCTAAAACCTATAGCAATACTTGTTATGCTGAAAGAGCAGGTATTGTTTCATGGGAAAACGGTGAATGTATTTAATGAGTAAAATGAAATTTTTTTATACATACTTTTTAATTTTGGGTTGGTCTTTTTCAATTCATTCCCAGATTGATCCAAATGATGTCGAGATAGTTAGAGACTCTTTTGGCGTACCTCACATTTACGGTAAAACTGATGCTCAAGTGGCATATGGACTTGCTTGGGCACATGCAGAAGATGACTTTGAAACGATACAATATGCTTATTTGGCTGGAAACGGTCTGCTAGGCCATCATCTAGGCAAAAAAGGAATTGGAGCAGATTTCTTGGCTAGTTTTATAGGAAGTGAAGAGTTATATAATCAAAAGTTTGATAATGAGATTAGCCCAGAGTATACAAAAATTTTAGAGGCATATTCAGCTGGCCTTAACAGTTATGCTAAACATTACCCTGAAGAAGTTTTGTCTTCTAAATTATTTCCTATTACACCTAAAAAGATGATGAAATATGGTCAATTACAACTTTTTATGTCATCAAGAGGAGATTATTGGGTAAGTCGTATTTTAAATAACAATCTAGATTTTGATCCAATTAATCAGAGTCCTATTGGATCAAATACTTTTGCGTTTAATAGTCAAAAAACTACTGATGGGAATACATATTTAGCAATTAACACTCACCAACCTCTTGATGGACCAGTTTCTTGGTATGAAGCTCATTTGTGTAGTGAAGAGGGTACAAATATATTAGGTGCTTTGTTTGCAGGAAGTCCTAGTATTTTGATCGGAGTGAATGAAAATTTAGGATGGGCACATACAGTAAATCTTCCTGATAAAACTGATGTTTTTGTTCTTGAAATGCATCCAAGAAAGAAAATGAAGTATCGTGTTGATGATCAGTATCTTGATCTAGAAGTTCACAAGGCAAGACTAACCATAAAATTTTTAGGTATACCAATAGGAATAAAAAAGAAATATTACAAGAGTATCTATGGCCCTACATTAAAGACAGACCAAGGCTATTTTTCTGTAAGAACGCCTGCTTTATTTGAAATAAGAGCTCTTGAGCAATGGTGGAAGATGAACAAGGCTAAGAATTTCTCAGAGTTTTATGACATTTTAAAAATGAAAGCAGTTCCTGGATATAATATCGGGTATGCAGACAAGAATGACACTATTTTTTACATATCTAATGGTTTAATACCCAAAAGATCACCAGGTTATAACTGGAAAGGTGTAGTTCCAGGAAATACATTAAATACTCTTTGGACTGAGACTTATGACATAGAAGATTTGCCACAGGTCATTCAACCAGAGTCAGGCTATTTTTATAATGCAAATCATTCACCTTTCAAGTCTACTGATTCATTTGAAAACCCATTAATTGACAACTTTTCTAAAGACATGGGTTTTGAAGAATACGATAACAATAGATCTACCAGGATAAAGGAGTTAATTGATAGCTATGATTCTTTAAATTATTCTGACTTTAAAAGGATTAAATATGATAATCAATTTCCTGAAAAATTCAATTATTCATTTATGAATATAGATTCGCTATTTTTCATTAACAGGAATAAACACCCTGATTTGGCTTCTATAATTGCACAAATACAGGATTGGGATAGAAAAACTAATGCTGATTCTTATGGTGCTGGTGCCTATGGAATATTATACTATTATTTGAGAAAATATTACAGGAAATTGCCAAACCCTAAGATTTTCACTAAAACACATCTAATAGATGCTCTTAAAGAGACTAAAGATCATATGGAAAAGTATTTTGGAAAAACTAATGTGATGCTAGGTGAATTTCAAAAACTAGTTAGAGGTGAAAAGGAATTGCCTTCCTTTGGTCTACCTGATGTGATTACTGCAATGAGTTCTACCAAGTATAAAGATGGAAAGGTTAGGGTTTTTACGGGGGAGTCTTATATAGAACTTGTAAAATTTACTGATTCTGGTCCTGAAATAGAGTCTGTAATTTCTTATGGTAGTTCTGACAAGAAAAATTCTGAACATTATTCAGATCAAATGGATCTTTATCTGTCTTTTAAAACTAAAAAGATGACATTGGATAAAGATGAGGTATATAAGAATGCTAAAGTTATTTATAATCCTAAATAATCTAAGCTTTAAGTGCCTTTTTATATATTTTTTCGTACTTCGGGATTATATCTTTAATATCAAATTTTCTAGCTCTCTCAAAAGCTTCTTGCTTAAAAGTTTCATGCTTTTCTGAATCTAAGAGGATTTCAAAACTTCTTTTAGTCATTTCATTAATATCTCCCACAGGGCATAGATAACCAGATATCCCATTTTCTACAACTTCTGAAAGACCCCCGGCATTACTGCAGACAACGGGCACTTTATGAACCATAGCCTCTAGAGCAGCAAGGCCGAAACTTTCTTGTTCTGATGGAAGAAGGAACAAATCAGTAAAACAAAGAATTTCATCTATTTCATTGCTATTTCCGAGAAAAACAACATTTTTATTCATTTGATATTTGTTTGTATACTTAAGTGCTTTTTCTTTATCTGGCCCATCTCCAATCATTATTAACTTGACATTCAACTTCTTTTTAAGTTTTCTAAAAATTTTAAGAACATCCATTATACGCTTTAAGGGCCTAAAATTACTTATATGAGTAATTACAATTTCGTCCTTTTTAGCAATAAATGAACGCTCACAAGGTTTGTCTAAATTTGAGTATTTAGAAAAATCTATGAAATTTGGTATGACATAAATATTTTTTTTTATATCAAAGAATTTCAGGGTATCATTCTTTAGACTTTTAGATACAGTAGTTATAATATCAGAGTTATTTATGCTGAAGGCAACAGATTCTTTATAAAAAGGAAGGTTTCCTACTAAAGTTATATCAGTACCATGCAGAGTCGTAATTATTGGTACATTAACCCCTCTATCATTTAACATCTTTTGCGCCATATATGCTGCGTATGCGTGAGGAATTGCATAGTGGACATGCATTATTTCTATCTTAAATTTTTGAACTACATGAACTAATTTATTTGACAATGCTAATTCATATGGCTCATATTTAAATAGATCATACTTTGGAACGATTACTTCATGAAAATTCACAAGTGGATTTATAGTTTCCAGTCTAACAGGCTGTTTATATGTGATAAAGTGTATTTCATGTCCTTCTTTAGATAAAGCAAGACCTAGTTCAGTGGCTATTACTCCGCTGCCACCAAAAGTTGGATAACATACAATTGCAATTTTCATCTTAATAGATTAATGCATCATAGATTAGTCTTTGAATTCTGGTTCTAATATCATGATCCCCTAACAAATTATTTTTCATTGTTGGATAAGTCCTATTTGACAAAAAAACATAAACAATTTCTTCTTTCGGATCTGCCCAAGCATAAGTTCCAGTAAAACCCATATGGCCAAAGCTTTCAGATGAAACACAACCGCATGTTGATCCTCTTCCTTCGAGTTGTGGTTTGTCAAATCCTATACCTCGTCGATTCCCTTTTTCACAATAATAACATTTATTGAAAAGATCGAATGTATCTTCATTAAAAAATTTCTTTCCATTAAATCTTCCTTTCTTTAAATACATCTGCATCAGAACACCAACTTCATAAGCATTTGAGAAAAGACCAGCATGACCTCCTACTCCATTTTGCATAGCTGCCCCCATATCATGTACATAACCCCTCAGTTCACTGTGTCTGAAATAAGTGTCTAATTCAGAGGGTACAATCTGTTCAAGCGGAATCTTTTCAGCTGGATTATACATTGTCCTATTGAGCCCCAATGGTTTATATATTCTATCATAAACAAGCTCCTGTAAAGATTTTTGATATTTATTATCAAAATATTTTTTCATGATAAAGTAAGCCAAATCTGAATATCTATATTCCAATGTATCAAGTAAAGGACTTTTCTTAACGATTTTGTCTATCTTCTTTAAGTAGTTTGATTTTAAATAAAGATTTTTAGAAACTGGTATTGAAAACTTTTTTGTTGATGATTTTCTATAGAATTTTTTTCTAGGAATTAAATTATTTCCTAGTGTTTCTTTGTAAAAAGGAATCCATGGAGTTAGACGTGCATAATGAGACAAGACCTCTTTTACGGTGATATCTGATTTGTTAGAATTTTTATATTCTTCAATTAATTCACCCAGAGTGTCTTCTATATTAAGTTCACCGATATCAACTTCAGTTATTATTACTGGTAAGGCAGCTAAAATTTTTGTTAATGAAGCCAAATCATATATGTGTTCATTTTCTACTTTGACATCTTTTTTATAAGTATGATATCCAAAGCTTTTGTTATAAATAACCTTACCTTTTCTTGAAATGAAAATCTGAAGACCTGGGGTCATAAGAGAATCAATTGCAACTTTTGCTAAATGATCAATTTTTTTAAGCTTATTTTGATCAAAGCCCAGTGAACTAGGAGAAGAGTATTTTAAATTATTAATTACATCTAAGAAAATGCCGTCTCCAGCTTTGTATTTAGATGAAGCTGAAACAGGTAGATTTCCTTCATAAGGATCTAATCCAAAAATTTTATCAGCACTTAGCTCCTGACAAAACGGGTTGTTTTGATAGCTAACTATTAATGCATCAATTCCTGAAACCTCTTCAAGATCTTTTAAAGCATAAGGTTTAACAAAAATATTTAAAACAACTTTTTTGTGTTTTGCGATAGATTTTATTAATTCAATATCTGATTTAAAAAATTTTTCTGATCTATATGGATTATCATCTTTTCGGTGGAAGCTAATTATAACTTTATCAAATCCTTCTAACTTATTTATTATATCCTTGCCTAAGGATCTTAAATCGATCCTTTTAATTACTCCATGTCGATTAATTCTATTCAAAAAGCTTGATCCGTCATCATCACCTAATTGAATAAACGCATATTTTTCATTACTATTTAATGGTAAAATATTATTATCATTTTTTAAAAGTGTAATACTTTTTTTAAAAGCTTCACTGACTAATATGGTGTCAATATTTGTATTTAATTTTTCATATAACCCCTTATTTTTTATTGGTTTTCTTATTACTAATCCTGACTTATATTTAGCCATCAAAATTTTTTTTACTGACTCTTCTAATCTAGATTCAGAAAATTTATTTTTTCTAAATGCAGATTTAATCTTCTTGATTCCCAATGGAACATTATCAGAAACTAATAAAACATCATTTCCAGCAAGAAAGGCTGCCAGATCTGCATTTTTAAAATTTTTGTTATCTAAGACACCTTTCATGTTCATAGCATCAGAGAAAATTAAACCATTGAATTCCATTTTCTCTTTCAACAGTTTTGTAACTACCTCATAAGAAAGGGAAGTAGGAATTTTATTTTTACCAGTTAGCTCAGGGACATTCAGATGAGCTACCATTATAGATGATATGCCCTTCCCGATTAATCTTTTATAAGGATACAGTTCAATTTGATTTAATCTTTCATTATCAAATGAAACAAGAGGAAGTTCCTTATGAGAATCTTGAGACGTGTCTCCATGTCCTGGGAAATGTTTTCCAGAAGTTAAAACTCCAGCGTCATGAAGACCTTCCATAAGTGCAGATGCTTTCAATGTAACATTAAACTTGTCCTCACCAAACGATCTATTTCCAATAATTGGATTATCGGGATTTGTATTTAGATCTAAAACTGGAGAGAAACTAATGTTTATCCCTAAAAGCTTTTTCTGCTCTCCCATCCTTTTCCCTATTTTCCTTATTAGATTTGTATCATTAATAGCTCCTAAAGTCATGCTCCAAGGGAACTTTATTACTGAATCTAATCGCATCGAAACACCCCATTCTGCATCCATACCTATTAAGAGAGGTGTTTTTGATTGTTTTTGAAATTCATTCAACCATTCACTATGTCTGTGTGGATTGCCAAGAGAAAAAATTAGCCCTCCTATATGATATTTATTGATAAGGTTTAAGATTTCATTTTTGTGAAGATCATCATTCTTTGAAAAGACTATAGGCATAAACAACTGACCAATTTTTTCATCTAAGGTTAAAGTTGAATATACACTGTCTGTCCATTTTTTCTGATCTTCATAATCATCTGTCCAGAGCGGATTCTCTTGCTGTGAAAAAGCAAATAAAAAAAATCCTAAAAAAAATGTTCTAATTATGAATTTCATTATTAAAGCTTTAAAAAATTACTATGCCAACTTTTTGAAGCTGAAACTTCCCATATAGTCTCATACTCTTCTTTAGTATTGATCAGAGTATTAAAAACTATTGTATTTGAATTAATATGTCCGCGAGCAATTTCTTTTTTGAAATTTTCTAGATCTATTTTCTTAATTCTAGATCCATCCTTAAATGCAATTATATTTCGATCTAAAAGAATTAGATCAAATCTATCTTCAATTTTCTTAATGAATCGAATTGAATCATCAATTGAGCAACCACTTAAACTTTTATTTACTTGTTTTGCACAAATAATTATAAAGTGATTATATGGAAATAAAACTGAAGCTTCGATCTCCATGCCGTGAGAGGTCCATTTTTCAAGGAAATATGATGAGTAACTTCTTAATTTATTTATCTCATCATCAGTTAATTCACGACTTGTTGTATATGTCCAAATTTTGGAGTCTTGAGGTAATTTTGAAAAAGGAACTTCCATTTTTTAAAAGTCTTCAGCTTTTGCTACTAGTTCTGCAATATCTAAAACCTGAGTCTTCATATTTTCATTTTTACTTTTTACACCATCAGAAATCATAATGTTACAAAAAGGGCATGCAACTGCAATTATATCACTACCTGTTTTTAGAGCTTCTTCAGTTCTTTCAATGTTAATGTCTTTATCTCCTTTTTCTGGTTCTTTGAACATCTGGGCTCCACCTGCACCACAACACAATCCCCTAGCTCTTGAATTTTTCATTTCAACTAATTCAATATCTAACTCTTTAATTACCTCCCTAGGCGCCTCATATATTTTATTTGCCCTGCCTAAATAACATGAATCATGGTATGTTATTTTTTTTCCTTCAAAACTTCCTCCACTTATCTTAATCTTATTATCACTTAGAAGTTTGTTAATGAATTCTGTATGGTGCATTATTTCATAAGAACCTCCCAGATGAGGATATTCATTTTTGAGAGTATTAAAGCAATGTGGACAGGTTGTCACTATTTTCTTAACATTGTAGTTATTTAAAATTTCTATATTGGTTATGGCTTGCATCTGAAAAATAAATTCATTACCTGATCTTTTAGCAGGATCTCCAGAGCAACTTTCTTCACTACCTAAAACTGCATATGAAATATTTGCTTTTTCAAGAATTTTGACAAATGATCTGGTCACTTTTTTTGCTCTATCATCAAAACTTCCTGCACAGCCAACCCAAAAAACAACTTCTGGTTCTTCACCTTTTGATTTGATTTCAGATAAGATAGGGACTTCCATCAGCTAAATTTTATTTGTTACCATCATCAAAAACTTGAATCTTAACCTCTTTTTCAATCAGATCAGTAAATTTACCATTATAGCGAGTAGCTTTAACAAGATGGTTATCTATCCAATGATAATTTCCACCCCTAGGTTTACCCATTAATAAACTATGGTATTTAAAGCCACTATCTTTCAGCCATTTTTCAGTAATCTTCCGATGTGATTCAAGCCTGGCAGTAAAAAAACAAATTATATGACCTTCATCATACCATTTATTTAGTGTTTCTAGGGCATCTGGGTAAACTTTAGCAGTTGCCATTCTTTCAGGTTCTTCATTAGGTATATCATCACAAATTGTTCCGTCTATATCAACCAGGTAATTTGTCATGCCTTTTGGAAGTACAGGGCTAACAACTTCCCCTTCTTCAACTTTTTTATGCAGATATTTTTCTACTTCTTCTTTTCGCATTTTACAAATTTAAATTAATTTTCTTTGACCCAAAGTACTCTGTCTTGATTACTGAAAGGCCAAGGGGCACCATTGTTTTCAATATTGCTCATCATGTTATTTAAATCATTTGGTGCAGCCGAATTTTCCATGACTAAATATTGTCGGAGGTCCATAATTATTGATAATGGATCAATATCTAACGGACAGGCTTCTACGCATGCATTACATGAAGTACATGCCCATATTTCTTCACGAGAGATATAACCATCTAACAATTGTTCGCCACTTCCATTAATTTCTAAACCTTTGTCAATCTTTTCTCCTATTTCTTCAATTCTATCACGCGTATCCATCATTATTTTTCTAGGAGAAAGTTTTTTGCCAGTTTGATTTGCAGGACACTCAGAAGTACATCTACCACACTCTGTGCAAGTATAAGCATTTAATAATTGAATCCAGGTTAAATCATTAGCATCAGACACTCCAAATTTTTCTTGTGTTTGATTAGTTGATCCTCTTGCATAAGGATCGGCATTTGGATCCAACATTAAATTAACTTCTCGAGTAACAAGTTCATTGTTTTTAAAATAACCTATAGGATTTAAATTAGAAAAGTAAGTGTTAGGGAAAGCTAGTATTATATGTAAGTGTTTAGAATAATACAAATAATTTAAAAAAATAAAAATTCCTAAAATATGAGACCACCAAAAAATTCTTTCCATAACAATTAATGAATCTATATTTATTGAAGAAAATATAGGCTTTAAAAATGATGAAACTGGAAAAGAACCGGCTCTAATGTAGTTAGGATGATTAGCTTCTTGAAGCAATAAATCAGTTGCATTCATTGAAAGAAATAAAGTCATTAGAATAAGTTCAAAATATAAAATGAAATCTGCATCTCTCTTAGGCCATCCCTTCATTTCAGGATTGAGAAAACGTTTTAGTCTAATAATATTTCTTCTTACCCAAAAAATTATAACGGATATAATAATAAGAATGGCAAATATTTCAAAAAAACTAATGATAAAATTATAAAAACTACCTAAAAAAGGCGCAAAAATTC
Source organism: Bacteroidota bacterium (assembly GCA_036340635.1). GTDB lineage: Bacteria > Bacteroidota > Bacteroidia > Flavobacteriales > Flavobacteriaceae. The sequence continues at coordinate 18,655 of JAYYYF010000030.1, read as the reverse complement.
TATGGGTTCCAATAATACCATCAGTAATTATTTCAAGTAATTCAATATTCATAATTATGAATCCAGCGTAGACAATTATATGAAGAATTCCAGCAATAGGTCTCTTAGTCATTTTTGATTGGCCTAAAGCTACTCTAATCATTTTCAGCCATCTTCTTTTTTTTTGATCACTCCTATCAATAGGCTTGCCAAGTAAAATATTCCTTCTGATAACCAATATATTTCTTCTAAAAAACCAAATAGTTGTAATTAAAAGGATTGTGAAAATTATATTTGGAATATAGTTAACTATCAAATTTCAATTTATTTTTTTGGCTGATATGGCTTTTGTTTTTTACCAAATAATGAAAACTGAACATATCTATTAGGATTAGCTTTTAAATCATAAAGCAATGCTTTTAATTCTTTTGAAGATTGGGTCAAGTTTTGATACAATTCTTCATCACTAATTAATCTTCCTAATGTTCCATTTCCAGTCTGGACTTTAGATAATATAGTATCAAGTTTGGTCAAGGATTCAGATATTTTATTGAATGTATTTGTAAAATCAATTTTTGAGATAGAATCAGTCAAATTATTTATATTTTTTGTTGCCTTTGCGGTATTTTCAAAAGTTGAACTCAAAGCTTTTCTATTTTCTTCAATAACTTCAATTAAAGCACCAGAGGATTTATTTATATTATTTACTGATTCAGAGAGGTTTTCTAGAGTGTTTTTAAGGTTATTTTGTGTTTCATAATTCAAAACATTGCTGACACCTGAAAAAAGTGAATCAACACTTGTCAACATGCTTTCAATTTTTTCTTGAAGAGGGGCTATTTGTCTATTAATTAATTCAGTGAGTCCTGGCTTAACACCAGAAGGTATTGTATCATTATTTTTAACCATTTTTTTTGAATCAAAAACAGGTTCGATTGAAATAGCCTTACCTCCAATTAACCCTGCTTCATAAAAGATTGCCTTACTGTTGGGAGAAAAATTTAAGTCTTTCTCTATCCTCATAGAAACAATTATTTTGGTAGAACCCGGGAGAAAATCAATCATTGATACATTTCCTATAACTAATCCATTAATTGTAACTTTTGCACCTACAACAAGTCCTTCAACCTCATCATAAACTGTATGAATAATTTTATTATTATCAAATATTGAAGATCTTTTTAAAAAACTAAAACCAAAAATAAACAGAGAAATTCCAGCAAGAACGAGAATAGCTGTTTTAATTTCAGGCTTTCTATTGAGTAAATTCCTCATGTATATATTTTTAAAATAGTAAAATTAACATATTTGACCTTAATACTCTAATACTTATTTGATGACTGAATTTAAAGGCACTTTTTTATTGTTTTTAAAAGCAACAATAAATGCAGATTTATAACCATTTTTTCTAGCTTTTCTTTTGAATTTTTTCGCTTCTTGATAACTAACTGTTTTGCCATAAAAATAACGATGAATCTTACCTTCTTTTTCTCTATATATGGGCTCTAAGCCCTTAAAATTATATTTTTTTAAAGGGATAGCTTTTTTTCCAGCAGATATTTGAACTCTGAAAAAAACTTCAAATTCATTTGATATTTTAGTTTTTAATTTCGCATTAAAACTTGGATTACTTTCAATTGAAAAAAATTCAGTTTCTAAGTATGTCGTTTCCAGTTTTTTCTTATAATTTATTATAGCTTTTGCAATCGCCTTTGACATTTCATCTTGACCTCGCTTTGAATTGAGATAAGCACCTTCTTTTTTGTTAGTTAAAAATCCTGTTTCGACAAGAACGCTAGGCATATATGTGTATTTCAAAACAACAAATCCAGCTTGCTTTACTGTTCTGTCCTTTCGCTTCAAGTTATTTACAAAACTCTTTTGAATAGTACTTGCAGCATTTATACTTTGGTCTAAATAAGTTTCTTGCATCAAGATCAGACTAATTACTGACTCAGGATCGTTGGGATCAAAACCGTCATATTTTTGTTCGTAATTTTCTTCTAAAAAAATCACTGAATTTTCCTTTTGTGCAACTTTAAAATTTCTTTCATTTTCATGTAGTCCTAAAACAAAAGTCCCGGCTCCAAAAGCTTTAGAGGAAGTAAAAGCATCGCAATGAATCGAAACGAAGAGGTCAGCATCAGCTTTGTTAGCAATGTTTGCTCGTTCAATTAAATCGACAAAAACATCTTTTTTACGGGTGTAAATCACTTTAATTTCCGGAATTTTTTCTAATTGAGCTCCTATTTTAAGGACTATGTTCAGTGCTATTTTTTTTTCATAATAGCCATTTCCTCTGTTTCCATTATCTTTTCCACCGTGACCAGCATCAAGGACAACTATAAATTTATTTTTAACCGTTTCTTTTCCAAAAAGACTATTAACGGTTAAAATATTTATTATTAATAAACAAAAAATAAATCGGTTAAACATATGATAATTATTCTATGGATTTATTTAATAAGGGATAATATTCATTGAGAAATAAAAATATCATTAATTTTGATTGTTCATTGACGGTTTCACAAATTTAGGATTATCTATTTGCAAACAAGGCTATATTTTACCGTAATTTTATTAACACTTTGTAAATTAACTTCTGTTTTTCCTCAAAAGGAAACGGACTCATTAAAAGTTCTGCAAGAAATTAAAAATAGAGACCCTTTAATTTTAAATGATTCTGTACCAAAAACTAGTAACATCAATAAACCGTTATTAATTGATCTAGTAACATACAATGCTAAAGATTACGTTAGAATAGACCAAAACGAAAAGAAACTTTATTTATATGACAATGCAGAACTTTATTATCAGGATATTGAGTTAAAAGCGGGTGTAATTATTTTAGATTACTCCATTAATGAAGTAATGGCAGGAAGAATACCTGATAGTTTAGGAAGATTAAGTCAATATCCATATTTTAAACAAGGTCCAAATGAAGTCAATCCAGATTCACTTAGATATAATTTTGATACTCAAAAAGCATTAATATGGAATTCAAAATCAGAGCAAAGTGGCATGAATGTTTTTGCTTCCTATACAAAAAAAGAAAATGACTCTGTTTATTACTTAAAAGATGCTAAAGTGACAACTGGCGGGGATTTTGATACTACAGATTATTATTTTAGAATTAGGAAAGGTAAATTAGTTCCAGGAGGTAAAATAGTTACCGGTTTTACCAATATGTACATTGCTGATGTCCCTACACCTATCGCATTACCATTTGCTTACTTCCCTTCCTCTCAGAAACAACAATCAGGTTTTCTATTTCCAACAATAGGGGAAAGTAATAATAGAGGGTATTATTTACAAAATGGGGGCTATTATTTACCAATTTCACAGTACATTGATCTTGCAATATTAGGAGATTATTACACTAATGGAAGTTATGGTTATCGGATGGATTCTAAATATATTAGGCGTTACAAATATAGTGGGAACTTTAGCTTTCGTTATGAAAATTTGATTGATGGAGAAAGGGGTTTGCCTAATTATTCTAAGTCTACTGTTTTTAATGTGAGATGGAGTCATTCTAAAGACAGTAAATCATCGCCTAAATCTAATTTTTCAGCATCTGTCAACTTTGGCAGTAGTGATTATTTTAGAGAATCTGTTAATCAACTTAACACAGCTAATTTCCTTAATAATAATTTAAGTTCTTCTATTTCTTATTCTAGAAACATTAGCAATAAACCAAGAATTTCTGCATCAATGAATGCTAATTTATCACAGAATTCAAGAACAAAGAATGTAAACCTTACTCTTCCTTCTTTTCAAGCGAATATGGAAAGAATTTATCCCTTTGCAAAAAAAGATGGTGGCGGAAAAGGATTGATTAGAAATATTAATTTTCAGTATTCTACTCAAGCCATTAATAGGATAATTACAACTGAAGATGAATTATTCTCTAAATCAATGTTTGATAATGCTAAATATGGTATGGAACATCGTATTCCTTTAAGTACAAACTTTAAGGTTTTTAAACATTTTAGTGTATCAGTAGGGGCTAATTATGAGGAAGTATGGACTCCAAAGAGTATTAAATACAATGATTATGATCCAGTTTTAGCTCTTGCAGTTAAGGATACCATAAATAAGTTTGATGCTTTTAGAACTTATAGTTATTCTGCTAGTGTTGGAACAACAATATATGGGATAGTTAATTTTAAGGAAACAAGTAAAATTCAATCTATAAGACATACCGTACGACCTAGCATTAGTTATTCTTCTGTCCCTAGCTTTGATCAATATTATGATACATACATAATTGACGCCGAGGGCAACACAAGAGAATACACTCGTTTTGAAGAAGCTCTGTATGGATCACCAGCAAATTATAAATCTCAAGTAATTGGAATTGGTGTAAGTAATAATTTTGAAGCTAAAGTTTTAGATTCTTTAGATTCAGAACCCCGTAAGATTAAAATATTGAATAATCTAAATTTAAGTACTGGTTATAATATTTTAGCTGATAAATTTAAATGGAGCCCAGTAAGAATGACTACAGGGTTTGATTTGTTTGAAGGATTGACTATAAATATGGGAGCAACATTTGATCTATATGCGCTAGATGAAAATAATCAAAGAATTAATAAATTTAATATTGAAAGAGGTGGAGGGCCACTTAGATTAACAAGTGGAAATCTAAATACTAGTTATAAATTCTCTAGTCAAGATTTTGAATCTGAAGAGGAAGAAGAAGAAATTGTATATACGGAATCAACTTCAGGTGGAGGAAGAACTGATAATTTATTTGGAGAGGATATGGATACACAGGGGCCAATAGAAAGAAATAGTGAACCTGTTTCAACTTACCCTTCATATAGAACAAAAATACCTTGGGAATTTAATATTGCATATTCACTAACTTATAGAAATGATGTTAACCAAAATGATTTTGCAACTAATTCACTTATGTTTTCAGGGGATGTTGACCTAACCCCCAAATGGAAAATTGGTGTGTCATCTGGATATGATTTTAAGAACAAAGGTTTTACTTATACACAGTTTAGATTTGATCGCAATCTTGATAGTTGGGCCCTAAATTTTAGCTGGGTTCCATTTAGCGACAGGTCATCTTGGAACTTTTTTATTGGAATAAAATCAGGTCTTTTAAGTGACATCAAATATGAAAAGCAACGTGAACCAGATAGAAAATATAGTAATCCTGGTTTATTTTAATTTAAAAATTAATATATGAAAAAAGAAATAATCAATACCTCAAATGCACCTTCGCCAATTGGCCCATATAATCAGTCAATAAAGGTCAATGGCACTCTTTATGTTTCAGGTCAAATACCATTAGAGCCTAAAACAATGAAATTGATTTCTGGAGATATTGAAAGTGAAACGCGTCAAGTAATGGATAACCTAAATTCTATAATCAAGAATGCAAAAATGAGCTTTGATAATGTTGTTAAGTCAACGATCTATCTTGATGATATGAAAAATTTTTCAAAAGTAAATGAGACATATGGATCTTATTTTCAAAAAGGTCAAGAACCTACAAGAGAGACAATAGCTGTTAAATCTTTACCTAAGGGAGTACGAATTGAAATTTCTATGATAGCTGTAGGTCAAAAGATTTAATTAGAATCAGCTTCAATCATTTTCTTATGATAGTCAACTAGTCCGTCAATTGGTTGTTTAATTACTCTTCCGAGATTTAACCTGTTTTTTTTCAAAATTACTTTCAACTCTTCTCTAAGATAGAATGCTATTGATCCTATAAAGTGTATAGGTATTTCTTTGGCATCTGAAAATTGTAGAATTTGATTCTCAATAAATATTTGAAAACCTTTATTCATAATAGCTTGAATCTTTTTATCAGATCGGTTTTGGATCAAAAATTTTGCAAAACCGGCTAAGTATCCAGGTGGATTGTCTTTTCTGTAAATATTTTCTTTAACTACATCTGGATTTATATTAAATTCTTGTTCAAATTTAATAGATAGCTCCTTTCCCATTTTATTAAAATAGTAGGCTCTTAAGAGTTCTTTCCCAAAGTAATTACCACTTGCCTGGTCCATTATTAAATACCCTAATGAAGTTACCCTTTGTTCAATTTCTTTACCGTCAAAGTAAGTGCAATTTGATCCAGTTCCTAAAATGCAAACAATTGAAGGTTCATCAAAATCAGCGACAGAATAAACAGCAGCATAAGTGTCCTCCTTTATTATGAATTTAGCTTTTGTAAAAATTTTTTGAAAAGCTTTTTTCATTCTTTGCACAGATGAATCAACTCCACATCCCGCACCGTAAAAATAAAGATGAGAAACATTGTTTCTATTTTGATAAATCTCAAAGTTATTTACTATTCTTTCATTTATTATGGAAGAAGATAAATAATGTGGGTTTAACCCCAAGGTTTGTGTAGAAAAAAGGACATTAGAATTTTTATCTATACATATCCAATCAGCTTTGGTGGCACCGCTGTCTACTATTAAAATCATTTTACTTAGATCTTATGTATATGCGTAGCTAAATCTAACAACTTATTTGAATAACCATATTCATTATCATACCAAGAGATTATTTTATAAAAATTTGAATTTAACTCCATCCCTGCATTTGCATCAAAAATTGAAGTCCTAACATCCCCTATAAAATCTTGAGACACAACTGGTTCATCACAGTATCCTAAAATACCTTTCAAATTTGTTTCCGAAGATATTTTCATGATTTTTTTTATTTCATCATAAGATGTCCTTTTTTTTACTCTAACTGTAAGGTCCACAACCGAAACATTAGCTGTAGGGACTCTAAAAGCCATCCCTGTTAATTTGCCATCTAGTGAAGGAATCACCTTTGTAACGGCCTTTGCTGCTCCAGTTGAAGCTGGCATAATGTTTAATAAAGAACTCCTACCTCCTCTAAAGTCCTTTCTGGAGGGACCATCAACAGTAAATTGAGTTGCAGTAGTTGCATGAACAGTTGTCATTAGGCCCTCTATTATTTCAAAGTTATCATCTAAAACTTTTGCTATAGGAGCTAAGCAGTTAGTTGTACATGAAGCATTGGAAACAATATTATGATTTGATGAAACTTGATTATGGTTTACACCCATAACAAACATTGGAGCATCTGGTGATGGGGCTGATATCACTACTTTTTTTGCCCCTCCTTTAATATGCGACTCTGCTTTCTCCATATTATTAAAAATCCCAGTACATTCGGCAACCACATCAGTATTAACAATTCCCCACCCAATATTTTTTGGATCCTTTTCCGAAAATATCTCAATTCTTTTTCCGTCGACAATCAGTTTATTACTTACTATATCAATATTGCCGTCATATTTTCCATGAACAGAATCATACTTAAGTAGGTATGCCAAATGATTTAAGTCCAAAAGGTCATTAATCCCAACTACATTTATATTCGGATTTTTCATGGCTGCTCTAAAAACTAATCTGCCAATTCTTCCAAAACCATTAATTCCAATATTCATAATAATTAACTTATACTTTATATATTAAATAGAGAGTATATCTGATACTCTAATAAGATTCTTGTTGATCTCAGACCTTCCCTTAACAGCTTTTTCTAAAGGGCATAAAGTCATTTCATTATTTATTATTCCAATCATACAGTTGGATTCCCCTTGTAATAATTTCTCGACAGCATAAACGCCCATTCGAGAAGCTAACACTCTATCAGAACATGATGGAGATCCTCCTCTTTGCATGTGGCCCATAACTGAAACTCTAACCTCATATTCTGGCATATTTTTTTCTATATAGGATGCAATTTCAAAAACATTTTTACCTGTCTTATCACCTTCTGCAACCACAACTATACTTGATGATTTACCTGATTTTTCACTCCTTTTTAGAGAATCTAATAAACGCTCCAGCCCCATATTAGCCTCAGGAACTAGAATTTCTTCTGCTCCAGCACCAATTCCAGCATTAAGAGCAATATGACCTGCATCTCTTCCCATGACTTCTACAAAAAACAATCTATTATGAGATATAGCAGTATCTCGAATTTTATCAATTGCATTAACGACAGTATTCAATGCAGTATCATATCCTATCGCATATTGAGTCCCATAAATATCATTATCGATAGTTCCTGGAATTCCAATTATTGGAATAGAAAATTCTTTTTGAAAAATCATTGCTGCTGTAAAAGTTCCATCACCACCAATAACAATTAGCGCATCGATTCCATTTTTTTTAATGGTATCATTAGCTTTTTTTCGACCTTTTTGTGTCCTAAACCCCTGACATCTTGCAGTTTTAAGTATAGTCCCTCCCTTGTTTATTATATTATTTACGCTTCTTGCGTCCATAGATCTTATCTTATTATCAATCAAACCTTGATAACCAAACAGGACTCCCACCACCTCAGTATTATTATAAACACATGATCTAACAACTGATCTAACAGCTGCGTTCATACCAGGAGCATCACCTCCAGAAGTTAATACGCCAATTTTTTTTATCACTAGTATGAGAAAAACGCCCTAAATTTAACCATTAATAAAACTAAATTAAAAATACTTGGTTATTTTTTTCTTTTTATAATTTTGGAAAGAAGTTCACTGAATGTTTCAAAATCAACTTCATATGAGACACCAATTCCTTGTGTATAGCCTAAATCATCTCCAATATATCTAAATTCATTTTCTTTATTAAAAACTTTTGCTTTAAGTGAACCATCTTCATTTAAAATAAAATCAATTTGAACATCTCCTACGATTAATGTCTCCTCCATTCCTCCGACAGGAACTCCAATTTCCCCATTGATTAATATTTTGTCTGTAATTTGAGTAGACAAAGTTAAACCGAGTCGGTCTTCAGAGTCAAAATCTAAATATTCACTTTTGTCACCCTGAAGATAGTTGACACCAAATATAAGCTTACCTTCATCACTACCTATTAAGTCGCTAAAAATATCAGAAGCTTTTTCATATAAATTATTTGTTATTCCTTGAATACTTACACTGACCTCGCTTATAAAAATTCCCTGTGATAAAAGAGATATAGCTTGCAGTTGACTGATTTGAGGGTCTGACAATCTATAATTTATTTCTGATTTAACCACTCCGCTAGCATTTGGGAAATTTATCTGAAATATTGGATCATCTGGTTTCAGGAGGTTGCCTTGAAGTTTAATGATTACCTCTGTTGGTATCTTTTTGTTGAAATTTGGATTATCTAAAAGAAGCGCAGGATTTGCGCCACCTGGGACTTTATATATCGCCTCTAAATCCATTATTGCCAGATAAGGATCACCCTCCCATCCAATAGTCCCTCCTGGCTTTAAAGTGAATTTTTTATCTATTAGGCTTAAATTCTTAAAGTTATATACACCTTCTGAGACAACGTAATCCCCCCAAATATTAAACTTGCCTTTTGTATTTATTTCCATCAAAACATTACCCCCTCCTTTACCTTTTAAAAAACTTCCTGTTTCATTATCGATTACTATCGCTATTTCTGCATCAGAATCAATATCAAGTTCAAAATTCATTTCTATGCCTTGAAAATTTTTAGAGTTAATTTTATTACTAAAAATATTAGAAGGTTTTGATTTATCTTTAAATTCAATAAATGATGGATCTACAATTCCATAATCATCAGCCCAAGGAATGTTTATTATAGTACCTTCCTGAGTTTCTCCAACAACGTTTATGTTTAGATTTTTTGATGGACCTGTTAAATTAACATTACCTTTAAAAAAGCCATTCCCATAAAATATTGCTTCATCATTTCTAGGAATGTCAATCATCATAATTTTTTCTGAATTTATATTAAGATCAAAATTCCAATTTTTAAAATTTACATGTTCAATTTTTCCACTAACAAATCCTTCTGTTTCAAATTTGGTGTCAATAAACTTTGTGTTTTTTATATTAAAACTTTGATTGACTAAAGATATTTCTGCCCCATCAATAAATCTATAGTGAGTATTGGTATAATTAATTTTCAAACCGGAATTATTTAGCTCTAATTTTCCCGTGTGGTAAGGAGATTCAATAGGGCCCCAAAGATTAACCTCTCCATTAATTTCCCCTCTTATGTTCTTAATATTTTCTCTGCCAAGTGGTGACAAGAAATCTATATTAAATTGATTAAATATCAAATCTATATCTAATCTTGGATTCATATCTATACCAAGCAAACTTCCTTTCCCTGTAAGAGTTTTAAGTTTATCCTTTTTGACCATTAAGTCAATCCCATATGAATTCATTTGTGTATTTCCAGAAGAAGAGACCAAAATATCTCCTATTGTATTGTTGTTTATTTGAAAATCATTACCTTCTATTTCTATTTTTAATGTATTGTCAGCCAATGATCTCTTTAGTTCTATAGATGTGTTTAATTTCCCTTGTAGATTAAATCTTGGGAATTCAGGAGATATTTTATTTATTGAAAGATTATCAACCTCAAGAAATAAATCAAAATCTTTAGATGATTTATAGCTTCCTGAAAATGATATTTCTTCTTCATCGATTTTTGCATTAATTAAATCTAATTCAATCTTTTTTCTGATGTGATCATAACTTAGAATACTAGTATTACTGTCATTTATGCTCCATAAATTTTCTTTGAATAAAATTTTAGATTTGCCAATCTCTAAAAATGATTTCCCATTATGAAAACTATAATTAGAATTGATTGAGTATTTATTTTTAAACTTAACCCCTTCTTCAAAGCTTAGATTTATATTAAGTTCATCATTTAATTTTATAGATGAACTATAAAAACCCCTAATTTGATAGTTTTGATTATTTATTTCATCAATTGAAACAGTTGTGTTGTAATCCGGATTACTAGTGTCTACAATCATTTCCAACCCATAGACATCAAGATTATTATAAAACAGATTAGGGATGAAAAGATTAAGTTTAGAACTGTTTTTAGACGAAGAAATTATTCCTTCAATTATAGTTTCTTTATCACTTTTTATTTTGGGGTAAAGAGTTTTTAAAAAATTGCTTTTCATGCCAAAGTTAAATGATATGTCTTGATCTTTAAGAAGCTTTTTTTCTGATGAAAAAGGATATACTTCATTTATAAAATTACTTAATAGATTTATTGCATCAGAGATATAGTAATTTCCTTCAATTTTTCCTGAAAAAGAATTAGAATTCTTTATTTCTATTTTCCTGTATGAATCAATAAAATTGTTTTCAACTAAAAAATTTGAAAAATTATATTTTGAAGATCCTTTTTCAATTATAAAATCTTTAAAATTTAAGACTCCTGAAAGATTATCAATTTTATCACCATAATAATCAATTAGCAAATTTCCAGATAAATTAGATGTTCCATCACCAAGATTAGAAAAAAAATGATTCAAATCTATTTTTTTAATTTTAAATAACCCCTCATGCGATGTCACATCATTTTTCAACTTAGAAATAATTGAAAAATCAAACTGGACGTTATTGTCTTCAATAATTAATTGATTTTTATAACCCTCATCTAATTTTTGTGTTTTTAAATTAATGTTTTCATATTTATTTGAAAAAAGATTTATATTCTTTATAAATCCTTTCGAATCACCCAAATATACTTTAGAGATTGGACCATGACCTGTTAGATAGAAATCTCCATTTAGATCTCCTGCTCCATCAACAATATTGCCTAGATAAAAATCCTCAAATCTTAAATTACAAGACATTTTTTTTACAAATAAATCTTCATTATTTGTTTTTATTTCTGCTTTCGTTATACTAGAAATATTTCCTCTTTCAGACAATAGAAAAATATTACCTAAATAATTTTCTTTTGAGAGATTTATTGATCCAGTGACTTCAACTTTTCCAATCTTTCCAATTTTTTGAATTATTCTATTATTTGAATAAGATTTAAGGATTTGACTAATAAGATTTGAGGAAAGATTAAGTTTTTTTATCTCTGCTTTTATTTCCGGTTTATTTTTAACTATTTTTTTAAAATTAGCTCCTCCTAAAAAGTATAAATCTTCAGTGAATAATTCTAACTTGGACAATACCAAATCATCTAGTGTTCCGTTTAATTTTAGACTCCCAGACAATGTATCAAACACTATTGGTGTTTTAATTAATTCTGAAATTTCATTATGTGATAATTTAATTTTATCCAAACCTATATCAAAACTTTGATCATTAAGCTTGAATTTTATACCCCCTCTTATCCTACTGCCTTTTGTGGACAATTCAAGTTTGTCAAATTTTGCTATGCCATTACTATAATTAATTTTTGATTTAAGAGATTCTAATTTATTTTTTTTATAAAATAATTGAGCGTCTTGAATAATTGCATCAAAATTATTGTCCTTAAAAATTATTTTATCAAAATTGACATTAATGTTAGTGATGACATATTCCTTTTTTGATTGGGAATTAACAAGATTTAATTTTCCGCCATTGATTTTAAGACTGTTAATCTTAATCAATAAATCCTTTTGATTTTTAAGATTTAATTTTTTTATTAAATCCTTAAAAAATATTGATAATGAGTTTTCTTCTTCACTATCATATTGAACAATTTTTAAATAAAAATGATCAATTCTAGACTTAGAAAGCACATATTGCTTATCAAATAGCCCATAAATATCAATGACGTTAGTTTTTATATTTTTTGCATAAAAAAGAGTGTCATTGCGATGGTCAAGTAATATGGGGTCATCTATATTAATGTCTCCACTTGGCAGTATTAGAAAACTTCCAATTTTAATTTTGCCATCAATAATTTTATTTAAGTTTTCTGTTAGTTGGAAAGCTAATTTGGTTTGAAATGAAGAAGAAGTTATAGTATATAAAGAAAACCCTAAAGCACCAAATATAATAAGGAATAATAAGAATTGTATTTTAAATGATTTTCTAATAGTATTGTTTTATTTTTGCTTCTCTATCTATGAAATTTAGTGAAAAAAAGACAGAATTATATACTGGGTATTGAATCTTCATGTGATGATACAGCTGCTGCGGTGTTATGTAATGATGAAGTGTTATCAAATTATATAGCTAATCAAGAGATTCATAAGGCTTATGGCGGAGTTGTACCTGAGCTTGCATCACGTGCTCATCAATCAAATATAATTCCTGTTGTTGATCGTGCATTATCTGATGCAAATATCACTAAAAATATGTTATCAGCAATTGCATATACAAATGGCCCTGGACTTTTAGGCTCTTTAATGGTTGGTAGTTCTTTCGCAAAGTCAATTTCCCTAGGTTTAAATATCCCATTGATTGCTGTCAATCATATGCATGCTCACTTGTTAGCCAATTTTATAAAAAGGCAAAATATGCGAAAGCCTAAGTTCCCTTTTTTAGGCGTTAATATTTCAGGCGGCCATACACAATTAATATTGGTTAACGATTATTTTAAAATGAAATTAATTGGAAATACTATGGACGATGCCATTGGTGAGGCTTTTGACAAGTGTGGGAAAGTTTTAGGTTTTGATTATCCTGCTGGCCCAATTATAGACAGATTATCATCAAAAGGAGATCCCAATAAATTTTCACTACCAATAGCAAAGATTAAAGGATTAAATTTTAGTTATAGCGGTTTAAAAACAGCATTTCAGAATTTGGTAATAAAATCAAAATCAATTGACAATAATTTTATTGAGAATAACATATATGACCTTTGTGCTTCTCTTCAAAAGTGTCTTGTAGAAAGTGTAACAAAAAAAATAGAATTGGCTGTTGAGCAATTTTCCCTATCTCGTATTGCTATCGGTGGTGGAGTAAGTGCTAATTCAGGAATGAGAAAAGAAATAGAAAAAAAGTCTAATGAAAGAGGCTGGGAAATTTACATCCCCCCTATTGAATACACTACTGATAACGCTGCTATGATTGGAATTGTGGGGTATTATAAATTTCTCTCAAATAAGTTTGACAAATTTAATGTAACTCCATCACCTAGATTTTTTATATAAATGGATATCTTTTATAATAAAAATATACTTGAATCAAATCAAGAAATTATTTTTTCAGCAGATGAAACAAAACATTTTATAAGGGTCTTAAGAAAAAACATAGGTGATGAGATAACAGTTACAAATGGAAAAGGCTTAGAATGGGTTGGATTGATTTCATCTGTTGACTTAAAACATTCTAGAGCCAATAAATTAAGTGCAACAGTAAAATCAAGACCTGCTGAGAATATGCATATTGCTATTTCTCCTATAAAAAGTAACTCTAGGATGGATTGGTTTATAGAGAAGGCAACTGAAATTGGAGTTAATGAAATTACACCAATAATTTGCAGCAATACAGAGCGGAGAAATCTTAATATGGATCGCTGCCATAAGATAATGATTAGTGCTATAAAACAATCTAAACGGTTTTTCATCCCACGACTTAATCCGATTGTTTCTTTCAATGATTTTATAGACCTAAATTCAAATGAAAATGAGCTTTATCTTGCCCATTGCCATAAAATGAAAAAAAATGAAGTACACGAACTTAAGTTTATGAGCGATAAAATTATTGTTATGATTGGACCTGAAGGTGATTTTTCAATCAAAGAAGTAGAGCTTTGTATAAAAAAGGGCGTTATCCCTATTTCATTAGGTTCTAATAGATTAAGAACTGAAACAGCTGGAATTTTGGCAGCAAATAATTTTTTTATTAAAAAACATATTTTAAGAAGCTAACACAAACTTTATACTAATGTTGTTATATTTATCAAATGGAGAGCAAAGATTGGTCTAATAATGTATTAATGACTTTGTTTAGAGTTTCTCTAATTGCTTTATTAATATATTTATTGTTTCAACTTCAATCATTATTAATCTACATAGCGATAGCGGCAATAATTTCTCTAATAGGCCGACCTATAGTAATATTTTTAAAATCTAAATTAAAACTCAGCAATTTATTATCAGCTTCAATTACAATTTCTTTTCTTGTGTCAATTCTTTTTGGAATAATCTCTTTATTCATACCGCTTCTTGTTCAACAGGGAGAAAACTTGTCCCTTCTTGAAATTAATGATCTTCAAAGAGATGTTAAAAAACTTATGGTTGAAATAAGTATATATTTTGATTTAGATAAATCTTTTTGGGAGTCATTTGTGCCCAATGAGAAGAATTTTGATAATATAAGTTTAAGTGCAATACCAAAATTTTTAAATAATCTTTTTAGTTTATTGGGAGGTTTAACAATTGGATTTTTTTCTGTAATATTTATTTCATTCTTTCTTTTAAAAGACAGTCATATTCTTGAACATTCAATTTTTGTCTTTGTCGATAAAAAGCATGAGAAAAGATTGAAAAAGTCATTTGAGTCTATTAAGGATCTGCTATCACGTTATTTCTTAGGATTACTCTTGCAGATTAATATTTTACTAATAGTTTATAGTATAGTACTTTTTGCTTTTGGTATAAAGAATGCCTTTATAATTGCATTTTTATGTTCTTTACTAAATCTTATCCCATATATAGGCCCTATTATTGCTGGAATACTAATGATTATTTTGTCAATGACAAGTAATTTAGATGCTGATTTTAGTTCTATAATACTTCCAAAAACAATTTATGTAATGATCGGTTTTATTTTTGGCCAACTCATCGATAACTTTTTTAGCCAGCCATATATATTTTCTAAAAGCGTCAAGTCACATCCTTTAGAAATCTTTATAATTATATTAACTGGAGGAACATTGTTTGGCCCTATTGGAATGATTGTTGCAATTCCATTTTACACTTCTTTAAAAGTGGTTTTGAAAGAATTTTTATCAAATAATAGAATTGTTAAATCTTTAACTAAAGATATTTAGAAGGTTCATTTATAAATCTTTAGTAATTTATTTTGTCTTTCAATAGAGTTTATAAATTCTTCTTTTAAGTTTTTGACCATCTCCTCTACTGTAGCTACATTGTCAATTATATTAACTCCTTGCCCTGCAGACCAAATCGTTTTCCATGCTTTTGCTTCAGCCTCTGCCGGATTTAATTCTTTTCCAAAGTCGATTTTTTTGCTATCCTTCCAGCGATCTTCTGTAATACCAACAGATTCCAAACTTGCCTTTATAAAATTAGCATGCACACCTGATACGGCAGCAGTATACACAATATCTTCTGCAGAACTTTCCATAATCATCTTTTTGTAGTCATCACTTGCGGCACTCTCTCTAACATTAATAAAGCGAGTTCCCATATAAGCAAGATCCGCCCCCATTTGTAAGGCGCTTGCAACATCATTTCCATTACTAATACATCCAGATAATAAAATAGTTTTTTTGAAAAATTTTTTGATCTCATTGATCAGCGGAATTGGATGTAATGTCCCAGCATGTCCACCTGCCCCAGCAGCTACAAGGATAAGTCCATCCACGTTAACTCCAGCAGCTTTTTCAGCATGCCTTTTTTTTATTATATCATGATAAACTATGCCGCCATAGTCATGTACAACATCTACTAAATCAGCAATGGCACCTAATGATGTAATTATGATTGGGACTTTATGTTTTGCACATATATCTAAATCTGCTTTTACCCTTATATTTGTTGGGTGGACAATTAAATTAACTCCAAAAGGTGCTGCTTTTTTACCTGTTTCATCTTCAAATTTCTTTAGAGACTCTTTTATCTCAACAACCCATTCCTCAAACCCCTCAGAAGTTCTTTGATTGAGAGCAGGAAAAGTTCCTACAATGCCATTTTTACAGCATTCAATAACAAGCTCTGGGCATGATATTAAAAACAGTGGTGCTGCAACAACAGGTATAGATAAATCATTCATGTAATTTTCCTTCATTTATTTAGCTTTGATTGTCCATTCAAAATCAAACTCTGAAACTATATCACCAGTACTATCTCTTCCAATGGACTTCATTAATATTTTTAAAGCTTTTTTTGTTTTAATTGCTTCCTCAATAGTTTCAAAAGCTTTAATTCCTTGATTGCATCTAAAAGTTATAAGGCCTCTGGCTTTCTTTTTAAAATTAGCTTTATTATTTAAAACTAGCATTGAAATCGGAGTGTCATTTGATTTAATTTTTTTGATTAGAAAAATTGCTGTTGACAACTCTGCAGCCATGCCTTGAACTGCCCAATACATAGACTTAAACGGATTTTGACTAATCCATCTGTACTTCACTCTAACTTCACAAAATTCTTCAGTTATTTTCGATACCCTAACCCCTGAAAACCATGCAGCGGGTAATTTAATCAACATGTAGAAATTGAAACTTAAAGGACTATAGTTCATTAAACTAATTTAATTTCTTCACACTTAAGATTAAAAGCATTTGCAACTTCTTTGTATACGATTTTACCATCTACTATATTTAATCCTTTTGCAAGTGCCTCATTATCTATGCAGGCATTTTTCCAACCTTTGTTGGCAAGTTCTAAAGCATAATCCAAGGTCGCATTTGTTAATGCATTAGTTGAAGTATTTGGAACTGCCCCAGGCATATTTGTTACAGCATAATGAACAATACCATCTATAATTTTTATTGGATCTCCGTGTGTTGTAGGCACACTTGTTTCAAAACAACCTCCTTGATCAATCGCAACATCTACTAATACAGTTCCTGGCATCATTTCTTTTAACATGGTTGAGGTTATCAGTTTAGGAGCCTTAGTTCCCGGAACTAGAACTGATCCAATAATTAGATGGGATTTCTTTATTTGCTCATGGATGTGATAACCATTTGAATAGAGTGTAGTAACGTTAGATGGCATTATCTCATCTAAATACCTTAATCTATTTAAATCTTTATCTAAAATTGTAACTTTAGCACCCATTCCAGCAGCCATTTTAGCAGCTTCACTTCCAACTATACCTCCCCCAATAATTAAAACATTTGCAGGTTCAACTCCAGGCACACCTCCTAATAAAATTCCATATCCTTTCTGTGGTTTTTCCAGTAGTTTAGCTCCTTGTTGTGTAGCCATCCTACCAGCAACCTCAGACATAGGGATTAAAAGAGGGAGATTTCCCTTATCTTCAACAGTTTCATATGCAATACAAACAGCTTTGCTTTCAATCATTGCTCTAGTTAATTTTTCACTTGATGCAAAATGAAAAAATGTAAAAATTACTTGATTAGGTCTGATTAAATTGTATTCTTTGTCTATCGGCTCTTTTACTTTAATTATCATTTCAGAACTAGAATAAATTTTTTCTATTCCATCTATTATTTTACACCCAACTTTTTTATAGTCTCTATCGCTAAAACCACTAAGATTTCCTGCTCCACTTTGAACATTTATTATATGTCCTGAGTTGATGAGTTGTTCAGCGCCTCCAGGGGTCATGCCGACTCTTGATTCGTGTGACTTAACTTCTTTTGGGATACCTATTATCATATTATATTTAAATCTAACTATTCTTAATCAAAAAGAATAAAAAATTTTAAAATGTGAACGCGACAGGATTCGAACCTGTGACCGTCTGCTTAGAAGGCAGATGCTCTATCCAGCTGAGCTACGCGTCCCAGTTTAATCTATTTTGACATGCAAATATAGTACTTCTAACATTTAAATATAGAAATTAAAAAAGGGAACTTTTGCTTTACCTTATTGTGTCCTAAAGGCATATACACCTGAAGAAGCTGTGTTTCCATTAGCGTCTATAGCGATGACTTTCCAGAAGTATGTTTCATTTAAAACAACATCAGCCATAAATTCAGTGGTGTTTTGATTAATTTCTTTGGCCAGTGTTGTACCATCTGTTGTATCCAGATATACTCTATATCCTGCCAGATCATCA
>JAYYYF010000029.1:0-19071 GCA_036340635.1 Bacteroidota bacterium | reverse complement strand
ACTCAAATTTTTTCCTCTCTGACAGAACCTATTTAACAGAATTTACAATAGCCTTTAATAATCTTAGTGATTTGGAAATTCAAAGTTTTAGTAGAATGACCTATTTATTTAACCCTTTTGACCCAACAGGTTCAGACTCAGGAAATCCCTTACCTGCTGGAAGAAGTTATAAGTACACAGAAATTGAATTTAATTATTCCTCAGATCTCAGGAAACCTTTTTCATTTGAAATAGGGACTTCATTGGGTGAATTCTACAATGGTAATATATACTCTGTTGAAAGTGAATTTGAATTAAAATTCCAACCTTTTTTAAATACTGGTGTAGAATTAAGTTTTGACAAAGTAATACTCCCCAAACCATACCCTACGTCATCTTTATGGCTTTTAAACCCATGGGTAGATGTAACTTTTTCTAAGAAAACATCTTGGAATACACTTATCCAATTTAATTCTCAATCTGAAACTCTAGGAATTAATACCCGTTTAAGATGGCGATTTGCCCCATTATCTGATCTTTTTATCGTTTATAATGATAATTATATTGCAGAAAATCCCTTTATACCTCGTCTAAGAAGTTTAAATTTGAAATTAACATATTGGTTAAATCTTAATTAATGAAAAAATGTACTAAATCAATATTAATTAACTTGTTAATGTTCTCTTTACTTGGCTGTAATTATGAAAATGGAAATGGTGAAGAAACTATGATAGTTGAAGGTTCCGTTGGAGGCTTAAGAAAAGGAACTTTATACTTGCAAAAAATAAAAGATTCCATTTTAATTAATCTTGACTCACTTATGATTCAAGGATCTTCTAATTTCACCCTCAAATCAAAAATAAAATCGCCAGAAATATTTTATTTGTATCTAGACAAGGAAGATGGTGACACTTTAAATGACAGAATACGGTTTTTTGGAGAGAAAGGAATTGTCGAAATCAATACTTTGTTGAATACTTTTGAAAGTAGCGCGAAAATTTCTGGTTCAGACAATCATTTATTACTAGAAGAATATCTAGGTTTTATAAGAAAATTTGACCAAGAAAATTTAAAACTAGTGAAAATTTATTTCAATGAACTTAGAGAAAATAAACTTTCTGAAAAATTGGATTCAATTCAAAAAAAAATGGATAATCTTCTCCTTAGAAGGTATCTTTTTACACTAAATTTTGCAAGTACAAACTCTAATAAAGAAATTGCTCCATATCTATTACTGACAGAAGTTGATGATACGAGTTTAAAACTACTTGATTCTGTAATGGCTAAACTTAGCCCCGAAGTGAAGTTATCAAAATACGGGATAGATCTTAAAAAACATATAGAGAAAAGGAAAAAATTAGAAAGTGGCTCATAAATTTTCTTTTTTTATACCCTTAAATTTTTTATCTGTAACAAATTTGTAAAATCTATCAAAGATAATAAGGAACCAAACAGTATATTTTTCTGGATGCAATTTTAAATCATTACTCAATATTTCTAAATTTACCCACTTAAAATCATCAACTTCACTAGGATTAGTTTTTGGTTTGTCATTGCTAAAGCCTAATAGAACATGATCAAATTCGTGTTCAATCAACCCATTATCAAATGAAGTTTTATAGACAAATGAGAATAATTCTTCAAGAGAAGTGTTAAATCCCATTTCTTCAAAAAGTCTTCTCCGACCAGCTTGAATAGATGACTCCCCTTTTCTTTGATGACTACAACAAGTATTAGCCCATAGTCCAGCTGAATGGTATTTGGTAAAAGCTCTTTTTTGAATCAATAATTCATGTTTAGTGTTTAATATAAATACAGAAAAAGCTCTGTGAAGAAGACCTTTTTTATGCGCTTCCATTTTTCCTATCATACCTAAGGGATTATCATTTTTGTCAACCAAAATGACTTCTTCTTCTCTCATTATATTAAATTTTACAGATAAAACTAATAAAAGTTGTCTAAGACACAGAGATCAATAAAAAAAATTTAGCTTTAAGCCTCACCAGCAGGTCCAAAGTTTAGAGGTATTGGAGGCAATTCCTTAGATTTAATTTCTCCATTTACACTTTCAAATCGTTTTATATTATCATCCAATGCCTTTTGCAACCTTTTTGCATGCTCAGGAGTAAGAATTACTCTTGATCTAACTTTAGCTTTAGGAGATCCAGGCATAATAGTAACAAAATCAACAACAAATTCTGAAACAGAATGGTTTATAATAGCAAGATTTGTATAAATGCCTTCAGAAGTAACCTCGTCAATTTCAACATTTATTTTTTTCTCTTGATTTCTTTTTTTATCACTCATTTGAAATATTTATTTCTTCTTCTTTATCTATTAGTAAACTATTATACTCATCTTTAGATCCTACGATGAAATCATCATATTCTCTAAGACCAGTTCCCGCTGGAATCTTATGACCTACTATAACATTCTCTTTAAGTCCATCAAGCTTGTCTATTTTCGCATTAACTGCCGCTTCATTAAGGACCTTAGTCGTCTCCTGGAAAGAAGCTGCTGATATAAATGATTTTGTCTGTAAAGAAGCTCTGGTTATACCCTGAAGTTCAGGTGTTGCAGTTGCAGTTTCTGCATTTCTTGCCAAAATCTTATTTTTCTTTTCACGTGCTAAAAAGGAATTTTCATCACGTAATTGACGAGCAGAAATTATTTGCCCAGCTTTAAATTTTTCAGAATCGCCAGTTTCTTCAATAACTTTTTTTGAATGTAAATTATCGTTCTCTATTATGAAGTCAGATTTATAAACTAACTGATTTTCCAAAAATATAGAGTCTCCTGGATCCTCTATCCTAACTTTTCTCATCATCTGACGAACAACAACCTCAAAATGCTTGTCATTAATTTTAACCCCCTGAAGTCTATATACCTCTTGAACTTCATTGACCAAATATTGTTGAACAGCCGAAGGACCTTTTATTCTCAATATATCAGTGGGTGTTGTTGATCCATCTGAAAGCGGCATTCCTGCCTTAATAAAATCATTTTCTTGCACTAGGATCTGATTTGAAAGTTTTACCAAATATTTCTTGACTGTACCATATTTTGATTCTACTATTATTTCTCTATTTCCACGCTTAATTTTACCAAAAGAAACTACACCGTCAATTTCAGCTACTACAGCTGGATTGGATGGGTTCCTAGCTTCAAAAAGCTCTGTAACCCTTGGAAGTCCACCTGTAATATCTCCAGACTTTGCAGATTTCCTAGGTATTTTAACTAAAATTCTTCCTTCTTTTATCTTATCACCTTCATTAACCATTAGGTGTGCCCCAACCGGTAAATTATAGGATCTTAAAAGTTCGCCTTTACTGTCATTTATAAGCAAAGTAGGAATTAATTTTTTATTTCTTGATTCAATGATCACCTTTTCTTGAAAACCAGTTTGTTCATCAATTTCAACTTTGTAAGTAGTTCCCTGCTCAATATTTTCATATACTATTTTACCTGAAAACTCTGATACAATTACACCATTAAATGGGTCCCATTCGCAAATAATTTCTCCAATTGAAAGCTTCTTTTTGTTTTTCACAAAAATTGAAGATCCATATGGGATATTATGAAAACTTAATACATTTTTTGTTTTATTATCAATCAACTTAATTTCGGCTGTTCTAGAAATTACAATATTAGCATCATTGCCATCACTATCTTTCCCTTTTACAGTTCTTAAGTCTTCAATTTCAGCAATACCATCAAATTTTGCTGTCAATTTATTTTCTTCCGAAATATTTCCAGCAACTCCTCCAACATGAAAAGTTCTTAAGGTAAGTTGTGTTCCTGGTTCTCCGATAGATTGTGCAGCAACAACGCCCACTGATTCTCCCATTTGAACCATTTTACCTGTCGCCAAATTACGACCATAACATTTTGCACATATCCCATGTAATGCTTCACAAGTAAGTGGTGATCTAACCTCAACACTCTCAATAGGACTTTCTTGAATGTTTTTGACAATTTTCTCAGTAATTTGATTACCAGATTCAATTAAAATTTCATTAGTTACAGGATCCTTAACTGTATCAAGTGATACCCTCCCTAAAATCCTTTCTCCTAAAGACTCTACTTCTTCTTCGTTTTTCCTAAGAGCTTCTACTTTTATACCTCTTAAGGTTCCACAATCAGAAATCTTTACAATTACATCTTGAGAAACATCAACTAAACGTCTAGTAAGATATCCAGCATCCGCTGTTTTAAGAGCTGTGTCTGCAAGACCCTTCCTAGCTCCATGCGTTGAAATAAAATATTCCAAAATTGAGAGCCCTTCCTTAAAATTTGAAAGAATTGGATTTTCAATAATTTCTCCACCTCCAACATTAGATTTTTTGGGTTTTGCCATAAGTCCTCTCATCCCAGTCAGTTGTCTTATTTGTTCCTTTGATCCTCTTGCGCCAGAATCTAACATCATATAAACAGAATTAAATCCATCTTGATCATCACTTATCCTTTTCATTGCTAATTCAGTTAATTTTGCATTTGTAGAAGTCCAGACATCTATAACCTGATTGTATCTTTCATTATTAGTAATTAAACCCATATTATAAGTATTGGATATAGCTTTAACCTCAGAATTTGCATCTTCTATCATTTTATCCTTCTCATTAGGTATTATTATATCGCCAAGACTGAAAGATAGGCCTCCTTTAAAAGCAAAAGCATATCCCATGTCCTTAATTTGATCAAGGAAAAGAGAAGTTTCAGGAACACTTGTTACTTTTAATATTTCCCCAATAATTTCTCTAAGGTTCTTTTTTGTAAGAACTTCATTAAAAAAACCTGCTTTTTCTGGAACAACCTCATTAAACAAAACTCTTCCTACTGTAGTTTCAACAATTTGGTTTTTTAAAACCCCATCTTGATCAAAATCTTTAACCCTAATTTTTATAATTGCATTAAGATCTACTCTCTTTTCGTTATAGGCTATATGAACTTCTTGGACAGAATAAAAGGTAAGTCCCTCTCCCAAAACAGGATTTCCTTTAGAAGATTTTTTAGCTTTAGTCATATAATAAAGTCCTAAAACCATATCTTGAGATGGAACGGTTATAGGTGATCCATTTGCAGGGTTTAAAATATTATGTGAAGCCAACATTAGTAATTGTGCTTCTAATATTGCTTCCGGACCTAATGGTAAATGAACTGCCATTTGGTCGCCATCGAAATCTGCATTAAAAGCAGTACACACTAAAGGATGCAATTGTATTGCTTTCCCTTCTATCAGCTTTGGCTGAAATGCTTGAATACCAAGCCTATGAAGGGTAGGAGCTCTATTTAATAACACTGGATGGCCTTTTAATACATTTTCCAAAATATCCCAAACAACAGGTTCTTTACGATCAATAATTTTCTTGGCAGACTTAACCGTTTTAACAATGCCTCTCTCAATTAATTTTCTTATTACAAAAGGTTTGTAAATTTCGGCAGCCATATCTTTAGGGATTCCACACTCATAAAGTTTTAACTCAGGACCAACAACTATTACTGAACGAGCAGAGTAATCAACTCTCTTCCCAAGTAGATTTTGACGAAACCTACCTTGCTTTCCTTTCAAAGAATCTGACAAAGATTTTAAGGGACGATTTGAATCAGTCTTAACAGCAGAGGCTTTTCGAGTATTATCAAATAGCGAATCTACTGCCTCTTGAAGCATTCTCTTTTCATTTCTTAAAATTACTTCTGGAGCTTTAATCTCAACAAGTCTTTTAAGACGGTTATTTCTAATAATAACTCTTCTATATAAATCATTCAAATCTGAAGTTGCGAAACGACCTCCATCTAATGGAACTAGAGGTCTTAATTCAGGAGGGATGACAGGTATCGCCTTCATTATCATCCATTCAGGCAAGTTCTCATGATTATTATTTCCTTCTCTAAAAGACTCAACAACCTGAAGTCTTTTAAGGGCTTCTGTTTTTCTTTGTTTCGAAGTTTCGTTATTAGCTTTATGTCGAAGTGAATATGAAAGTTCTTCTAAATCTATTCTTGAAAGCAATTCTATCAAACATTCTGCACCCATTTTTGCAATAAATTTATTTGGGTCTGAATCCTCCAAAAACTGATTTTCAGGAGGTAGACTTTCCATTACATTTAAGTATTCTTCCTCTGTTAAAAAGTCCATTACCTGAAAAGGCTCTTCCTCAGAATTTATTGCAACACCTGCTTGAATAACTACATACCTTTCATAATAAATTATCATGTCCAATTTTTTTGAAGGAAGACCTAAAAGGTATCCTATTTTATTGGGTAATGAGCGAAAGTACCATATATGAGCAACGGGAACTACTAGATTTATATGACCAACACGATCACGTCTGACTTTTTTTTCTGTTACTTCAACACCACACCTGTCACAAACAATTCCTTTATATCTAATTCTTTTATATTTTCCACAAGCACATTCAAAATCTTTGACAGGACCAAATATTCTTTCGCAAAAAAGACCATCTCTCTCTGGCTTATGTGTTCTATAATTTATCGTTTCTGGTTTAAGAACTTCTCCTCTTGAGTTAGCTAAAACCACTTCTGGGGATGCCAATCCAATTGAGATTTTGTTAAATTTCTTTTGAGTAATTAGTTCATTGTTTCTTATCATAATTTTAAGTATCCCTTAATTAATAATTTATTCTACTAATCTAATGTCCAAGCCTAGGCCCTTTAATTCATGCATCAATACATTAAATGATTCTGGTAGTCCTGGTTGTGGAAGGGTTTCACCTTTAACAATTGTTTCATAAGTTTTAGCTCTTCCAATAACATCATCAGATTTAACAGTCAATATTTCTTGTAAAGCACTCGAAGCACCATAAGCTTCTAGTGCCCAAACTTCCATTTCTCCAAACCTTTGACCACCAAATTGAGCTTTCCCTCCCAATGGTTGCTGAGTTATCAAAGAATATGGTCCTATAGATCTTGAATGCATTTTATCATCAACCATATGTCCCAACTTAAGCATATAAATAACCCCAACAGTAGCTGCTTGGTCAAAACGATCCCCTGTTCCACCATCATAAAGATATGTATGGCCATATTGAGGAACTCCTCCTTTATCAGTTAATTTATTGATTTCTTCAATTGTAGCTCCATCAAAAATTGGAGTAGAAAATTTTTGACCCAAGTTCAGACCAGCCCAACCCAAAACAGTTTCATAAATTTGGCCAATATTCATTCTTGAAGGAACCCCTAAAGGATTTAAAACAATATCCACTGGTGTTCCATCTTCAAGAAAAGGCATTTCTTCTTCACGAACAATTCTTGCTACTATTCCTTTGTTTCCGTGACGCCCAGCCATTTTATCTCCAACCTTAAGTTTTCTCTTTTTTGCCACATATACTTTAGCTAGTTTTTTTACCCCTGCTGGCAATTCATCTCCTACACTTATAGTAAATTTTTCTCTCCTCAAAACTCCTTGAAGATCATTTTCTTTAATCTTATAATTATGAATTAAATCTGCGACTAGTCTGTTTGTTTTTGATGAAGTTGTCCAAGAGATCAGGTTTAAATGAGTATAATCATCTATTTTCTGAAGTAATTTCAAAGAATATTTTTTCCCCTTAGGAACAACTTCTTCTCCTAAATCATTAGTCACTCCTTGAGAAGTTTTGCCAGAAACAATTGCATACAATTTTTCAATCAATTGATTTTTAAGTTCATCAAATTTGACTTCAAATTTTTTATCTAGTAGCTCTAGTTCTTGCTTATCTTGATTACGTCTCCGTTTATCTTTGAAAGGTCTCGTAAAAAGTTTTTTATCTATAACAACTCCATGAAGTGATGGGGGCGCTTTTAGGGAAGCATCCTTAACATCACCAGCTTTGTCTCCAAAAATAGCACGTAACAACTTTTCTTCAGGTGACGGATCTGATTCCCCTTTGGGAGTTATTTTACCTATCAAAATATCTCCAGGTTTGACTTCAGCACCAACACGAATCATTCCATTTTCATCTAAATCTTTTGTAGCCTCCTCACTAACATTTGGAATATCACTAGTTAATTCTTCTGTTCCTAGTTTGGTGTCACGTACATCTATCGAATATTCATCAATATGAATAGAAGTAAATGTATCTTCTCTCACAACTTTTTCTGAAATTACAATTGCATCTTCAAAATTGTACCCCTTCCATGGCATAAATGCAACCATCATATTTCTCCCTAATGCAAGTT
Organism: Bacteroidota bacterium; assembly: GCA_036340635.1. Taxonomy (GTDB): domain Bacteria; phylum Bacteroidota; class Bacteroidia; order Flavobacteriales; family Flavobacteriaceae. Next base: position 10,914 of record JAYYYF010000029.1, on the reverse strand, counting down.
CTCCTTCCTCAGTAGCATAACCTTCACAAAGAACCATTCCTTTATATACTTTGTCTCTTTTTTTAACTATTGGTTTTAAATTGATACACGTCCCCTGATTTGTCTTTCTAAACTTTATCAACTCATACGTTTTTATATCTTCTTCAAAACTAGTCATCCTTTCAGCGTTTGAACGATCATACTTAATAACTATCTTATCTGAATCAACATATTTCACTATACCATCTCCCTCTGCATTAATAAGAACTCTAGAATCAGAAGCCACTTGTCTTTCTAGACCTGTACCAACAATAGGTGCTTGGGGGCGCAATAATGGTACTGCTTGCCTCATCATATTTGATCCCATCAAAGCTCGATTAGCATCGTCATGTTCTAAAAATGGAATCAAAGATGCAGATATAGAAGCTATTTGGTTAGGAGCTACATCTGTATAATTTATTTTTTTAGGTTCCACGACAGGAAAATCTGCTTGATCCCTAGCAATTACTCTATCGATATTTATTTTACCATTTTTATCATAAGGTATATTCGCCTGTGCGATTAAATTATTTTCCTCTTCTTCAGCACTCAAATATATTGTCTCCTCTAGATTTATTTTCCCTTTTTCAACTTTTCGATAAGGGGTTTCAATAAATCCAAGATTATTAACCTTAGCATATACACTCAATGAAGAAATTAATCCAATGTTTGGACCTTCTGGAGTTTCAATTGGACATAATCTCCCATAATGAGTGTAATGAACATCTCTAACTTCAAATCCTGCACGCTCCCTAGATAAACCTCCAGGGCCTAGAGCTGAAAGTCTTCTTTTATGAGTTATTTCAGCTAAAGGATTAGTTGCGTCCATAAATTGTGAGAGTTGGTTTGTGCCAAAAAAAGTGTTAATAACAGAAGAAAGAGTTTTTGCATTAATTAAATCGATTGGAGTAAAAACTTCATTGTCACGCACATTCATTCTTTCCCGAATTGTTCTGGCCATTCTTGCAAGTCCAACACCAAATTGTGATGATAGTTGCTCCCCAACAGTTCTAACTCTTCTATTTGAAAGATGGTCTATATCATCTATTTCTGCTTTTGAATTAATTAATTCAATCAAATACTTCACTATGGTAATTATGTCAAGTTTTGTCAAAACTTGCATTTCCATCTCAACTTCAAGTCCCAATTTTTTGTTCATCCTATATCTTCCTACCTCACCCAAGTTATATCGTTGATCTGAGAAAAATAATTTATCTATGATTCCCCTTGCTGTATCCTCGTCTGGTGGTTCAGCATTTCTAAGTTGTCTATAAATATGTTCTACAGCTTCTTTTTCAGAATTTGTAGGGTCCTTTTGAAGGGTATTATGGATTATGGCATAATCTGCCAAATGAGACTCTTGTTTATGAAGAAGTATTGTTTTTACTTCAGCATCAATAATTTCTTGAAGATGGTCTTTTTCTAAAACAGTATCTCGATCTATTACAATTTCATTTCTTTCTATTGAAATAACTTCTCCAGTATCTTCATCAACAAAATCTTCATGCCATGTCTTAAGAACTCTAGCAGCTAATTTTCGATTCAAAACTTTTTTAAGCCCAGTTTTGGAAACTTTAACTTCTTCAGCAAGATCAAAAATTTCAAGTATTTCTTTGTCGCTTTCATAACCAATTGCACGAAAAAGAGTAGTGACAGGAAGTTTCTTCTTTCTATCAATATAAGCATACATTACATTGTTGATGTCTGTTGCAAATTCAATCCATGATCCTTTAAAAGGGATTACCCTTGCAGAATATAATTTAGTTCCATTTGCATGAAAAGATTGTCCGAAAAATACACCTGGGGACCTATGAAGTTGAGATACTACAATTCTTTCAGCACCATTAACTATAAAAGTACCACTTGGTGTCATATAAGGGATTGTCCCTAAAAAAACATCTTGAACAATTGTTTCAAAATCCTCATGTTCAGGATCAGTACAAAAAAGTTTAAGCCTAGCCTTTAATGGAACAGAATAAGTTAATCCTCTTTCAATACATTCTTGAATTGAATAACGAGGGGGGTCTATAAAATAATCAATAAATTCCAGTACAAACTGATTTCGTGTATCAGTAATGGGAAAATTTTCTTTAAAAGTGTTAAACAGTCCTTCCTCTATACGCTCCTCTGATTTTGTTTCAAGTTGAAAAAAATCCTGGAAAGATTTAATTTGTATGTCAAGAAAGTCAGGGTATTTTGGCGAGTGTTTTGCTGCAGCAAAATCTATTCTTTTATCAGGCATATATTTTTTTTTGAATTTTAAAAGACTATACTAAATATTTAAATAAATGGCACATTGATAATCAATGAGCCTAATATGATATTGAAGAAATTACTTGAGTTCAACTTCAGCTCCAGCTTCTTCAAGTGATTTCTTAAGTCCTTCTGCTTCATCTTTTGAAATCCCTTCCTTAACAGTGCTAGGAACATTGTCTACAAGATCTTTCGCTTCCTTAAGACCTTGTCCTGTTAATTCTTTAACCAATTTTACAACTGCAAGCTTAGAACCACCCGAAGCATTAATAACAACCGAGAATTCTGATTTTTCTTCAGTCTCTGTTCCTCCACTTGGAGCTGAAGTACCTCCAGAAACAGCTACAGCAGCAGCTGCAGGTTCAATACCATACTCATCTTTTAAAATATCTGCTAATTCATTGACTTCTTTTACAGTCAGATTAACAAGCTGTTCTGCGAATTTTTTTAGATCTGCCATTTTTTAGAATTTTGAAAATTTATTATTATTTAATTATTATTATTTATTTGATAATGTTTTTAATATTCCTGAAAGCTTACCATCACTTGATTTCAAAGCGGAAATAACATTTTTAACTGGTGATTTTAAAAGACCTATTATTTCTCCAATCACTTCTTCCTTTGACTTTAGAGAGACAAGTGTAGAAATCTGATCATCTCCTATATAAATCGATTCTTCTACAAAAGCTCCTTTTAAAAAAGGCTTTTCATATTTTTTCCTAAAATCTTTAATTATTTTTGCTGGCAAATTTCCAACTTCAGAAAACATTAAAGAGGTATTGCCTTTTAAAGTATCTTTCAAATCTCCGAAATCTCTTTCCGAAGCTTCCATCGCTTTAGCTAAAAGCGTATTTTTTACAACTGAGAGCTTAACGCTAGATTTAAAACAAAGTCTTCTTAAAGCAGAAGTTTCAGAAGAATTTAATCCAGCTATATCTGTTAGATAAAAATTCTTCACTTCCTTCAACTCTGTAGTCAAATCTTCAATAACCTGTTTTTTTTCCTGTCTTGTCATTTATTTCTCCAGTTTAAACTAATTCTTTAACATCAATTGGTATACTTGGACTCATAGTACTTGACATGAATACACTTTTTATATAAGTTCCTTTGGTAGAAGAAGGTTTTAATTTGACAATTGTCTTTAAAAACTCATCCGCGTTTTCATGAATTTTCTTTGCTTCAAATGAAACTTTACCAATTGCTACATGAACAATTCCCGTCTTATCAACTTTAAAATCAATTTTACCGGCTTTAACATCACTTACAGCCTTTTTAATATCCATAGTTACAGTTCCCGTCTTTGGGTTAGGCATCAATCCTCTAGGCCCCAAAACCTTCCCGAGAGGACCAAGTTTTCCCATCACACTAGGCATAGTAACAATAACATCCACATCTGTCCATCCTTCTTTAATTTTTTGAAGATAATCATCTAATCCTACATAATCAGCACCGCCCTCTTTCGCCTCTTTCTCTTTATCTGGAGTAACCAAAGCTAAAACTTTCAATTTTTTCCCTGTCCCATGGGGTAAGGTAACAACTCCTCTGACCATCTCATTCCCTTTTTTTGGATCTATACCTAAACGAACTGCAATGTCAACTGAAGCATCAAACTTTGTAGCAGTTATTTCTTTAACCAAAGATGAGGCATCCTTTAAATTATAAAAGGTCTCATAATTAATTTTTGTCTTTGCTTCTTTTTGTTTTTTAGATACTTTCATCGCAACAAATATTAAACATTAAATGGAGGATCTCCTTTAACAATGAACCCCATAGATCTTGCGGTTCCTGCAACCATTTTCATAGCAGACTCAACAGTAAAAGCATTCAAATCCTGCATTTTATCCTCTGCAATACTTTTCACCTGATCCCATGTTACTGTACCAACTTTTTCTCTATTTGGCTCGCCGGATCCTTTTTTTAATTTAGCAGCATCCATTAATTGGAGAGCGGCAGGAGCAGTTTTGATCACAAAATCAAATGATTTATCCTGATAAACTGATATTACAACAGGTAAAACCTTACCTGGCTTATCCTGAGTTCTAGAATTAAATTGTTTGCAAAATTCCATTATATTAACTCCAGCAGCACCTAGTGCAGGTCCAACAGGAGGTGATGGATTTGCAGCTCCTCCTCTGATTTGTAATTTTAAAACTTTACTTAATTGCTTTGCCATTTTTAAATTTTCTCTGTCTCAGATTAAAATATTAAATAACTATTAATTAAATTTTTTCAACTTGCATATAACTTAACTCAAGTGGCGTCTTCCTCCCAAATATCTTAACCATTACCTCAAGTTTTCTTTTCTCTTCATTAATTTTTTCTATTGACCCAGTAAAGCCATTGAAAGGTCCATCTATAACTTTTACACTTTCGCCTATAACAAAAGGAATAGATATTTGATCCACAGAAATAGCAAGTTCATCTACTTTGCCCAACATTCTATTAACTTCTGAAGGTCTCAGAGGAACCGGATCACCTCCTTTAGTTTCACCTAAAAATCCAATTACATTTGTAACAGAACGAATAGCATGGGGAATTTCACCAACCAAATTTGCTTTGATCATTATGTAACCAGGAAAATAAACACGCTCTTTACTTATTTTTTTACCGTTGCGAATTTGAACAACTTTTTCTGTAGGAACCAAAATATCTTCAACTTCTTTTTGAAAGCCTAATCTAGTCATCTCAGTCATTATATGATCTTTGATTTTAGATTCCTGACCACTAACAGCTCTAACGACATACCAGTTTTTAGCATCAATTTCCGCCATTCTAACCATTTATAATTTCAAAATAGATTCCTACTATTTTGGATAGTACAGTATCAGCTCCCCAGATCGCTATTGAAAAAATTATTGAAAAAACAAAAACCACGGTAACCAATCGTTGTAATTCTGATCTAGGAGTCCAAGAAACATTGTCTTTTAGTTCTTTAAATGAGTTTTTAATATATGAAAAAATAGCTGTCATACTTTACCTTCCATTTACGCACGGGTTGAGAGACTCGAACTCCCGACACCTGGTTTTGGAGACCAGTGCTCTACCAACTGAGCTAAACCCGTTTTTATCGTAACATAAGGTATCCGATAGGCTAGCTATCTGATACCTTATTTATTAGTTTAAAAACTTAAATTAATCCAAAATCTCAGTAACCTGTCCAGCACCAACAGTCCTACCGCCTTCACGAATCGCAAAGCGAAGACCTTTATTTAATGCAATTGGCTGAATCAAATCTACTGTTATAGTTAAATTGTCCCCTGGCATAACCATCTCAACTCCATCAGGGAGAATTATATTACCAGTTACATCAGTTGTCCTTACGTAGAACTGAGGCCTATAATTATTATGGAAAGGCGTATGTCTTCCTCCTTCTTCTTTTTTCAAAACATAAACTTCTCCTTTAAATTTTGCATGGGGCTTTACTGAACCCGGTTTACATATCACCATCCCTCTTGTTATATCTGTTTTTTCAATACCTCTTAACAATATTCCTACGTTATCACCTGCTTCTCCACGGTCAAGAATTTTTCTAAACATTTCAACTCCGGTAACAGTTGACTTAAGTTTTTCTGCTCCCATTCCAATTATGTCAACTTCGTCTCCCGTATTAGATACTCCTGTCTCAATTCTACCTGTAGCAACAGTACCTCTACCTGTTATTGAGAAAACGTCTTCAACAGGCATTAGAAAATCTTTATCAACCTCTCTCTGAGGTAATTCAATCCATTTGTCAACTTCTTCCATAAGTTTAAGGATAGTATCAATCCATTTCTGTTCTCCATTTAGGGCTCCTAGAGCAGATCCTAAAATAACTGGAGTGTTATCACCATCATAATCATAAAAAGATAATTGTTCTCTAACCTCCATCTCTACCAACTCAAGCAATTCTTGATCATCAACCATGTCAGCTTTATTTAGAAAAACAACAATTCTAGGAACACCAACCTGGCGACCTAAAAGAATATGTTCTCTTGTTTGAGGCATTGGTCCATCGGTTGCAGCTACAACCAATATGGCGCCATCCATTTGTGCAGCACCTGTAACCATATTTTTAACATAATCGGCATGACCAGGGCAATCCACATGTGCATAATGACGATTTTGTGTTTGATATTCAACATGGGAAGTGTTAATAGTAATACCTCTTTCTTTTTCCTCAGGGGCATTATCTATTTGATCAAAGCTTTTCGCTTCAGATAAACCAGCATCAGCTAACACCTTTGTGATAGCAGCAGTAAGTGTAGTTTTCCCATGATCCACGTGGCCAATTGTTCCAATATTTAAATGGGGTTTTGACCGATCGAAAGTTTCTTTAGCCATAATTTTTTCTGTCTTTATTAATTAAGAGGCAGCAAATTTATAAAATTTTATCAATAAATGTGGTGTATTTGAAACATTTTTTCCAAATAAAAATAATTAAAAAGTATAATATACAATGAGGAGAAAAATATCCTTGCTGTTTTAGAGTTTGCAAGACTTTTATAAAAATAAAAACCCGTCTTAAATTTTTGTATTTTTGCATTTCAGAAACAAGTGTTCTATGGCTTTTGATATTGAGATGATAAAAAGGTTTTATGAAAACTTGGAGGCCCGGGTAAAATCAACTAAGGATATTCTTGGAAGGCCTTTAAGTTCAAGTGAAAAAATTCTTTACGCCCATCTCTGGGACAAAAAAGTAGTAAAAAAACATGCAAGGGGTGTAGACTATGTCAATTTTGCACCTGATCGGATAGCTTGTCAAGATGCAACAGCACAAATGGCCTTATTACAATTTATGCAAGCTGGCAAGGTAAAAGTTGCAGTTCCAACAACGGTCCATTGTGATCATTTAATTCTAGCTAAAGAGGGTGCAGTAAGTGATCTAAAAAACGCAAATAATGTTAGTGCTGAAGTCTTTAATTTCCTAGAATCTGTTTCAAATAAATATGGAATTGGCTTTTGGAAACCTGGTGCTGGAATAATACATCAAGTTGTTCTTGAAAATTATGCTTTCCCTGGGGGAATGATGATAGGAACTGATTCTCACACAGTTAATGCTGGAGGTCTTGGAATGGTTGCTATTGGAGTTGGTGGTGCAGATGCAGTTGATGTAATGGCAGGAATGCCCTGGGAACTTAAATTTCCAAAATTGATAGGGGTAAAATTAACTGGAAAATTAAACGGATGGACTGCTCCAAAAGATGTAATACTTAAAGTTGCTGGTATTCTTACTGTGAAAGGTGGTACAGGTGCAATAATTGAATACTTTGGCCCTGGCGCAAAATCTATGTCTTGCACAGGTAAAGGAACAATATGTAATATGGGGGCTGAAGTTGGTGCAACTACCTCAACATTTGGCTATGATTTATCCATGGAGAGATATTTACGTGCAACTGGAAGAGATGATGTTGCTGATGCTGCTAACAATGTCAAGGATCATTTAACTGCAGATCCTGAAGTTTATGAGGAACCTGAAAAATATTTTGATCAAGTTATCGAAATAGATTTGGATTTACTATCCCCGCATATTAATGGACCATTTACCCCTGATCTTGCTACTCCTGTAGCGGAGATGGGAGAAAAGGCTAAAAAAGAAAAATGGCCTTTAAAAGTTGAGTGGGGACTTATCGGGTCTTGTACAAACTCTTCATATGAAGATCTTTCCAGAGCTGCAAGTATTGCTAAACAAGCGGTAGATAAAAACTTAAAAACAAAAGCTGATTTTGGAATAAATCCTGGATCTGAACAGGTAAGATATACCGCCGAACGCGATGGTTTGCTTGGCATTTTTGAAAACCTAGAAGCTAAAATATTCACAAATGCTTGTGGCCCTTGTATAGGCCAATGGGATAGAAAAGGGGCAAATAAAGAAGAAAAAAATTCTATTATTCACTCATTCAATAGAAATTTTGCAAAACGCGCAGATGGAAATCCAAACACCCATGCGTTTGTTGCATCTCCAGAAATGGTAGCTGCAGTTGCCATATCAGGAAAACTTGACTTCAATCCAATTACTGATACCCTTTTAAATGAAGATGGTGAAGAAGTCAAATTAGAGGCTCCTGAAGGATTAGAACTTCCTCCTAAAGGGTTTGATTTTGAAGATAATGGTTTTGTCCCTCCATCAAATGATGGTTCAGATATTGAAGTTATTATTAAAAAGGATTCCCAAAGACTTCAAGTCCTTGAACCATTTGAATCATGGGATCAAAAAAATATATATAATGCAAAATTGTTAATTAAGGCATATGGTAAGTGTACAACTGATCATATTTCAATGGCCGGTCCTTGGCTAAGATACAGAGGTCATCTAGATAATATTTCAAATAATTGTTTGATTGGTGCAGTCAACGCTTTTAATAAAAAAACTAACCTAGTTAAAAATCAACTCACAGGTGAATATGGTGGAGTACCGGAAGTTCAAAGAGAATATAAAAAAATTGGGGTTAAAACTGTAGTGGTAGGTGATCAAAATTATGGAGAAGGTTCATCTAGAGAGCATGCTGCTATGGAGCCCCGACACCTTGGGGTCATGGTCGTTCTTGTCAAATCATTTGCAAGAATTCATGAAAGCAATCTTAAAAAACAAGGAATGCTAGCGCTCACATTTAGTAAAGAAAGTGACTATGATATGATTCAAGAAGATGATACCTTTAATTTTTTAGATCTAAAAGATTTTTCTCCTGACAAACCCCTAATAATTGAAATTGTTCACTCAGATGGTTCTAAGGATAAAATTACAGCTAATCATTCCTACAACAAACAACAAATAGATTGGTTTAAAGAGGGTTCAGCACTTAATCTAATTAAAAAAGGAAATCCTAATAAAGGATAAAATCAACTAAAAACCGAAGAAATAATTTCAAATGATGACTCCGCCATTTGATTTCCTTTATTATCTAACAAGGGATTTATTTCACAGATTTCAAGTGCTACGAGTTTACCTGTATCTTTTACTCCTTTTATGATTGAAATTATTTCTTTAGTCACAAATCCCTTGGAAACAGGTGTCCCCGTTCCTCTTGAGAACAAATCACAATCCAAAGCATCGACATCAAAACTAATATATATTAAATCTGTAGAGATTAGCTGTTGTATTGTTTGATCAATACATGATTTTAATCCAAAACCGCGAACCTCATCCACAGAAAAATTTTTAATCTTTTTGGACTGAATTATTTGATCTTCTTCTTTTTCTGTATCTCTGACTCCAAAATAGATTAGGTTTTCAGGTTTTATAAGGGGTGATTTATTTCCCATGTTTTTCATTCTCAACCAATTTTTCTCAGTTGACTCAGAAACTTTATTTTTTGAAAACTCCCTGTTATCAATGGAAAGCGCAGCCGCAATCGGCATCCCGTGTACATTCCCCGATGGCGTGCTGTAGGGCGTATGAATATCTGCATGAGCATCTAACCAAATGACTCCAATTTCCTTATCAGGATATGCCATTTGAATTCCAGATAAACTTCCAAGTGCTGATGAATGATCACCTGACAGAATTAAAGGAAAAAATCCGTTCCCCAATTCTTTTTTTACTTCATCTCTTAATCTCTGACACTGTTCACAAACAAAATTTATTCTCTTTGCAAAGGTGTTTTTGTTTTTGTTGTATATAGTCTCATTATGAGTTTTAACATCAGCATATGGATGTGCATTAAAAAAATCATTCTTAATATTTATTGCTGCAATTTCAATCGCATCAATTCCCATATCAGAACCTCTAGTACCAGCTCCTATATCAGACCTGTTCTTAATAATTTTGATAGGATCCATAAGTTCTATACAGATAGAAAATTTAAAAGCCTTTCTATATCCTTAGCATTGACATGCAGATGAGGTGCAATACGTAAAGAATTTCCCCTTTGACTTATATAAATATTTTCACTTCTCAACCATGAAACATAATCTTTATTCTTCCCTTTTGGAATTCTAACCCCAAGAATATGACTAACTCTTCTATCCTGAGGAATTATATCAAACCCATATTTGATTAATTCATTTGAGATTTTATTGTTTATAACTCCCAGAGTTCTAGAAATATTACCAATCCCCCATTTTTTAATCTGCTCTAAAGCTATTATTGATCCAGGTAATAAAGTGGGCATACCTATCTGACCCATATCAAACCTCCTAGCTCCAGGCATATAATTATCACTATAATTTACAAGCTCAGAAAAATTATGTGCATTGTCTCTTGCAAGCCAAGTTTCCTCAAGTGGTCTTGAATCAAACCATCTATCAGAAACATATAAAACTGCCAAACCATAAGGACAAAGCATCCACTTATATGCAGCTGCTATCAAAAAATCAGGATCTATTTTCCTTATGGAATGCTCATTGGCCCCAAGACTTTGAGTAGCATCAATTATAAAAAAAGTCCCCTTTTCTCTACATTTTTGACCAATCAATTCCATATCCATATATTCACCATTTGTCCAATGGCAACTTGAAATGGAGACCACCTTAACCTTAGAAGTAATCTGATCAAGTATAGCTGAAGTCCACTCACTATTTTCGTCCTTCGAAACAGTCAAGATAGATGATCCAACTTCATTGCATACCCTTCTCCATGCAAAAACATTACTTGGAAAATCTTCATCAATTAAAAGTATTTGGTCTCCTTTCCTTAGCTTAGGTTCAATTGCTCTTGCAGCAGTATTC
>JAYYYF010000028.1:0-30706 GCA_036340635.1 Bacteroidota bacterium | reverse complement strand
CCAGCAGTTTACTTTGGACATCCTGATGTTGATTGGGCAATGCTTCATTTGTTTGGGTCTCCACCAAATAGAGCAATTGAAGCCTATAATGAGGTTATCCCTTTAGGATCAAATTGGAAAGAGAGACTTGAAATTCATCAATTATATCCTTTATTAGTACATCTGATACTTTTTGGGAAAGGCTATTACGAAAGTGTCATGAAAATTGTTAAAAAATACAGTTGATTTGTATATTTTGGTCTTAAAATCATAATAAAATCTTCTTAAATGAAAATCCTTTATCAAATAATTATCATAATTAGTTTAATCTCTCTTGGATGTGAAAATGATTCTAAACTTGTTTACAAAACAGGAAAAACCATAATACAAAAAGATTTGTACAAAAATAAATTAGAAGGGTTTTGGTTAGGGCAATGCATAGGTAATTGGACGGGTTTGATTACAGAAATGGACAAGATTGGGATTGCTCATGAAGGTAAGGGCAAAGGTTTTTATACCAGAAAAAATTGGGGTGGGAAAGATGAACCAAACATTTGGGACTCAAACAAATATTCTGAAACCATTACTTTTTTCTTTGCAGATGAAGACAGTATTTGGGGTGCTGATGATGATACTGACATAGAATATATGTACCAGGAAATTATTTTAAAAGACAATACGCCCAAGCTAAGTGGTAAACAAATTCAAAAAGGTTGGTTAAATCATATTTACAAAAAAGAAGAAAATTTTCTTTGGGTTTCCAACCAGAGAGCTTTCGATTTAATGCAAAAAGGCATTTTACCACCGGAGACTAGTAACCCAAAAAACAATATTCATTATGAAATGATTGACGCCCAATTGACCACTGAAATATTTGGTTTTTTTGCCCCAACAAGACCAGACATAGCATTAGAAATTTCACACTTGCCTATTTTAACCACAGCAAGGAAAAATGCAAAATGGATTGCGGAATTTAATGTTATAATGTACTCCTTAGCCTCAATTGAAACAACCCATAATTCTTTAAAAGATAAAATTCACTGGATGGCAAATCAAGCAAGAAAGCATCTCCCAAATGATTCTTATTCTGCCAAAATGTATGACTTTGTTAAAGCTTCCTACCTTGAAGGAAAAAAATGGGAGGAAACAAGAGATGAATTAAATCTCAAATACCAAATTAGACAAGAAGATAACTATTTGTGGGCTACAAAAGATAAATCCTGTAATGGATGCTTTGCAGCAGGAATTAATTTTGGAGCGAGCATAATAAGTTTGCTTTATGGCGAAGGAGATATAAAAGAAACTATAAAAATTGGAACTTTGGCAGGCTGGGATTCTGACAATCCTACCGCAACATGGGCAGGACTTTTAGGTTTTATGTTAGGTAAAGATGGTATAGAAAAAGTGTTTAATAGAAAATTCTCCGAAAAATTCAATATTCATAGAACAAGAAAGGGTTTTGATAATGATGGAATAGATACTTTTGAAAACATGGCTGAAAAAGGGCTTAAAATTGTTGATTTAATAGTCTCAAATCAAATGAATGGTTCCGTATATCAAGATAAATGGATATTTGATTCAAATAAAATAATTATTCCATAAACCGCCTTCTTTTTGTATATTTAAATATGGATAAAAAGAAAATTTCCTTGTTCTCTATCCCTCTTTTAATTATGGGAATAACCATGATCTTTCTTGGTGCTAGATGGATGATTGTTGACGAGCCCTGGATGCTTGATAAAATTGCAAATGAAGAGCGGTTAGAAATGAGTTTTGATGAATTATTTGAACCCGAAATAAACAATACTCTGCCTGGATATCTAAGGCAGATTTATCAATTTTTTGGTCTCTGGGTTGGAATAATAGGTTTGTTTATATTTCTTTTTTCAAGAAAAAGTTTAGTGAAAAATTCTAAAGTTAGAATTAGCCTTTTAATTTGTGTTGGGTTAATGGTTTTATCTGGAACCATTATGGCTCATATGCTGATCCCTAGCTCTCATTTTATTTATTTGGCTTGGGTTCTTGTAATTCTATATTCTATATCCATATATGCCCATAAATCTATATGAAAAGGCACTGGGAAAATATCTATTCCTCTAAAGAGCCCAATCAAATGTCCTGGACACAAAAGATCCCTGAGATTTCTCTGAAATTGATCCAAACACTTAACCTTTCAAAATCATCAAGTATAATTGACCTTGGTGGGGGTCAAAGCATGTTGGTCGATTGTCTTTTAGAACTTGGATATAAAAACATTTCCATTCTTGATATTTCTAAAAATGCTATAAATAAAACCAAAAAAAGACTTGGTGAAAAAGCGGAAAAAGTAAATTGGATTGAGTCTGATATTCTTGAATTTAAAAGTTCTACAAAATATGATTTATGTCATGATAGAGCATCATTTCATTTTTTGACTAAGAAAAATGAGATTGATAAATACTTAAATAACGTTTCTTTTTTTGCTAAAAAACTAATAATAGGGACATTTTCAAATGAAGGGCCCAAAAAATGTAGTGGTTTAAAAATTAGCCAATATGACGAAAATTCAATGAAAAAAACCTTTGGAAAAGTTGGATTTAAATCAATTTCTTTTTTTAAATCTGATCATTATACGCCATCAAATACAATTCAAAAATTTATTTTTGGAATATTCCATCAGTAAATATTTGTCATTGAATCTATTAATAGATTAGATAAAGATTATTAATTTCGTCTCCTTATAAAAACATTAAATGAGAAATGAAAATAAATATATATAATTCTGATTATTTAGGTTTATTTACATCTACTTTGTGTCTTTCTCATTGTTTGGCTACGCCATTATTATTTGTAGCCCAAACTCATACTATAAGTTGTTGTGAATTTCTACCCTTCTGGTGGGAATATCTCACTTTTTTCTTTATCATTCTTTCTTTTTTTGCAGTTTATTACTCTATGAAGAAAACTTCCAAGAAGTTTATGAAAACTATTTTTTTGTCCTCTTGGTTATTCTTGTCAATCCTATTATTTAATGACTTATTTGAATTAATTTATCTTCCAGAATTTATAACCTATGGAGCTACTTCTTTACTTGCTTTTTTACATATTTACAACTTAAAATATTGCCAGTGCAAAGATGACAAATGTTGCATTCATAATTTTTAAATATGTTAACACAAAAAGGTTAGGTGTGCTAAGAACTTATTTCAAATCTAATATATAAACCCCTGCCAATTTTATGGGAAAAGATTTAACAACAACCACAGGAGCATGTTTCTGGGCAAGGAAATTTATGCTCGCAACAGTTACAAAAAGGGCTGAAAATGCTCTCTTTTATTATCTCAAAACTAGTATAACAAACAAATAAGGCAATTGAAGTTCCAATTAAAATGTCTGGTAGAATTGATCCCGTAAGCCAAAAAAGTAATCCAGAAATCACAATCCCTGCAGAACTAATGGAATCATTCCTTGCACAAACATAAGCACTCTTCATATTTATGTCATGCTGATGCCTTGAATGAGTCAAAATAGCAGCAACAACATTTCCTGCCAAGGAAAAAATACCCACACCTAAAAGAGTTCCTGTATTTAAGTGTGACCCGAAAGTAATGGCTTTATAAATATGGTAAAATGCCAGAATACCAAAAACTAACATGATAAAACCTTTTAGAGCACTTACATTATTTTTGACATATGATTTAGATGATACAACTAAAATTGATGCACCAAGAATAAAAGCATCTCCTGAATTATGAGCCGCATCACCAAGAAGTGATGAAGAGTTCATTATAAAACCATAAATAACATCGACAAATATCATTGCCATGTTTATCAAAAATGCAAAAAAAAGGACTTTTTTGTTCGACATTGACCTAAAATTAATTAATCAAATTTAATGAAAACATAATCAAATAATTTTTCTAACTTACTTGAACGAAAAATTGTAATCTCTTGGCAAAAATATTCAAATACCAAATATGGCACTTCTTAATATTGCTTTCATTACTATATTTGATAAATCATTACATAAACATATATGCAGGCGATAAAATATTAAGCGGGCATCTTTGGGGAATTGACACAAAAACCCTGTTTATACTAGCACTTTTAGTCCCTATATTGCATCAAATTTATGTTCTTTTATGTTGGCGATATGAATTGTTTTACAAGGGAATAACTAAGTTATTAGGAAACAATGGTTTTAAAATATACAGAATATTTTTTTTTATACTTATTCTATCCAGGCCAATAGTGATAATATGTCTATCAATATCAAATTCAATGACAATTACAATAAATCCCTATGTCTCTTATATATTATCACTAGGACTTTTTTTACCTAGTTTTTATCTCTTTTATTCAGTAAAAAAATACTTTGGTTTTGAAAGAGCTTGTGGAATAGATCACTTTGAACCTGAAAAATTTAAAAACAAACCATTTGTAAAAGAGGGGATTTTTAAATATACCTCCAATGGAATGTACATATATGGGCTTCTTGTCTTATGGATCCCTGGAATTTTATTTCAATCAGAAGCAGCAATTTTAGCCGCATTATTTAATCACCTCTATATATGGGTTCATTATTACTTCACTGAACTACCAGATATAAAAATAATATATGGGAGAAATAGATAAAATTGATTTACCGATTCAATTATTTTTTAAAAATCTGTGTCTGGATCATTTATATTAAGCTTCTGAATCCAAATATTTCTATACAAAACATGAAATCCCTCAGATTGTAATTTTATTCCTCCTAGCCTATTTGTAATGCCATAACCATCATTGTTACCTCCATCTATACCAGAATTTGGACCTCCCCAGACTTTTTGAATACGAATATTTGAATGAACTTTCTTCTCATTAAAATACATTGTTACAATTGGCTTTTCTGTAAGTGAATCTTTTTTAAAACGCGCAGCCCTAAATTTGATGTCGTAAGCATTCCATTTCCCCGTTCCGTTATAATTCTCATATGGGGCAGGATTTTCATTTATTACAGCTGCCATACCATGAACGGAAGAATCACCATCGAGAATTTGTATTTCATATCTGTTTTGGAGATAAACCCCACTATTGCCTTTAGGCTCAGAAACTAAGAACTCAACATGTAATCTAAAATCTTCAAATTTTTCTTTTGTAACAATATCTGCTGCTCCATAAATTCCACCTGTAGAAGCCTGGTCAAAAGAACTAAGAACAGTACCTGAATCAAGTGGATCATCAATTATCTCCCACTTTATTGGAAGTTCAGCCCTTAATCTTGGGCCATCCCAATATGTCCATTTTTCATCTAGCATCAATCTACTACCGTCAAAAAGAATTTCTGCATCTAAAGGAGCAATGGCTCCTACACCAATTATTTTTTTCATTTTGTTTTTCTGCTCCCAGCCATCTTTTAATTCCTTATGAAGATCATCCCCTTGGATATTTACAAAGAGGAAAATTCCAGAAATAAAAACGATACCAATAAGAAAAGGGAAAACTAGTTTATTCATTTTCAAATGAAAAATAGATTAATAATCATAATACAATTTAAGATTTTCAAACTCGTTTATAAAAGGCTCATAACTAATGAGCCTAAGATGAGCTTCATAAGCAGGTTCTCCATTAATTAAAAAATTAAGCTTTGAAGGGAAAAAATGAGCTGCCAAATTTTTTTCTTTATTGATCATTATTAGCCCCCAAAAAGAATCAAATTCAGCTGGAGCATCCCACTGATCAGGTTTATAAAAAACTTCAAATCCTTGATCCTCTATAAATTTTTTTGCAATATGAAGACAGTTTTTTGTGAAATCATAACTGCTCATATCATTCTCTTTTTCAACAGGAATCAAATCAATCCCATATAAAAGATTATACTCATTATAAGAAAAACCATTAATAGCAATCTTCCAATCTATCCCTTTACCAAAAATAATATTAGTATACTTTGAGGAATTCTTTTCATATTCCATTAAAACTTCCTCTTTGGTCATTCCCTCATGAAATCCTTCATATATTATAGCCCCCTGTTGAGCACTAACAAAAAGTCCTCCAATAAATGTCAAGAATAAATACAAGAAAAAAGCGTTTTTTTTCAAACTATTTTCAATATACTTTAAAACAACCGACCTCTCTAAGGTTTATTTAATTATATCTCCTTCCTCATACTGACCGACTAGATCAGTCTTTAATTGCCCAACATTCTATTTCAACTCTTGCTCCAAGAGCTAATCCTGATCCAGCAAAAGCACTTCTTGAAGGAAGATTCTCCTTAAAATAAGTTCTGTAGACATCACTCATTTGCTTCCACTCACTAATATCTGCAAGCATACAGGTGCATTTGAAAATATTATCCATAGAACTCCCCATTTTGGTCAATGTATTCTTTATGTTATCCATTATTTGCTTAGTCTCAGCAACAATTCCCCCTTCAACAAGTTCCCCTGTGTTTGGATCAGTCCCTATTTTTCCAGACAAATAAATTACATTATTAACCACAGTAGCCTCTGAAAAAGGATATTCATCAGAAGTGTTAAAAAATTCTATTTGTTTTTTAGAATCTGAAATTTGATTATTGTTTGTGGTAGTATTAAAACATCCAACAAATAAGATTGCAACAAGCAAAGACACAAATTGTTTCATAGTGTTTTTTTAACAATATAATTAATTTTTTTAGCACAATCCTCCATAAAGGTTCCATATATTTGAGGATTAAAATAAATCATATGAAAAAAATAATTCTATTAGGCGTAACTTTTTTGACATTAGTTGCGTGTACGCAAAATAAATCTGGAAATAAATGCATCTTTTGCCTTAAATCACCGTCCGGAGGCAAATTCCTTGGAGAAGGGGAAAATAATGGCAAAAAATATGTTTTGGGAAATGATGATGCTGTTACTGCTGTTTTAAATATTGCTAAACACTACAGTGCTAAAGATGTTGATGAAATGTTTAAGCACTACAGCAAAGAGTTTACAGAAAAAAACTATGATAATAACAAAAGATGGCTTGATTCAATGGAGTCTATCTCCATGAAACCATATGCAATAATCCCAGTAAAAATTGAGGGAAGTGATAAAACACAAGTTTTGACTTGGTCTGTTGAAGAGAGAAATTGGAAAAACGGATCAAAACAAAAGCAAAATTTGATGGAGATCTTTACGGTTGACACTGATAATAAAATTGATGGATTTGCCCAATGGAGAGCAAACTACCCAACCAATGAATTTGGTCTAGCTGTAGGGGGTAAATTTTTTGGTAAAACTGACAACCAATACACCGGCAGAGGATTGGTTTTTTCTAATAGAGGAGAAGTAGAGGCAATCGAAAAATTAGTAGAGAGCTATAACAAAATGGATGTTGAAGGTTGCAAAATACCATTTGCTGACGAGGTAAATATTGAATATGAAGATGGCAGAAAAGCGCTATTCACCCCTAGCATGTGGGAAGGATACTTTAAAGATTACAAATCAGTAAGTTGGAAACCTTATTCAATAGTCCCTCTTAAAATATATGATACAGACCCCGCCTCTGGAGTAATTGTAACTTCAAGAGAAAAAAGAGTGATGAGAGATGATAGTGTTTGGGATAGAGAATTAGTTGAGTTTTTTTACTTTAATCTCGATGGAAAAATTGATAATATGACCCAATTTTCCAGAAAAATTAAATAATGACAAAAAATCAATCTGCTAAAAGACCTCTTTTCGAGGTCTTTTTTTATTATATTGAATCAGATTATTTTTTTAAAAATGAAGCCAGCTAAAAGATCAACTGTTTTAAAATTTTTAATTACCTCAATCTCATTATTTATATGGGGTTGTGAAAATCCTTCAAGCAAAAAATTACCGCGAATAGCAATTGCTGGTTTAGCAATAGAATCAAGTACATTCTCTCCTGCATTTACTCATGAAGAAGCCTTTCATGCTAGAGAAGGAGAAGAAGTGTTTTCTTACTATCCTTTCTTGTCGAAAGATTCAATAAACAGAAAAAAAGCAATTTGGTTCCCTACACTAAGAGGGCATGCCTTACCTGGAGGGATAGTAACTAGAGAGGCATATGAATCTTTGGTTAATAAGACACTAAATATGCTTAAAAAAAACCTTCCATATGATGGTTTGTTCTTTGATATACATGGAGCAATGAGTGTAGTTGGGTTGGATGATCCCGAAGGAGATTTGATCACTAGAATAAGAGAAGTTATTGGAAAAGAAACTATAATTTCAACATCTATGGATCTACATGGAAATGTTTCTGTAAAGCTTGCCCAAAATACAGACCTAATAACCTGTTATAGGATGGCTCCCCATGAAGATGCTATTGAATCAAAAAAAAGAGCGTTAGAAAATTTATTGTATAGAATAGATAGTGGTAAGGGTAAACCAAGATATAAAGCATGGATACCTGTGCCAATTCTTCTCCCTGGAGAAAAAACAAGCACCAGGATAGAGCCTGGCAAAAGTCTATATGCAAAAGTTAAACCAGCAGCAAATCAGAAAGGAATTATTGATGCAGCAATATGGGTTGGCTATCCATGGGCTGATGAACCTAGGAATCATGCTGTAGTTATGGTTACTGGAGATGAAAAAGAAATAGTGTCAAAAACTGCTGAAAACCTTGCAGACAATTTTTGGAAAGTAAGAAAAGAATTTGCTTTTGTTGCTCCAACAACTACTCTTGAAAAAAGTCTTAAAAAAGCTATTTCAAGTGAGAAAATGCCATTTATTATAAGTGATATGGGTGATAATCCTACAGCAGGAGGAGCTGGTGATGTAACCTGGACTTTAAGAGAAATACTTTCAAGAAAAGAATTTAATTCCGCAAATGGACCTTCAGTAATTTACGCATCTATACCAGGTCCCAAAATGATTAAAAAAGCAGTAGAGCTAGGTGTTGGAGCTAGAGTTGAAGAATATGTTGGCGCAACAATTGACGATCGTTATTCTCCTCCAATTAAATTATCTGGCATAATTGAAAAAATAAAACATGGAGACGTTCATGCTGAAACTGAGGTAGTAATAAAATCGGGAAGTATTTATGTAATTGTAACAAAGAAGAGAAAGCCATATCACAAAAAAGCTGATTTTACAGACCTTGGCCTTAATCCAAATAAAACAAATATTATAATTGTAAAAATTGGATATCTAGTTCCTGAACTTTATCAAATGAGAGGTGATTGGATAATGGCTTTAACCCCAGGTGGTGTTGACCAAGATATAGAAAGACTTGATTATAAAAGAATAAACAGACCAATGTTCCCAATGGACTATGAAATGGAAAAGCCAAATCTTAAAGTTAGACTAATTGAATCTTCTGAAGATTTTTAAACTGTGATTTATGGAAAAAAGAACGTTCATTAAATCTTTTGGAGCCTTCAGTCTAATTCCTTTTTTTAATCAACCCTTAGATATTTTTTGTGAAACATCGTCTATTGATTCGCTGAAAAAAATAACTAAAAGGGATGAATTATGGGAAGTTGTTCGTTCACAATACAATTTAAATCCTGATTATATTAATCTTGAAAGTGGATTCTACAATATCATTCCAAATCCAACTTTAACAAGTTTTATTGATCATGTAAAAAGAATTAATTATGAGGGCTCTTTTTACATGAGAAATTACCTTGAAAAAGATAAAGAACAGGTTACAAAAAGTCTCGCTGATCTTGTTGGTTGTACAAAAGAAGAACTAATTATAACTCGCAATACAACAGAATCTCTAGATCTAATCATAAGTGGATTCCCTTGGATAAAAGGTGATGAGGCTATATATGCTGATCAAGACTATGGCTCAATGAAACAAATGTTTAAACAAGTTTCTAAACGGCATGGAATTACTAACAAAGTAATATCTATTCCTAATCATCCTAAATCTGATGAAGAAATAGTCTCCTTATATGAAAATCAAATATCTGAAAAGACACGTTTAATGATGGTTCCTCATATGATAAATATTACTGGACAAATTTTACCAATAAAAAAGATTTGTGAGATGGCTCATAAAAATAGTGTTGAAGTCATGGTCGATGGGGCTCACTGTGTTGGCCATTTTGATTTTAAAATATCAGAACTTGGATGCGATTACTATGGTTCTAGTCTTCATAAATGGCTTGCTGCTCCACTTGGATCAGGAATATTGTACGTGAACAAAAAAAGAATATCAAAAATATGGCCGCTAATTGCTAGTCACGTTGAGGAAAAAAATAATGTCAAAAGATTAAATCATATTGGAACACATCCTGTTCACACTGACTTAGCTATTTTAAATGCTATTGATTATCTGAATTGGATGGGGCTTAAACGAAAAGAAGAAAGACTTAGATTTTTACAAAACTATTGGACCTCTGCTTTAAGAAATGTTTCAAATATTATAATTAATACTCCCATAGAATCCTTCAGAAGTTGTGGGATTGCAAATGTTGGGATAAAAGGTATTTCTCCTTCTGATCTTGCAAAAAAATTAATGACTGACTACAAAATATTTACTGTTGCAATAGATTATGCAAACGTTCAAGGGTGTAGAATAACGCCAAATGTTTTTACTTCCATAGGTGAATTAGATACATTAATTGAAGCGCTGAAAGATATGTCTTAGCTCTCTATAAATATTAAAAACCAAAGTTTATTTTATAGATTTGTGCCATTAAAAAAAAGTGAATGAAAAATTTCATTCTTATTTTATTATTTCTTTTAATGTTAAACTGCAAAAAAGAATCTAACGAGGATTTATGTGAATCCTGCCTCATTAGTTTTGAAGTAAATAATATTAAATATTCAGAAGACGGAATTTTTCTTGGTGTTGGTGATGAATTTGAAGACGGCCTGCTGGAACAATTTGGAGAAGGTGTGATGAATGTTGATGCAGGAACAATAAAAATTCAAGCTCCCAATGAATATGCTCAAGTATGTGAAGATTTTATTGATTTAGAAGTAGTGCTGAATTTAAGAGGAACTATAACCTCTGGGTTGTTTGAAGGGGTAAAAACAACAATTCAATATCCTCACACTTTTACTAAAGAAGAAGTTGAAAATGCAACATGTCTAGATTAGTTGATGGCAAATCAGAATTATTTAACATCATTAATCTCAATCCAATATCCGGTTGGATCTTGTATATAAATTTGATTAAATCCATCCTGCCTTAATTGCACTTGATTCTTATTCCCAGGCCAATCTGAAAATTCTATCCCTAACCTATTAAGGTGTTCAATAAAAGAAAGAATATCTTCAACTTTATATGCCATGTGTATGTCTTTAGGTAATTCCTCGACAATCTTTCCCCTATGAATCAAATGTATTTCTTTACCCTCAGAATTTTTAAACCATCTTTTAGGAGACCCTCCCGAAGCATTTTCGATTTCTTCAAATCCTAAAACTTTTATATAAAAATCTCCTGATTTTTTTAGATCGTTAACAAGTAAAGCCTGGTGATCAACCTTGAGATCTATTTTTTTTGTTTGTGCAGTAGCCATTGCAGAAAATAAAATTATGGTGAATGTAAAAATTTTCATTTTAAAAACTTATTTTACTAAAATTATAAATTTATCTCTACTTATAATTAATTTTTGAAAGATCAAAAAAAATGAGAGTTTTAATTGCCCCCGATTCCTTTAAAGGCTGCCTAACAGCAAAGGAAGTATCCAAAAGTATCTCCATTGGAGTAAAAAGAGTTTTCCCAAAATCCCTTCTAGAAATAATTCCCTTTTCTGATGGAGGAGAAGGAGCGATTGATCTATTTGAAAAGACAATTGAAGGAAAAATGGTTCATTGTGATGCATTAGATCCTCTTGGAAGAACAATCAAAAAGCCTTATTTCGTTTTTAACAACGGAAAATCTGCATGGATAGAATTGTCACAAGCTTCAGGATTAATGCAAATAAAAGAATCAGAGAAGAATCCGATGTTAACTTCTACATACGGGACAGGACTGCAAATAAAACATGCTTTAAAATCTAACTGTAAAAACATTTTCCTTGGACTTGGAGGCAGTGCTACTCATGACTTGGGGACTGGTATTTTTGTTGCACTTGGGGGAAAGTTACTAAACAAATCCCAATTACCCATCCCTTTAGGAGGAGGTCATTTAAATCAGTGTCATATAATTGACAAATCAAATCTCATAGAAGAACTTAAAGGTGTAAACATTACAATGGCATGCGATGTTACAAACCCTTTACTGGGTGAAATAGGAGCTGCAAATACATATGCTTCTCAAAAGGGAGCAAATAAAGATGATATAAAAACTTTGGAAAATAATGGTTTAATATTTGCTGAGCTTATAAAAAATAAATTTGATATTTCGATTCATAATATTTCTAGCGGAGGTGCAGCTGGAGGTTGTGCAGCTGGAATTTTAGGTCTTCTAGGGGGAGTTATTGAAAATGGGTTTGATTTAATATCAAAACATGTTCATCTGAACAAGAAAATTAAAGCCTCTGATCTTGTAATTACTGGTGAAGGAAGCTTTGATGAGCAAAGCAAATATGGAAAAGTCCCATACAAAATAGCATCAATAGCATCAAAACATAAAGTGCCAACAATAATTCTTGCTGGTAAAGTTAAAACAGAAAAGAAGAATCTTAACTTAGATGGTCCTTTTGGGATATATTCAATAAATCCAAAAAACATGAATTTGTCTGAAGCAATGAAGAAAACAAATGAACTTATCATTGGAAAGCTTTTAACCGTTTTAAGTAATTTCAAAAACTCAAAATCCTTTCTTTAGATGTTAGAAACACTTGGATTTATTTTTATAGTAATTCTATGGATTATCATTGGAACTTCATATCTGAAGATCAACCCGATAATTACTTTGCTCCTTGCCGCTTTGTTTCTTTCTTTTCTTATAAGAATCCCAATAGCTGAAATTCCTTTTGTAATAGGATCAGGCTTTTGGAAAACTATAAAAAATATAGGCTTGCTCATTCTTTGTGGAACTATAATTGGTTCTGCCTTGGAGCTGTCAAAGGGCACAATGTCAATAGCGAATGGGCTAATAAAATCCCTTAAAAACCTTCCTTTACCATACGCAATAAGTACCATAGGATACTTTGTATCCATTCCTGTTTTTTGTGATGCTGCTTTTGTAATATTGTCAAACGTTAACAAAACTTTGTCCAAACAAACAAAAACACCTTTAGTAGGTTTGAGTGTAGCTTTATCTACTGGTCTTTTTGCTCCTCATGTTCTCGTCCCACCAACACCTGGGCCTTTGGCGGCGGCCTCAAATCTATCCCTTGAAAATTTGTTTCTATTGATCATTTGTGGCGGGATATTAGCCTTTATACTATCTTTCTGTGGGGGATTATATGGCCAGTATTTGGTAAAAAGAAATAAAAATTTAGACCTGGGAAAATCTTTTCATATAAGTTTTGGAACAGAAAATAATGCTCCTTCTTTTAATCTTTCAATAGGTCCTATAATTGTTCCCATCGTTCTAATGTGTATTGGATCTTTTCTTAATTATTCTCAAGGTGATTCTGCTTTTTTATATTTTCTAAACCTGATAACAAATCCTAATGGAGCACTCTTGATTGGGGTTCTGATTTCCTTTTTTTTGAAAAAAAATAACTCCCCTTCATTTATAAAAAATTCTATTATTAAAGGATTTAAAAATGCTGTCCCGATAATTCTCATAACGGGCATTGGCGGATCTCTTGGAGCAATAATTCAATATGTCTCAATAGAAAATTATCTAGAAAGTTTTACCTCAATAAACGTTTTAAGTATAATGATTCCCTTCCTAATAGCAGCAGTTTTGAAAACAGCTCAAGGATCCTCAACAGTTGCGATTATAACAACTTCAACAATCATTTTCCCATTATTGCCTACCCTAGGATTAGATAGTGAAATGGGAAAAGTTTGGGCCATTATGTCATTAGGCGTTGGGTCTATGACTATTTCCCATGCAAACGATTCCTACTTTTGGATAGTTTCGCAAATGAGTGAAATGGATATTAAAACAGCTTATAAAACCCATACAGTTGGAACATTTCTTCAAGGAATCCTTGGATTTTTACTTGTTTTAATTGGGTACTTAATATGGAGTGCTCTAAAATAAATTTGTCTTGTATATTTATTATATTTGGCTATACTAATCACAAACAAATTAAATATGAAAAAGTTTTCTATTCTAGCTATTTCACTTATTCTAACTTCTTTTTTTGCTGGAGCGCAGGATTGGAAATATGCAAGCATCTCTTGGATAAGAACTACTCCAGGAGAAAATTATAATACGCTTCTTAATGAAAAATGGGCAAAACTTGCTCAAAAAAGAATCGATGATGGAACAATTGTTGGATGGGATGTCTGGGGTGTTGGACACACTACTCCAGAATCTCCATATAACGTTATTATTGTTACTTTGGCAAATGAAGTAGATAGTCTGTGGGCTAATACTGGTTTTAGAAAAATTGATCCTGATATGACAGACATGGACGTAGAAGTTATGAGTCAAAAAAACTTTAAAGCAAGAAAAATAATGGGCGAGGCTGTGGTTGCTAGAAAAAATGGTTATTCATTTGTAGATTCTCTTCCTCAAATAGCTGTTTTCAATTACATGAAAGTTCCTCTAGGATATGGAGCAAAATATGAGAAAATGGAGAATGATTTGAATAGATCTCCAGACAAAAATGCTCCAAGAGTTGCATGGTCTTATAGTAAAAGATTAGACCTCAATGGAGAGAACGTTCGATGGAATTACATAACAGCTGATTTTTATAAGTCATATAAAGCTGCGATGCAAGCGAGAGCTAATACACCCTCTTATTCTAAGGATCTTCTACAAGCATTTAAAAGCAGGGAATTAGTAAAGAGTGAGATGGTTTGGAAGATGATGTCATTAAGATAATAACTTAACTCATTAATAACTTAAGCCTTTCATTTTTTGAGAGGCTTTTTTATTTTAATTTGGCTTTTCAAATTATTTGAAATAAAAATTTTAAATGACAAGAATTAACATTATCCCAACACAAGAACTAACAGACCAACATTTGGTTGCAGAATATAGAGAATTATTTATGATTGGTTCTTCTCTTCAACGTTCTTTAAAATCTAATAATTGGAAGAAAAATAAAAAGACATGGCCTAAAGAATTTACCCTAAATAAAGGGCATGTAAAATTTTTTTATAACAAAGGGAAATACCTTCACAAAAGATATAAAGAGCTTATAAAGGAAATGAGGTCTAGGGGGATGAAACCCGATCCTGACAGAAAATTTAAAAAAGATCAGTGGCCTGATGAACTATATAATGATTGGTCCCCAACTAAAAAAGATCAAATGATTATTCGCCAAAGAATTGAAGAAAAAATAAAAATGAAACCAAATTGGTATCGTCGAACAACCAAACAGCTTAAATGATTAAAAGTGCTATTTTATCGGATGACAGAAAACACAGATATCTTCTGTCAAGAATTTGGAATCAAAACAATGAAAATATTTTATTCATCATGTTAAATCCTTCCTCAGCAGATGAAGATCTAGATGATCGAACGACAAAAAAAATTATTAGATTTTCTAAAAAATGGGGTTTTGGAGGACTATACATTTGCAATTTATATACTTATAGAACAAGCAGTCCAAAAAAACTTTTTAGTCTTGCCAAAAACAAAAGGGGAAGCAACAAGGATGAAATTAAAAAACATGCTAAAAAATGTTCTAAAGTAGTCTATGCATGGGGTAATAAAGAAAAAGTCCCAAGCTGGCTTAATGAAATGGTGCTGAATCCTACATATATAGAACTTTCAAAAGAAGGCGTCCCAAAACATCCTCTTTATTTAAAATCTAACTTAAGACCTAGATACTTTTAGCGCAGAAGACTATTCTTCTTCTGGAGCCTCATCAGGAGGAGGCGGAGGAGAAGCAATATTAAAACTGTACTTAGCAAAAATTTCCGAACCACTTTTTTGAACCTCTACCTCATTACCTTTCGCCCTAAAATCATATCCATATCCTAAAGTCAAGCCAATTTTTGTTTTTAAAAGGAAGAGAAGATCAATATACTGAGTACTTTTATAACCCATCCCTACTTCAATAAAATCATTGTAAGCAAGAGTACCTCCAAAATGAACAAGATTTTTTGTGCTTGGAATAAACCTTGTACTAAAAAATGGATTTAATGAACTATTATCTGCTATCTTAATTTTGGTTCCAGCCAAAAAGTAAGTGATTGGTTTTTCATTTCCAGCAAAAGAAACATTATCGGTAAAATTTATTGGATTAAGGAAATTAGGAATTGATCCTGACAAATAAAATTTTTCAGTTTTATATAAAAATCCAAATCCTAAAACAGGATAAGTTCCCTTTGTCTCATCTGTTATAGAAGGATTAGCCTCTTCTGTTATTCTTTCCAAAGATTCAATATCGCTAAGCTTAGTACTGGCACCAGCTTTCAAACCTAAAAAGAGATTCTTACCTCCTCCCATTTCAAGTCTATAGCTAGCATCAAGGGTATAAAATGTTCTTGTATCAATAAATACCTTAGATGAAATAACATTACCGCCAATGGAAAGATTGTTTTTTGTGTTTCCACTATAGGAAAAATAGTTAATCCTCGGAGCGCCTGTCACTCCTTGCCAAGAGGATCTTGTTGAGAAAAAAACTTCCTTGCCCTCTGATCCAACATATGCAGGGTTGAAAGCATTCATGTTAAATCTTTCAGCAATCATGTTTTCATTTAATTGTCCATTGGAGTTTACAACTCCGATAAAAACAAGTAATAAAAATTTAAAAAACAATATTTCTTTTCTACTGATCATAAATTATCTTTAAATATATAAAGCCATCCACTTAGTATATCTGAACCATCCCCTTTATCCACTAAATAATAGTAAGGGCCTGTCGTTAATTGCTCCCCTGTATGGATATCTATTCCATTCCAATCATTTCTATAGTCCCAAGATGCAAAAACTAAGACACCGCTAGGCGCATAAACCTTAACATTAGCTGATGGATAATTCTCTAAGTTTATAATCTTCCATGTTTCCTCTATCCCTGGTTGACCAGGCGTTAAAACCTCAGAAACCATAATCTTATCATCAGGGAATCCATCATTGTTCTTATCGGGATCTACATTGTCCCCTATACCATCTCCATCCGTATCAGTTGTCTCATTTGGATCTAGTGGGAAAGCATCCTGATCATCCCAAACCCCATCATTGTCATCATCTAAATCTGATTCATCTCCTATACCATCTCCATCAGTGTCTTTACACTCTCTCTCATTTAGTGGGAAAGCATCCTCCTGATCCAAACATCCATCATTGTCATCATCTGTGTCAACACAGTCAGGTATAAAGTCCTGATCATAATCTTTAGGACGACCACTTCCTGCTGTCCTTAGCGGATCACTACCACAAGCTATCTCATCCTCGTCTAAATATCCATCCCCATCATCATCAGTATCTGTATTGTTACCCACACCATCTCCATCGGTATCTATCCACTCGTTTGGATCTAGTGGGAAAGCATCTTTCTGGTCTTCGTATCCATCATTGTCATCATCAGGATCAGCATTATTTCCAATGCCATCTCCGTCAGTATCTAAACACTCTGTTCGATCAAGGGGGAAAGCATCATCCTCATCCAAACATTGATCATTATCATCATTAGGATCTGCATTGTTACCAATGCCATCACTATCCGTGTCATCCCATTCACTTGGATCAAGTGGGAAGGCATCTCGCTGATCTTCATATCCATCATTATCATCATCTGAATCACATAAATTACCTATGTTATCAGAATCTGTGTCGACTTGATTTGGATTAGGATCCAATGGACAATTATCTGATCCATCCACTATGCCATCATTATCATCATCTGGATCACAAGCATCTCCTATGCCATCACCATCAATATCTGTCTGACTTGGGTTATATGTCGTTGGGCAGTTGTCATTTACACCTGTTACTCCATCATTATCTGGATCTTTCTGACTCTCAGCACAACCATCCGCATCCACTGACTCACCATTTGGAGTGTTAGGACATAAATCTACTGGGTCATTTACCCCGTCCCCATCTGCGTCCCCATAAAGGTTAATGGTATTACTGGTCTGTGTCGTACTGGCTACAGCAGCATTTGCATCATAGATTGAATTAACCACAGGAACTACAGTAAGAACCTCACTTCCATTAACGTTGCCACTAAGTGGAATACCCAAACCATAGGTGTTGCCTTGGTTGGAAATACTAGTCGGCGTTGAAGAGGTTAGCGTCGCTGTCCCTCCGTTAATTGTTAAGCTAAAGTCTCCAACCTCAAGAGCTCCAGATCCTGAATTGGTGTCAAAAACGGCTTCACTAAAAGTTACTGAAACCACTGAATTATCAGAAGCTAAAGTTATTGATGTAATTACTGGGGGGCTAACCAATGTATTGTAATTTTGTGTAACCTCACTCTGAGTTAAAACTTTATTATATAATCTAAATACAGGTAAAAATCCACCGAAAGCATCATTTGTACTAAATCCACCACAACTTGTATCATAATCTTGCCCTAGAGCCAGACACCCATTTACTGGAATTGATGTATTATTAGAAGCAAAAGTCTGAATTAATACCCCATCAACATATATCTTCTCTTCTCCAGAAGATTTGTCAACAGTTTGAACAAAGTGATGCCACTGATTGTCACTAATATTTGCATCTGTATCTTTAACTGTTCCTATAGTATGAGTCCTAATATTTCCTCCATTAGACGCATAGATGTAAAGAAGATTTGCATTGTCATTATTGGATTTGTTGTAACTAATAATGCCCCCATTACTAGTCTGAGAAGTTTTTATAAAAATCTCATTTGTAAAGGTATTCGCTGGATGAGGAAAATTTGATTGCTTAAAATATTTTGATGTCTGTCCCGAGACAAAAGTAAATCCATTTGTAGTGTTGTAATTCATTGTCCCATAAATTGTGAAATCATTATTATTCCCACTGATGTCATATAAAGTAGTTCCATATCTAGGATAAGAACTTTGGTTTCTCGAATCAACATACAGAACAAGTCCACCTCTTTCAATATTAGGAATCAACTTTGTTGTGTTTGAGGTTTGAGTTGAAGAAGCTGTTAAACCTCCTGCATCAAAAATAGCATTTGAGATAGGAGAAATAGTCAGAATTTCATTCCCATTAGGAATTCCCGATAGAGATATTCCAAGACCTATAGTTGAACCATCAACCGAAATACTTGAAGGATTTGAAGAAGACAGTGTTGCATTCCCTCCAGATAAAGACAATGAAAAATCAGAAACCTCTAAAGTACCACTGCCTGAATTTGTATTAAAAACAAGTTCATCAAATGTTACTGAAACTGTTGAATTATCGACTGCAATTTGAGTTCTTTTTATCTCTGGAGGACTATAAAAATACGCATCATAATTTTGAGCAATTTCAGCTTCTGTTAAAACTCTATTGTACATTTTTATTAGAGGAATATGTCCAGGAAAGGCTTGACTACTATCAAAAGAGCCTCCTGGACTATCTTGTTCTTGACCTATAATATAAACCCCTGCTGATTCTACATTT
Source organism: Bacteroidota bacterium (assembly GCA_036340635.1). Lineage (GTDB taxonomy): Bacteria > Bacteroidota > Bacteroidia > Flavobacteriales > Flavobacteriaceae. The sequence goes on along the minus strand of JAYYYF010000028.1, from coordinate 11,248 downwards.
TCACCCTGATTTAATATTCCAGTATAAACTAATTTTCCATCTAAATAAATTTTTTCTTCACCATTAGAGCGGTTAGAAGTTCTTACAAAATGGTGCCAATTATTATCAGCAATTGAAACATTTGAGTCTAGGTGACTTCCCTTGTAATGTAATTCTATATTACTTGTTTTGAAAATTAATGAAAAATTATCACTGCCACCTGTAGCATAACTTTTGATACCTGCATCAATTGATGTATTTGTTTTTATAATGAATTCATCTGTATATGCCGTGGTTGGATGAGGAAAATTACTTTTTATAAAATAATTTGAAGTTTGCCCTGAAACAAATGTAAAACCATTCAAATTATCATAGGACATATTCCCGTTGATTGTAAAGTGATTATTATTTCCACTTATATCGTATAATGTATTTCCGCTTCCAGGATATGAAGAGCGGTTTCGAGAATCTAAATAAAGGATAACATCATTTCTAATAGCATTTGGTATTAATTTTGTTGTATTTGAAGTTTGCGTAGTTGAAACGGTATTTCCAGTATTACCAAATATAGCATTTGAAGCAGGGGAAATGGTTAAAACTTCATTGCCATTAGGAATTCCTGAAAGAGAAATCCCAAGACCTATAGTTGTTCCACTGATGCTGATGCTAGATGGTGTATTAGATGATAAAGTAGCGATGCCTCCGGATAAAGAAAATAAAAAGTCAGAGGTTTGCAAAGTTGATGTGGCATTAGATGATCCTCCAAAGGCAGCAGACGAAAAGGTAACTGAAACAGTTGAATTGTCAAGAGCAATATGGGTCCTCTCTATTTCCGGTACACTTGTTACACTTACATTAAATGCTTTAGCAAAATTTGCCGCGCCATCATTTACATTAATGTAGATGTTATAACTATTTTTTGTTTCATAGTCCAGAGTTGTACTGGTAAGAAGAGTAGTTCCACTAATTGAAAAACTTGCATTATCATCATCCCTTGCATCGCCACTACTAGCTAGTGTAAAGGTTAAGCTACTAATTGATGTATCCGAATCAACTGCAGATAAAGTTGCCACTGTGCTGCCAAAGGGTAAATTTTCAGCAATTGTATTTGATGTTAATCCAATATCAATGGGGGGAATATTTATGTTGTTAACATTTATAACAAAAGCTTTATTTAGCGTATAGGGACCATCCGTTATTTGAACGTGAATTTTTAGCTGTTGAGTATTATTATATGAAACATTACTGTTGTTTAACAATAGCTGGGTCCCAGAAATTGTAAATGAAGAATTATCCCGGTCATTAGTTCCATCACCACCGACAAGACTATAGCTAAAATCATTATATTGAGTATCAGAATCAACTCCAGCAAGAACACCAACTTCTATTCCTGCAGCTGAAAATTCATCAATTGTTACAGTAGCAGTACTATAGCTTAAATTATATCTAGGAGCAAAATGATTATAAATGTTTTCTATTTCTGATGCAGATAGAACCCGATCAAATATAAGAGCCACAGGGATTCTCCCATCAAATAAATTAGCTCCATCACCATGTGCTGCAATTCTAACTAGGCCGCTTCCATTTGAAACATCTGTATTATTATCTGAATCAACTAAGGATCCATTATAGTAAAGTTTCCATCCGGAAGAGTTGCTAAAAGATACTGCTCCAAAATTCCACTTGTCAAGCATATTGCCTGAGGGAAGCGTATAAGCCACCCTGTCCCAAGTAGAATTATGCCCTGCGGTAATCTTGTTATTTGAAGATCTCATGTAAAATGCATGCGCAGCATCAGTTCCTCCGCTAATAATGTTTTTTGTACTCGATTTTGGATAAAAAATAGCGAGTTTAGTATACTCATTTCGATTTAAAACTGTTGATGTAACAGATTTTGCATAATCGTTATTTTCATCAAAAACAAAAGTTCCCCCTTTCATTTCATCGTTAAAAAATGGGGATCCGTAAACTGTGAAATTGTTTCCATTACCACTTAAATCATACCAAGTATTGCCTGAACCAGAGTATGAATCTGGATTTGCGCCATCTAGATAGAGTGATAATCCACTTTTATCAAACTGACTTAAAGTAATATCAAAAGGAGCTACCCCAAATCTTGCTTTGTCAGCATCAAAGTTTTGAGTAATTTCTTCAGCAGAAAGTCCTCTAGAGTAAAACCTAGTTATTGCAATTTTACCATTAAAAAAATTGTTTGCAGGGTCAAAACTCCTTGCTCCAATTCTAGCATTTGTTGTTGTATTAATTGAGTATGAAGATGCAACTGTATGTTTAAGATTTCCATTTACATATAATTTTGTTTGGGAACCATCTTTTGTAACTACTACATGTCTCCAGAGATTTAAGTGCGTACCTGTATAACCAGAATTATCATCAGTACCAACATCATATTGGGGATTGGAATTATAGTAAAATAAAATGTATCCATCGTTGTTATCATCTCTAGCATCCCATACCCAATTTCCGCCACTACTTTCATTATAAATCCACAACTCAATTGTGTGTTGATTATATGAGAATGGAGATCCAAGTTGAATGTAATCATCGGATCCATCAAAATAAACCTCACCACCTTTTGTGTTAGTTAAAGTTGGTCCATTTGTTAAGGTTCCGTTATTATAATTTTGACTCAAATCGTAGATAGTGTTTCCTTGTCCAGAATAACAAAAAGAGTTTGATGGATCAAAATGCAGGATTAATGAATTAGTTACAATTGAGGATTCAAGAGCAAAAATACTCATCAAATCAATAGTTTGATTAGGAGTCCATCCATCTATCCCAGGAGTCCATAAAGCACCTGATTCCAAAGCTCCAATATCAACTGAACTTCCAGATACTACTTGAGGCACAATTGTATTAAGAGCAGCTGTTGTACTTAAAGATGTGGACACGACATTTGTTGGAGAAGCTCCCTGGTCCAATATTTTATTACTTGTAGGGACATAATCAGCCATTGATTTACCATTTCCAGCATTATAACTTATTAAAGATTCAATATTGCTATCATAGGTAATGCCAGGGCGAGAAACATTAATTCCGTCATAATTAGAAGTTGAGCTACCCGTTCCTGCCCCAGAATAAAAGGAGTCCCCAGAATCACAAAATTCCCAATTATTACCGTTTTTTATATACCCTACGCCTCCCATTGGCATAGGAGAAGTTCCAGGAGCTGAAAACGTTGCATCACTTCTGTGGGCTCCAATTCGCTCAGCTAAATTGTTATAAAACCAAGTGCTGTTATTGGAACAATCCTCTGATAAAATAATTATGTCATTTCTATTGCTTATTGTATTTAGGACTGTATTATGAGCAATCACCTGATTATTCCCTTTTATCATTAGGCCAAGAGTATTATCTGCAATGTTATGATGCATCTTCCCAAAGCTCCCAGCCTGTGAAGCATCACCTCCAGGAGCATCATATCGAAATGCATATTTCTCAGTATCGTAAACAAAATTATGATGTACCTCTGACCCAGCAACGCAGGCACTTGTTCCCTGAAATACCGACCCATCAGATTGAGCATGCCCTGTACTTGAAACTATATTGTATGAAAATTCAGATGCTGTACCAGGCCATACAGTTGCTGAAGCACCTGTGTTATAAATTTCATTATTGTTGAACTTATTATTATTTCCATTTACATAAACACTGACCATTAAACCATTTAATTCAGTGGCAGACCAATCAATGTTTCTGAAATACGAATTTTTAATTGTATTATCATCTCCAAAAACAACAAGAGCTTCACCTTCAGTATCAATAAATAAACAACCGCTTACAGTACTGCTATCAACTCTGGCTGAATTTCCAGAACCAGTCCCAAGAGTCGTGACATTTGCTCCTGCAAGATTTCCCAACATTCTTTGCGAATTAGAAGGGTAATAAAAGTTACAGGATTCAATTTCCAGATAACTACTCCCTTGAGCTTTTAATGTAGTTGCAAAAAAAGTTAATCCTTTGATTTTTAAATATTCACTCCCTGAAATATTGATAGAATAATCTCTTACTTTACCTCTGATAGGAACTTTGGAAAGATTTACTCCCGTTGGTGGATTTAAATAAAGTATATCATTACTGTTATCCAGAAACCACTCATTTTTAGTGTCTATGAATTCTTTTTTGCCTTCAAAAAAGAAATAATAATGCTTGGTTTTAAAACCACTCCCTATTTGATTTGAATAAGTAAAAACATCATTGCCAGCTTGCTGGGTATGAGAGTTTATAATTCTGTTATATGTTTTGAATGATCCCAGATTTAATACCCCAATTGAATTGGTTAAATCCAATGATCCGGGATTTTCAACTGTTTCATCAATGATTATAGAACCATCGCTACTACCTGTTTCAACACCTTCAGCCCAATTATCATGATCATAAATTGAAAGATCTGAAAATTGAGCATTGGGCCATCTTGCCATAACCATTTGATTATTACCCACAAAAAGTTGAGTTATAGTAGAGGTAAAACTTTCAATTTTTTTAACAGGTGTCGCCCCTATTTGATCATCTGACCAGGTATTAGATATTGGAATAGTTCCATCGATAATTACTTTTTCTTCATTGTAATTTGATATTAGTGTCTTATTGCTAGAGGTCGCATCTAAATTATTTAATGTTAAATCCTCGTGATAAACACCATGTCTTATATAAATTTTATCTCCTGCAGAAATGACCGATATGGCTTTCCCTATTGTCAGAAAAGGTGTACTTAGACTTGTCCCATTATTTGAATCATTACCTGACTTTGAAACATAATAGGTCGTTTGAGAATAACTAAAAAGTATTCCTAAAAGGAAGCATAAAAAAATTGATATGACTCTGATCCCAAAAAATTTAAGCCTAAAAATAAAAATTATTCTTTAAAGCAAATATTCTAAATTACTGTTGAAAACTGTCTTTCAGTATTTTAAGAAATTTTTTGATGTTAAATCTTTGTAATTAACAAACTAAAAGTATATTTATGGAACAAGCATTAAAATCTTATTATGAAAAGAAATAAATCTCGTCGGAATTTTATTAAAAAAAGTGCACTTATTGGATCCGGTCTTTTTATTGTCCCCCGTCATGTTCTTGGAGGTAATGGCTTCACTGCCCCAAGTGATCAACTCGCTGTTGCTTCTGTTGGATCTGGAGGAAAAGGAACATCTGATATAAATAATGCATACAACAAAGGAAAAAATAGAGTTGTAGCGCTATGTGATGTACATCCTGAATATGCAAAAAAATCTGTTAGTAGATTTCCTGATGCAAAAATCTACAAAGACTATAGGGTTATGCTTGAAAAACAAAAAGATATTGATGCGGTAACTATATCAACCCCTGATCATACTCATGCTGTAGTTGCTCATGCTTGTATGGCAAGAAAACTTCATGTTTATGTTCAAAAACCTTTAACGCATACTATTGCTGAAGCAAGACTTATGAGAAAAACAGCTAAAGAAAATAAGGTAGTTACTCAAATGGGTAATCAAGGAGGTTCCAATCCTGGTGTTCAAAAAGTTCAAGAATGGATAGATCAGGGTAAAATTGGAGAAATACAAAAAATCAATGCTTGGACAAATCGTCCGGTATGGCCTCAAGGAAAAAATTTACCTAAATCAAATGAAAGTGAGAAACCAGAAGGGCTTGACTGGGATCTTTGGTTGGGTCCAGCTAAAAAAAGATCATATTCTCCTGGTCTGCATCCATTCTCGTGGAGAGGATATTGGGACTTTGGAACTGGGGCTTTAGGAGATATGGCTTGTCATATACTTGATGTCCCTTATAAAACATTAAAACTGGGATATCCTAATAGTGTGGAATGTACTACTTCAACTACCTTTAGTGTGATGTGGAATATGGATTATGCGCCTGAGGGATGCCCTCTTTCTTCAGTTGTTACTTTGCGATATGATAGTAGTCCATATGCTAAAAATGGCATAGAATTAGTTTGGATGGATGGAGGTATTACTCCAAATGTTCCTGATCTACTTGGAGACGATTTTTTTACAAAAGGTGGGTCAAGTAATCTTTCAATGATGATAGGAAATAAAGGGGTCATAACGGCACAAGTATATGGCAATAATCCTACATTATATCAAAAAGGTGAAGCTCCAATAGTTTTTAAAACTGACAAGATAAATTTAGATGAAATACATAATACTGCATGGACAGAAGCTTGTAAAGCTGGTTATAACAGTAAAGAACATTTAGAACTTACATCTTCTTTTGAATATTCAGGGCCATTCACTGAAACTGTATTGATGGGTAATTTGGGACTAAGAAGTAGAATGTTACGAAAAAAAGATTTAGCGGGACGAAATGTTTATTATGGTAGAAAAAAATTGCAGTGGGATGGACCGAATATGAAAATTACAAATTTTGAAGAGGCAAATAAATTTGTGACAAAGTCCTATCATAATGGCTGGAAAATCCCTGTTTAATAAAAAAATAAAAGTTGGGTGAAAATTTCCTAAGCATTAGAAATGAGATAGAGTCTTTTGGATATCAAATAATTTCTCAAGACTCAAAAAGGCCTTGGGGAGGATTTTTAGTAATTTCTGAAAATCAATCTCAAAAGTTTTCAAATCAATTTTTTAATGGTTTAAAAATAGAATCTCTTCAAATAGCAGAGAAATTAAGTCCCAAAATTTTAATTATAAATGCCAACTCAAGGTTGTCATGGCAATATCATCTTCGCCGTGCTGAAATTTGGTCTGTTTATAAAGGACCTGTGGGAATAATCAGATCAAAAAATGATTCCCAAAATAAAATGGAAATAATTGATTCGGGAAATCAGGTCAAAATAAAACAAGCTGAAAGGCATCGCATAATAGGTCTGAAAAATACTGCTATAATTGCTGAGATATGGCAACACACAAATCTTAAAAGTCCCTCTGATGAAAATGACATAATTCGTATAGAGGATGACTTTGGAAGATAACCTTTTATTAATGTTATTTTTTTCTCAAATAAGAAATAAGTATCTTATTTGCAATAATAATATTATCCCCTAATCGAAAATTTTATAATATGTTAAAAATTTTTAAAAAAGTTGTTTTTGTATTAATAATCCCATCTGTTTTTTATTCTCAAACAAAGCCTTTATTCAAAACTCCTAAAGACTCTTATTTAACAGCTACTGATTTACACATTCACACGGTTTTCTCTGATGGATCTGTTTGGCCTGACATTCGATTAAGGGAGGCACTTAGGGAGGGATTAGATCTCATAGCTATGACGGAACACCTTGAATATCAACCGCATAAAGAAGATATTCCCCATCCAGACAGAAATCGATCCTATGAAATCGCTAGTGAAATCGCTAAAGAGCAAGAAAAATTAAGAGTCATTAACGGGGCTGAAATAACTCGTGAAATGCCTATTGGACATTTAAATGCAGTTTTTATTAAAGATGCAAACAAGCTATTAAGGAACGATGCCATTAAATCAATAAATGAAGCAAACACTCAAAAAGCTTTTGTTTTTATGAATCACCCTAATTGGGACGCGCAAAGATCCGATGGAATTGCAAGATTAAGTTCAGTACATGAAGATTTAATTAAGAAAAACTTGATCCATGGAGTAGAAGTTGTAAATGAAACCACTTTTTCAGAAGAAGCCCTAAAAATCGCCCTTGATAATAATCTTACAATTATTGGAAATTCTGACATACATGGTCTTACTGACTGGCTTTTCGAAATTCCTGAAGGAGGTCATCGGCCCATAACTTTTGTCATATCTGAAGGGGAAAAAATTAATGAGATTAAAGAAGCTCTTTTTCAAGGTAAAACCTTTGTATGGTTTAAAACTATTTTGATTGGTAAAGAGGAGAATTTGCTGCCTGTTATTGAGTCAAACCTCTCAGCAGAAAACTTAAAATATCCCAAGGGTAAGCAAATTGGTGAATTTACTCTCACAAATCATTCTGCCGCTCATTTGAATCTTAAATATACTGGCTCTTTTAGTTTCCATGAAGGTGGGAAAATATTTCAAATTTCTCCTCATTCTAAAAAAGTTTTAAAAATCAAAACACTGACTAATTTAGACAGAATTGATCTCCCCTTTGAATTAATGAATGGAATTATTGCTCCAAATCAAAATCTTAAATTCAAATTAACAGTTAGTAAGAATTAATTATATAACTAAAATGGTAAAATATATTTTATCAATCTTGTCAATTTTACTATTAAATGAGTCCATAGGGCAAATAGTTGTTAATGAAATTTTCTTGCCTAGAGAAATTAATGAAACATCAGGTCTAGAATTTTTTGGCAATAATTTTATAACACACAACGATTCAGGTGGACTCCCGATTCTTTATGAATTTGATGAAAAGGGTGTGATCTTAAATAAGTTTGGAATTAAAGATTGTGGAAAAAATGATGATTGGGAAGATATAACATCTGATGGAGAATTTGTTTTTGTTTCAAATACAGGAAATAATTTTGGAAACAGAAAAAACCTAAACATAATTATCCTTGATCCCAAAAAAAATTTTAAGTGCTTTGGTACTATAAATATTGAATACAATTCTCAAAAATCTTTTGATAGAAGATCAAAACATCCATACGATGCAGAGTCTCTTGCCTCAACATCTGAACAATTAATTTTGTTTTCAAAAAATAGAGAGAATTATAGTACCGAACTATATTTTATTCCAAAAACTTCTGGATCATATAAACTTAGTCCTTCAAAAAGTTTATCCGTTGGCTCATTAATAACTGGGGCAGATTACAATGAATTATTAAATACTATAGCTCTTGTTGGCTACAATACAGATGGCTATCAATTCCTATATAAAGTAAATAATTTTGATTCTGAAAATCTTAACAAAATTTCCTTTGTTAGATATAACCTTCCAATTAAAAACGCTCAGATTGAAGCCATCAAAATAATTAATGACTCAACCTTTTGGATAACTTCTGAAGATGAAGGAGTGGGATATCCAAGGTTGTTTAAAATAAAAATCTAAAAATTAATAGAACTCTTTTTTAAAAATCCTTGCATTTTTTTATCTTCAAGAAAAATATTTGTCATGGCATTTAGAACAATCTCAATCCCCATACTAACTCTTTTATTTATTATATCCATCCTTTTCATTGGGTGTGAAAAAGAAACAAAAAAAATTAGATTCGCTGTTATCAAATATCAACAAGAAACTTGTACTTTTTGTCCTGGTGGAGATGCAGGGATTAAAGATTGGACAACTAATGGTCCCTATCTCAAAGGAGAGAAGCTTGTAAATTATAACAATCCAAAGCTGGGAGGCTTCATTGGAGGTTTTGTTCATCAAACTAAGGTCTATAAAGATGTTGAGGTAATTGGAATAAATTCTCCTGATTTTGTTTTTGGTGGGTCTTCAAGAAGCTGGAATACAAGAGAAAGTTTTGAATACTTTATGGAGATAATTTTAAATGATCTAAAAAGTAAACTACCCGTAGATGGAGTATATCTGGCTTTACATGGAGCTATGGCTGTAAGAGAGATTCCAAGGCCTGAAGCTGAAATAGCAAAAAGAGTAAGAGAACTTGTTGGTCCCAATGTTCCTATTGCAGCCTCTTTTGATCTTCACGGTAATGAAGACAAGGAGTTTTTAGATTGGGCAGATGCTGCTTTTGTAACAAAAAGATTTCCTCATTATGATGCTTTTCTACAAGGAGAAAGGTCTGCTAATTTCTTATACAGAACTGTTAATGGACTATATAAACCAACCTCCTCTACAAGAAAACCACCTGTTCTAACAGGAACTGTTCTTCAATGGACTGGGAAATCACCTGTAATGGATATTATGGAGAGGGCAAGAAGATGGGAGGCCAGAAACAATGATGCATTTGTTAGTGTTTTCTATGGATTTCCTTGGTCAGATGTTCCAGACATAGGAACAACAGTTCATGTGACCACAAATAATAATCAAAAATTAGCTGACTCCATAGCAGATGACATGGCTGATTATATTTGGAGAGTTAGAAAAGACTTTGTAAACCAAGATTTTCCTCTGCCAAAAGAAGCTGTTTCAAAAACTAAAAAAGCGATAGAAAAAAATGAAATCCCTGTTGTTTTAGGTGATTATTCTGATAGACCAGGAGATGCAACATGGATTCTAAAAGAATTAATTGAACAAAAGGTTGACAATGTTCTCTATGCTGCCCTAAGAGATGAGAGAGCATTAGAAACTCTTAAAAATCAAGGGGCTAAACCTGGCGACTCATTCGACAGGTTTGTTGGAGGCTTTACAGGAGAGCAAGCGGGAGAACCAATAAAAATAACGGGGGAAGTTCTATTTTTTGGCCCTAAATGGGGTTATGAAAATATTGCAGCCATTGGTTTTGGAAATAATAACGTATTAATAATTACTCCAACCTATGAACAAATAAGAGTTCCTCAAACACTAGAATTTGGACCTATAGATCCTAAAAATTATAACGTCTTTGTTGTAAAATCTAGAGTTCACTTTAGAAGAGGTTTTGATGAGACGGGCTATGCAAAAACGATTTTTGTTGTTGATGCTCCTGGAGATTGGTTTGGAACAATACGGCTAGACGCACTAGACTATAAATACGGGCCTATTAATAAACTCTTCCCCTTTGATGGAGGAACAATTAAGTACTAAGATTTTAATTATTCAAAGAGCTCAAACAAATCATTTGCCAAACTTCCAAAACTAGCACTTGACAAGTTAGTCGTCATCACTACAATTGTATTGGAATGGGGAGCCATAAAAGCATAGGTAGTCCCTCCAACAGAACCTCCAGTATGCCCAATCAAAACATTTTTATTTTTATCATAACGTGTCCTCCAACCTAATCCATAATTAGTTGTCTTGCCTTCTTTGGTTTTTTGAGGAGTAGTCATTTCTGTTATACTTTTTTTAGTTAAGTAATCATAACTAGAATGTTTCCATAAAAATTTTGCTACGTCTTCTGTTGTCGATATAAAACCTCCTCCGGCCCATTTCCAACTATTATTAACTTCAGGTGCAAGAACTGCTGTCTTTGTCAAATCTAAATAGTAATAGCTAACCTTTTCAACACCAATTAAATCTATCTTCTCTGCGTGTGTTTTTTTCATGTCTAAGAGATCAAAAACATTAGCCTGCATAAAATCTAAAAAAGACTCCCCAGATGCGTTTTCTATAATCAAACTAAGAAGAGTCCATGAGTGGGTAGAATATTTATATTTTGTCTCTGGTTCATGCAAAAGAGAATCAGATTTAAAAATACTTAAGGCATCTTCAACGGTTGAAAAATTTTTATTAATCATCATTTCA
>JAYYYF010000027.1:0-36852 GCA_036340635.1 Bacteroidota bacterium | reverse complement strand
TGCTGCATATACTACATTGGGTTTTTGGGAAGATATTGCTAGACCTATCTTACCTATATTAGATTTGGGTAAACCAGTTGTGAGTTTTTTCCAATTTTTGCCACCGTCAATTGATTTATGAATAGCCGTGCCAGGACCTCCCCCCATATAGGCAGCAACAGTTCTATGACGATCCCATGTAGCAGCGTACATTACTTGAGGGTTAGAATGATCAATTACGATATCTGTAACACCTGTCCATTCTGAGTTTCCTAAAACCTTCTTCCAATTCTTCCCTCCATTATCTGAATAATACAAACCTCGCTGATCTCCTTTTCTCCAAAGCGGACCTTGAGCAGCTACCAAAATAATATTTGAATTATCTGGATGTACAATTATCTTGGATATATGTTCAGTTTCTTTTAACCCCATATTCTTCCATGTTTTCCCACCATCCATACTCCTATAAATACCATCTCCATAACCAACATGGCGTCCACCAACATTTTCACCTGTTCCAACCCAAATTGTATTTGTGTTATTTGGATCTATCGTTATACATCCAATGGAATAGGAAGGTTGACTGTCAAAAATAGGTTTCCATGTAGTTCCTGAATTTTTAGTTTTCCAAACACCCCCCGAACCAACGGCTACATACCAAACACTACTATTATTTGGATCAATTGAAATGTCAGCAATTCGACCAGAAAGAAAAGCAGGGCCTACATTCCTAAACTTAAAAGCACTAAGTGAAATATTGTCATTTGATTTTTGGTTTTTGACATTTGATCTTCTCTGGGAATGTAGATCAAAAGATTCGGATAAGAAAAATATGATTGACAGCAAAAGTATTTTTTTCATAACTACAAGTATTTAAATTTAATTTTTAGTGATGTAACAAACACAATTTAATAATTTATTACTATTTTTTTAGACTATTTATAAATAAGATTTATTGTTATGAAAATCTACAGGATAATTTTTGTAACGCTTTTTTTAATTATTTCAATTAGCGTACACTCTCAAAACAAGAAAAAAGCATCATCAAAATCAAAGAAAATTGATTCAATTACAGTTAATATGAAAAAAACAAGTGGTCTAATAACCACTTATTTTTCAAAAGAGAAAGAAAAAGTTTTTTTTGAAATTCAAGACTCGATTCTTTCAAAAGATTTACTCATGGTTACCAGATACGCTCAGTTGCCTTCAGGATTTTCAGCATATATAAATGCTGGATCAAAAACAGCTGAAAATCTAATTCATTTTACTAAAGAAGGGAAAAAAATTATGATAAAACAAATTTCATACACTAACATCTATTCTGAAAATGATCCAATTAGTTTAAGTGTGATAGAAAATAATTTCTCTCCTATTTTAGCTTCATTTGAAATAAAAAATTCCGAAAAAAACAAATTTTTAATTGACGTAACCAATTACTTTATGACTGATTCTCCTGGTTTTAATATTATAACTAAAACCCAAAGAGATAAATATAAAATCAAAAGCGTTGATAAAAAAAGAAGTCAAATAAATAGCATTAGAAGCTTTCCGATAAATACGGAGGTTTTACACACATTAACCTTCGGTGCTGATAAGTTGCCATGGAATAATAAAACAAAAACCTTTAGCTTTCAAATAAATCATTCGATAATTGCTTTGCCAGAAAATAGAATGCCTGTTCGCTATGCTGACAAAAGAGTTGGTTGGTTTACATTAAAAAAATATGACTATTCATCAGAAGCACTTAAATCAGATCAAATTGAACTAATTAGAAAATGGCGATTGGAGCCAAAAGATATTCAAGCCTATAAAAACGGTGAACTTAGTGAGCCAAAAAAACAAATAGTTTATTATTTAGATCCTGCAACACCGATTAAATGGAGACCTTATTTTAAAAAAGGAATTGAAGATTGGAATAGCACCTTTGAAAAAGCTGGTTTTAAAAATGTTATTATCGCTAAAGACCCTCCCTCGAAAGAGGAGGATCCTGATTTTAGTCCAGAAGATATAAGGTATTCAACGGTAAGATATGTTGCATCTACTACAAGAAACGCTGTAGGACCAAGTGTATCAGATCCAAGAACTGGAGAAATTATTGAAAGTGATATAATCTGGTATCATAATCACTTAAGATCTTATCGAAATAGATTTCTAATAGAAACTGGTGCTGCTAATCCCAAAGCTAGGACTTTAAATACTCCTGAGGAGGAAATAGGAGAAATGATGCGACGTGTTATTTCCCATGAAATTGGTCATGCTCTAGGTCTTCCTCATAACATGAAGGCAAGTTCCGCATATCCAGTTGATTCATTAAGGTCAGGTAATTTTACCCAAAAAATGGGAATCGCAACGACAATTATGGATTATGCAAGGTATAATTACATTGCCCAACCAGGTGATAAGAACATAAGATTTGTAAGACAACTCGGCCCTTATGATGATTACTCTATTGAGTGGGGATATCGTTATTTTCCAGGGGAAAATCCTCAGACTGAAAAAACAATTTTAAAGGAATTTGTCGATAAAAAGAGTTTGAACCCAATGTATATGTTTGGTGGATTTTGGGACGATCCTAATTCGCAAACTGAGAATATTGGTGATGATCCTGTCAAGGCTACTGATTATGGGATCAAAAACCTAAAAATTGTAATCAATAATCTAGATGACTGGACAACTCCAAATGGAGCTTCATATGATGATTTAAAAGAACTTTATGGAGAACTCATTAGTGTTTATAGAAGATATATATATCACGTAATAAATATTATTGGAGGTGTTCATGAAACTCGAATGAACAAGGGTCAAAATTCTATTCCATATATAAATGTATCAAAGGATAAGCAGCTTAGAGCATTAAATTCGCTTGATAGAAATTTATGGAAAACCCAATATTGGCTAATACCTAAAGAATTAATTTCAAAAATTGAATCAAAAGGTACTTTAGAGAAAATTACAAATCTTCAAAAATCTGCTCTCTACAGGATTTTAAGCACAACATCTTTAAATCGGATACTTTCTGTTGAATCTACCCTTAAAGGCAATCCAATTGGACTTTATACTTTGATTAATACTCTTCAGAGAGACTTAATCTCAAACAAATCTAATCCTGACCTTTATGAAAGAAATCTTCAAAAGAATTATGTGATAAGAATTATTGAATTATCAAAAGATCAAAAATTGAATCCTGAAATACAAGGTTATTTATACAAAAAGATTGGTGAGATGGAACGTTATTTTAAAAATTTGAAAAAAAATAATGATGATCTACTAAAAACTCACTACAATTATTGTCATAATTTGATTAAAGAAGTTGATCGTTCATAAAAAAAACTTCTTAGAACGGAAATATGATAGAGATCCTAAAATAAAAACTGCCAATAAAGAATAATAAATAAAATCAGGAGTTATTACCTTATCTCCACTAGCATAAGAGTGAAGTCCAACTAAATAAAAGTTTACTCCAAAATAAGTCATTAAAATACTGGAAAAGGCAATGATACTTAAAAAGTTAAATAACCAAGGAGTTCTAAGACCTGGAATCAAACGAATATGAATAACAAAAGCATATACCATGATGCTAATTAAAGCCCATGTTTCTTTTGGATCCCATCCCCAATATCTGCCCCAACTCTCATTAGCCCACATAGCCCCTAGAAAGTTTCCAATGGTAAGCATTATTAGCCCAATCGTCAAAGACATTTCATTGATTATGGTTAACTCACTAATCTTAGTTTTAAGTTTATCTCTGTTTTTATTATTCAATAAAATCATAAGCAATAGACAAACTGAACCTATAATCATTCCCAACGAAAAAGGTCCGTAACTCGCTACAATTATAGCAACGTGAATCATTAGCCAATAACTATCTAAAACAGGTTGTAGATTAGCGATGGCTGGATCTAGCCAATTCCAGTGTGCAATCATCAAAATCATGGAGGAAACAAATGTAGTAGAAGCTATAGTAAGGTGAGATCTCCTACCAAAAATCAGACCAAAAAACAGTGTCGCCCATGCTACATAAATCATGGATTCATAAGCATCACTCCAAGGAGCATGCCCTGAAATATAACCCCTAAAAATTAGACCTAATGTATGCGAAACAAATAGAGCTAATATTAAATATTTTAGGATTTTAATTAAAAAATTGACAACTCTACTTCCCTTAAAAATTTGGATTAATACCAAAACAAAAAATATTAATGATATGTATAAGTAGCACTTGAAAAGTCTTTCGAAAATATTAACCTTGTTATATAAAATTTCTGTGTTTATTTTTTGATCAGAGGGAATGATTTTTTCACCATATTTTCTCTGAAAACCAATCAAACTATTTAAAAGATCTTCAGGTTGTCCATAATCAACATCTTCTTTAGCTATTCTTAGTGAATTAAAATAAAGTGGTAAAATATTATATACATAAAGGGAGTCTCTCCCTCTAAAATTAAAATCTTTAAGTTCTTGATAAGAAACCCATTTATTGTTTGAATCTTCTGGAATTGGAAAAAATTTCAAAATCTTTCCTTCAAGAGCAGAATACAATAAATTGACCTTTCTGTCAACCTCAATAAAATCTTTTTGGAATTGATTTGGAACGGATGATCTATAAGCTTCCTCTAATTGATTAGCTATTTTATAATTACCATTTTCATCAAAAAAAGAAACAAATGAAGCATACTTTTCTTTATCTCCTAAACCTATAATTTTTCTTATGCTATCATTCCCCCTTTTTAAAAAAATTATTGGCACATTATACCAAAGTACCGGGGTCTGAATAATTGAAATCAATATTTGATCTGAATTTAGATTATTATAATTGTCTCTTTTACTTATTTTTCTTATGAGTTCAGATGAAAATGTATTTACCGGTTTCATTCTGCCACGCACATCCTGAATTAAAATCTGACCAAATTTAGAAGCGTGAGATTTAGGAACCTTGTTTGCCTGAATTAAAGAATCATAATTGAACTTAGTCTCTAAAGAAAAAGTTCTTTCTTGAGCACCAGCTTCAATTCCAAAAACAAAGACAAAAAATATAGTTAGAAGTTTTCCTTTGGAATTTATTTTTTTTAACCCATTTGACAAATTTTTAAAACGTGTTTTCCCATAGAAAAAAATACCCATCATACTAACGTATAAAAAAATGTACCCCGTGTAGGTAATTAAAGTGCCCCAAAAATCATTATTTACTGAAAGCACAGTTCCTTTTTCATCTGGATCAAAAGAGGCTTGAAAAAAACGGTATCCCCCATGGTCAAGAATGTTATTCATATAAATGTCATAATCAAATGAAGATTTATCTTCGACAGTTACCTTACTCATAAAAGAAGAATAACTTTTTTCAGTTCCCGGATACTTCTCAGCAATAAAATCATTTAAGCGGATTGAAAATGGAAGCTGAATTGGGATAGATCCATACTTAAAATAAAAATCTAATTCCCCTATTTTTATCATTTTCATGTCATTAACAATACCTTTAGCTCCTAGAAGGGATACAATTTCTTTTTCACCTTGAGATTCTACTTCTAATTTTAAAAGATCTTGAGTCTGGATATCAGGAGAATTTACCTTAATCCAATCAAACTGACCTCGTAAAGGAGGTTCAGGAATTACAAATTGCAAATTTGCTAGTGAATATAAAGCTCTTAACTCAAGAGGAACCTCAGTATTTTTATTTACATCTCCCGTCTTTTGGGTAGCCATAACCATAAAATCTCCATCAAAAGGAGAATTCAAATAATATAAACCCTTGTCAGATCTAATATTTATTGCGCCAGGTATTGAGTTATTTAATGTGAACAAAATATTGTGAATACTAGCTACCTCTCCCTCTTTCACATAATGATCATGTCTTGATCCACCACTTGCTTCTACAATTTTTATGTAACGATCTCCTTCGTCGTCTAAAACTAGTTCTTCAACAACTCCCTCAACAAAACTTTTAAAATTTATGGAAAAAGGAATTCCGTTAAAATGATCTTCAAGACTTATTTTATTATTAGTGTTTTCAGAAAGTAATAAATCAAACTCTATTTTTTTTCTTCTAAGAACACCGTCAATTTGACCATCCGCAAAAATTGTCAAATAAGTTTTTTCAGACAAAAAAATATTTTCAGTTTTCCCTTCCCTGATTGGCATTACACCCTCATAACCAAAATATCTTGTTGTAAATGCACCTAATAGGATTAAAATAAATGATAGATGCATAAATAAAACAGCCCATTTTTCTTTTCTCAATAGTTTGTACCTGAAAATATTCCCAAAAAAATTAATGCCTAAAAGGAAAAAAATTAATTCAAACCAAAAAGCATTATAAATCCATATTCGAGCTGTATTTATACCATACCAACTTTCAATAAATGTACCCATACCCATGGAAACAATTAAAAGGATAAAATAAATACTGGTCAATCGTGTAGAGAAAAAAAAGTTAGCAACCTTGGTTTTCATTAAAAAAGCTAATTTTAGGCAACAAATATATTGTATGTAAATTAATTATAATAAAGTTATATAGATCAAAAAATATCATTTGATGTGTTCTATAAAAAATATTTTTTAGTCAGAAATTTCAGAACGATTTCTTTTTAAAATTTTTATCATGTTAAACGTTGTTTTAATAGGTGCTGGAAGTTTAGGGTTTAACCTATATAGGGAACTTTTGGAAAGTGAAAAAATAAATCTTGTTCAATGGTACAATAGAAGATTAGGAATAATAAAATTTGCAAGAAAAAATACCTCGATAATTGATGATCTGGAAAATTTAAAAGATGCTGATATTTATATTATTTGCGTCAAAGACGACTTAATTAAGGAAATAAGTCAAAAAATTAATACAAACAGTCTAATAGTTCACACCTCTGGCTGCTGTTCAATAAAGGAAATTAGTCCTAAAAAAAGAAGAGGTGTCTTTTATCCTGTCCAGACTTTTATCAAATCTCGAAAGGTATCACTCAAAAACACACCTATCTGTATAGAAGCTGAGAATAAGAAAGATTTAAATACTCTAAATCAAATTAGTAATTATCTAAATGCTAAAGTACATATAGTTGATTCTGAACAGAGAAAAATTATTCATTTGGCTGCTATATTTGTTAACAATTTTACCAATCATCTCTATACAATTGGAAAAGACATCTTAAATTCAAAAAAAATTTCTTTTGACATTTTTTACTCAATAATAAAAGAAACAACTGAAAAGATTATTGCAATTGGTCCAGAAGAATCTCAAACTGGACCTGCAAAAAGAGGCGACAAAAAAACTATTGAAGAACATAAAAAGATTTTAGGAAATAAAGAATACAATAAACTATATTTGATAATTACCCGGTTAATAGAAAAAAAATATGAATCAAGAAAGCTATAAAAAACGTTTGACAAAAATATCTGCATTTGTATTTGATGTAGATGGTGTTATGACTAACGGGAAAGTGCTAATAACATCCAAAGGAGAAATGTATCGAGAAATGGACACTAAAGACGGATATGCTTTAAGATGTGCTGTTTTAAAAAATTACAAAATAGGTATAATTTCTGGAGGAAAAAATGAAGGAGTTAGATTACGATTAAAAGACTTAGGAATTGAAAACATTTTTCTGGGACAAACTGAAAAAGAAAATGCTTTCGAAGAATTTCGGTTGAAGTATGAACTTGTAAATGAAGAGATTTTATATATGGGTGATGATATACCAGATATTACCATAATGAAAAAAGTAGGAATATCTGCTTGCCCAAACGATGCTGTTTCAGATGTAAAAGCCATGTCAGATTATGTTTCTCACAAAAAAGGAGGTCAGGGTTGTGTTAGAGATATTATTGAACAAGTTCTTAGAGTTCAGGGTAAATGGGCATCAAAGCAAAATTAAATCTAATTATTTGTGAAATTTGATTTAAAAGGGTATGAATTGATTTTGGCTTCTAACTCATCTAGAAGGAAGGATTTTCTTAAACGAATGAACATTCCTTTTAAAATTAAAAAATTAAAAGCTGATGAATCCTATCCAAAAAATCTTAAGGGAACTGAAATTGTAAAGCATATATTAAAAGCTAAAATCAAAGCTGTAAAAAATGATTTAAAGAGAAAGCAAATAATTATTGTCGCAGATACCATTGTTTTGTGTGATGGGAAATCATTAGGTAAACCAAAAAATAGAAAAAGTGCACTGAAAATGATTGAGACTCTTTCTGGAAAAACACACTCAGTAATTACAGCCGTGGGCTTTCTTTATAAAAAAAATTTTGAAATAATTGTCAATTCAACTGAAGTAAGTTTTAGAGTACTCGGAAAAAAGGAAATAAAATTTTATATTGAACAATATGATCCTACCGATAAGGCAGGAGGATATGGCATTCAAGATTGGATAGGGGAAATTGGTGTAGAAAAAATAAATGGAAGTTATACAAATGTAGTAGGTTTACCTTCTGCTCAGGTATATGAAAAAATAAAGAGTATAGTTAATAATTAATTTTTAAATGAAGAACCAATCTCATAGAAAAAAACAAGGCAATAGTTTCGCCAAATCAAAAGTAGAAAAATATAAGATCTATTTTTTTCTTTTATTCTTAAATACCCTTTATATAATTTTCTTTTACTTTCTCATGAAACAATTCAACTATGGCTAGAATTGATTGGGTAATACTTTGCTCTACTCTGCTTTTTATAATTATTTACGGAGTATACAAAAACAGATCTCATAAAAATATTAAAGAGTATCTTAAAGGAGGAAATAAATCTTCTTGGTGGACAGTTGGTCTTTCAGTTATGGCCACTCAAGCAAGTGCAATCACTTTCCTCTCTACACCAGGGCAAGCATACTTTGAAGGAATGGGATTTGTTCAATTTTATTTTGGTTTGCCTTTAGCTATGATCATAATATGTGTTTTCTTTTTACCTGTTTATCAAAAACTAAAAGTTTATACGGCGTATGAATTTCTAGAAAATCGTTTCAATTTGAAAACTAGGATTTTGACAGCTTCTTTATTTCTAATTCAAAGAGGTTTAGCAGCAGGAATAACAATTTATGCTCCTGCTATAATTTTGAGTGTAATTCTTGGGTGGAACTTAAAAATTATGGTAATAATAATTGGTTTGCTGGTTATTTTTTATACTCTATTTGGTGGAACTCAAGCTGTTAATCTAACTCAAAAACAACAAATGTTTGTTATTTTTTTAGGGATGACTATTGCTTTTATTTATTTAAATAAAAGTTTCCCAGAAGATATTAATTTTTCTCGTGCATTAGACATAGCTGGTATAAATGGGAAATTGAATCTAATAGATTTTAGTTATGATCCTAAAAATCGTTATACACTCTGGAGTGGATTAACAGGAGGTCTTTTTCTTGCACTTTCCTATTTTGGAACTGATCAGAGTCAAGTTCAAAGATATCTTTCAGGAAAATCACTTTTAGAAAGTCAAAAAGGCTTAATAATGAATGGGTTTTTAAAAATACCAATGCAATTTTTTATTCTTTTGACAGGTGTAATGGTTTTTGTTTTTTTTCAGTTTGAAAAAGCACCAATTCATTTTAATCCAAAAGCCACATCATTGATCAAAAAATCTGAATTTAAAACAGAATTTCTAAAACTTGAAAACGAGAACATTGAACTTCATAATAAAAAGTTAACCTTTCTTAAAAAGGGAGATTTTTTTGAAAATAACACACATAGAAAAGAATATGTTGTCCTTCAAAAAAAAGAAAAACAAAATAGAATTAAAGCTAAGGCTTTGATAGAAAAAGCTTTGCCATCAGTTGAGAGCAATGACAAGGATTACGTCTTCATATTTTACATCTTAAAGTACTTGCCAACTGGATTGATAGGCTTATTGATTGCAGTTATCCTTTCAGCTGCAATGAGCTCAACTGCTTCTGAGCTAAATGCCCTAGCGACAACCTCAGTTATTGACTTCTATAAAAGAGGTTTTCCAAATCTTAATGAAAAGCATTATGTAAATGTTGCAAAAGGATTTGTTTTATTATGGGGTCTAATTGCAATATTATTTGCAACAGTTGGAAATCTATTTGAAAATCTTATAGAATATGTAAATATTATTGGATCAATTTTTTATGGTACTGTCTTAGGAGTTTTTTTGACAGCTTTTTTTATAAAATATATCAATGGAAAAGCTATTTTTATAGGAGCAATAATATCTGAAATCCTTGTGATCTCAATTTACTATGTGGATATAGTAGGATATCTTTGGCTTAACATAATAGGGGCAACACTAACAATTGTTATATCAATTTTATTTGAATTTTTGTTCTCAATAAAATATTTAAGAGCTAATGGCTAGTACATGGATTTCCACTCTAAAATTGACTTGTTGTTCATTCGAACATAATCATTATTTCCATTTTCCTGTGCTAATTCAAGGGATTTTTTCGCAGCTTCAATTGCATTATCTATCTCACCCAAATCAGCAAGAATTAATGCTTGATAACGAAATATCCAGTAATGACTATCTTCCATTTCAATGGCCTTAGCAATCCATTTTTTTGCCAAATTTAAATCTTGATTTTCTTCCAAAAAATAACGGGCAGCATTATAATAATCTCCTGCTTTTGGATTATTTTTTAACACTTCATTTATGCTAGATGTAGCTTTCTCTACTGTCGGAACTTCAACATTTACAGTTATTCTTGTTTTTTCCCATGCTATATTAAGCTTAGCTCCATTATTAGAAAGATTTGAAATCCATATACTAAAAGTTTCAACTGAATTGTTAAGATTTGTAACAGGAACTTCTAAAGCCACTGCTATTTCAGACACATCCCAGTTCTTTGGCAGACCCCAATTATCATTTTTTTTATAGAAAAAAACTTCCCACATATCTTCACCCGGCCTGGTATAAATAGCATATGATCCCTTTTCAATATTTTGACCATTCAATTTAACAGGGTCAGAAAAAGTAATCTTGGTATTTTTATTCGCTCCTGTTCTCCAAATTTCCCCGTAAGGAACAAGTCCACCCATAATTTCTCTTCCTTTCACTGAAGGCCTTGAAAACTCAACTGTTATTTCTGTAAGACCAACAGTTTGAATCAATTTAGAAGCAGGACTGGGCTGAGGTGTCTTTACCTGAGACAAACCTATTATAGGGATTATGAAGAAAAAAATAGAGAATAAAAAATTTTTATGTAACATTAAGTTTAATTTTTTCATGATAAAATTTGTTTATTTTGTCACTAATTTAAGAAAATAGATTTACAAAATTTTCAATTTATTTGAATGAATTTTTTTCAAATACATAAAAAACAATCATTGCCAATTTCTGTTTCTAAGGCTTGGGATTTCTTTTCTGACCCAAAAAATCTATCTGTTATTACGCCTGATTACATGAAATTTAAAATTATTGATGCAGATAAAAGATCTATTTACCCAGGTCAAATTATAAAGTATACTGTTAGTCCTATTTTAGGAATTAAAATGAATTGGATAACTGAAATTACAAATGTTAGAAAGGGAACTTTTTTTGTTGATGAACAGCGCTTTGGACCATATTCCTTTTGGCATCATAAACACTTTATTCGTAAGATAGAAAATGGAATAGAAATGGAAGATATTGTTGACTATAGAGTTCCTTATGGGATTTTTGGAAAATTATTGCATCAAATTATTATAAAGAAAAAACTAGAGGGGATTTTCAATTACAGATATAATAAATTACATGAAATTTTTGGAGAATATGGTAAAACAGATTCATATACCAGAAATGAAAATTTGAAAAACATTATTTAAAATAATCTTGTAATTGATGTCAAAAGGAAATTGGTGTACTATATTCTTTCTATTTTGGCGCCTATTGATTTTAATCGAAGATCTATCTTTTCATATCCTCGATCAATTTGCTCTATGTTATTTATAATGCTTGTCCCCTTAGCTGAAAGAGCTGCAATCAATAGAGCTATCCCAGCCCTTATATCAGGTGATGTCATTACGGTTCCTTTTAATTGAGATTTAAAATCATGACCAATAATTGTTGCCCGGTGAGGATCGCATAAAATTATTTTAGCACCCATGTCAATTAACTTATCGACAAAAAATAAACGGCTCTCGAACATTTTTTGATGCACCAATATACTCCCTTTTGCTTGAGTTGCTATTACAACAATTATACTTAACAAATCTGGAGTAAAACCGGGCCATGGAGCATCAGAAATAGTCATAATAGAACCATCAATATAATTTTGGATTTCATAACCTTTAGAATGAATTGGAATGAAAAGATCACTCCCTTTGCGTTCTATTTCTATACCTAAACGAGAAAAAACAGAAGGTATTTGCCCTAAGTAATTCCAACCTACATTTTTTATTGTTATCTCACTTTTAGTCATAACAGCTAGACCAATCCAACTACCTATTTCAATTATGTCAGGCATAATATCGTGTTTGACACCATTTAATTTGTCAACTCCTTCAATAACTAAATAATTAGATCCCACACCATCAATCTTTGCCCCCATTTTAAGAAGCATCTTACACAACTGCTGAATATAAGGTTCACAAGCAGCATTGTAAATAGTAGTTCTGCCTTCTGCCAAAACTGCAGCCATCAAAATATTTGCAGTCCCAGTCACTGAAGCCTCATCGAGTAATATATCCGTTCCATGAAGCTTTTCTGCTTCGACTACAAAAAAATGATCGTCTTTATCGTAACTAAAATTGGCTCCAAGTAATTTTAACCCTTCAAAATGAGTGTCAAGTCTTCTCCTTCCAATTTTATCTCCTCCCGGTCTTGGAATACATCCCTTCCCAAAACGAGTAAGTAAAGGTCCAACAAGCATTACCGAACCCCTGAGTCCTTTTGCTTTTTCTTTAAATTCAGAAGAATCTAAAGAATCCTTGTCAATTGTTTTTGCTTGGAATTGATATTCACCCGGTTTATTTCTTCTTACTTTAACCCCAATGTTTTTCAATATACTTATGAGTCTATTAACGTCAAGTATGTCCGGAACATTTGTTAAGGTTACTTTTTCAGATGTTAGAAGAACAGAGCAAACAACTTGTAGTGCTTCATTTTTGGCTCCCTGAGGAGTGATTTCCCCTTTCAAGCTATGGCCTCCTTCTATTTTAAAACTTGACATAGAATGTATTAATACCTTTTACGATTATTTCTCTTTCTGTGCTTTGAATTACTTTTAGGACCATTCCCATTCTTTGATCGTGCTTTAAGAAATTCCGAGGACTCGGTCAAAGGCAGAAGTTCAGAATTAATTTTTAATTTACCTTCTGAAAGCTCATCCAAGTGCTCAAAAATTAAATTATCTTCAACAGTATCCTTGTTCCAATTAAGAAAACATTTTTTCATATGATTTGCAATCGTATATACTAAAGCATCCTTTAGCTGCCCCTCCTCCCAATCTTTTGCTACATTTATCATTCGAGTTATATTATTCCCATAAAATCTATATTTTGGATTAGTTTGGGGATATAACAACTTATCTGGTTTTTCTTCAAGAATATTCTTTGACGGCTTTTCATAAGGACTATCGACATCTAACTTGAAATCAGACATTATATAAAGTTGATCCCATAATTTATGTTGAAAATCTGTGACGTCCCTTAGATGTGGGTTTAAGTTTCCCATCACACCAATGATAGCTTTAGCTATCTTATTTCGATCTTCTCTGTTTTTTGAATTTAATAACTGATCAACCATTCGCTGAATGTGTCTGCCATATTCAGGAATAACAAGCTTTGACCGTTTGGTATTGTACTCTAATGAATCTCCCATTAAATTATCTTTTTGATTATGCAAGGAAGGTTGGTTTCTAACGCAAATTAATAAAATTCATAGAATTTATTTAAAATCTTAGCATTTTATTAAATCACTATTATTCCTTTAATCTCAGAAATTTTTTTATAAATTAAAATTACTTCATCAGAAGAAATAAGAGAAACCGTTATAGTTATACTGATATAATTTTCTTTCGATGAAGATCTAACAGATATTTTTTTTTTAAATTTTTTGAAAAAATCTTTTAACTTGTTAAAATCTGGATGATTTGATTTTAAAATAAATTTAAACATATATCTCCCAGGCCAAGGTTGAGATTTTTTTAATTGTTCGTGAAACCTGGAATAAAATTCGTCATTATTCCCTTTTAAAGACATTAAGAAAGTAATTTTATACAAAGATAAATCAAAATCCTTTGGAGGAAAAGAAAAAAAATAATCATAAGATAGCCATAACTGGTGGTCCATGTTCTGGTAAGACTGATATAATCAATTTGTTAATTAAAAAAGGATTTCACTGTTTTGAAGAAATTTCAAGGGAAATAATAAGACTTGGTAGATTAAAAGGAATAGAAAATTATTTTGTAGATAAACCTATAGAATTTAGTAAAATCCTTCTAAAGAAAAGAAAAAAACAATATATGGAATCATCTAATTTATATTTAACAAAAAATAACCCTGTTATTTTCTTTGACAGAGGTCTTCATGATATATTTGCCTATCTTAATTACATTAAAAAATCTCATGATAGTTTAGAAATTAATCTTGAGGATTATCCATACGATATGGCTTTTATTTTACCACCATGGAAAGATATATACAAAAATGATAGTGAACGAAAAGAAACTTATGAACAGTCTGTTTTAATCTACAACTACATCAAAAAAATGTACAAAGAATATAAGATTCCACTATTTGAAATTCGACCAGACATTCTTGAAAATCGTGTTTTAGAAATTATTAAATATCTCAAATTAAATCATTTTATCAATTTTTAATCATGTTAAAAAAAAGAATAATTTTTTTTGGTACCCCATTATTTGCAGTTGTTTGTTTGAAAAAGCTTTTAGAACAAAATTTTGAAATTCTTGCAGTTGTCACAGCAATAGATAAGCGGGCTGGAAGGGGTAAAAAAATTAGATCCTCTGAAATTAAAAAGTTTTCAGTTGAAAATAAAATAGATTTATTTCAGCCAAAAAACATGAAGGATGATCATTTTGTAGATAAAGTTCGATCTCTGAAACCGGATTTTATTATTGTTGTAGCTTTTAGGATGATTCCCAAAAAAATTTGGGAGATACCTGTCATGGGAAGCATTAACCTACATGCTTCATTGTTGCCAAATTATAGGGGTGCTGCACCCATAAATTGGTCTATAATAAATAACGAAAAATATACCGGGGTTACGACCTTCTATATAAATGACAAGATTGATTCCGGTGATATTCTTCTACAGAAAAAGATATCAATTTCTGAAAATGAAACTGCTGGTAGTCTTCATGATAAACTTTCATTAGAAGGTAGCAAGTTAATTTGTGAAACAATTATTAAACTATCCAAAAATCAAATAACGGCAAAACCGCAAAAATTGAAAAACAATATCAAATTGGCTCCAAAAATTAATACTGAGAACTCACATATAAACCTAAACAAAAGTCTTGATGAAATTAAATTAATGATAAGGGGTTTAAATCCATTCCCAGGCGCATGGGTGCTATTGAAGGGTCAAAAAAAATCAATGGTTATGAAAATTTTTGATTCTGATTCGATTATTTGCAAGAGTTCACACAAATCAAATACATTGATTATTAAAAACAAAAGAATATTAATATCACATGATCAAGGTTTTCTTGTTTGCAAACAAATTCAACTTCCTAATAAGAAACGCATGCAGGATAAGGATTTGCTTAATGGATACACTTTTGACCACAATATTTATGTAAAATAGCTTTAGAACCAGCATTATTATTAACAAAAGCTTAAATTTATTAACAATAACAGGTATTTCGGGCTTTTTATCTTGGAGTTATAGCATAAGAACATACATTTGTTATATAGAAATAACTTTAATTTATAAATTATGAATAAATCAGAATTAATAGACGCTATGGCAGCTGGTGCTGGTATATCAAAAGCCGCAGCAAAAAAAGCTCTAGAAGCTATGGTTGGTGGCGTTAGTAGTACGCTTAAGGGAGGCGGTCGTGTTTCTCTTGTAGGATTTGGATCTTGGTCTGTATCTAGAAGAGCAGCACGTGATGGAAGAAATCCTCAAACTGGTGCAACTATAAAAATTGCTGCAAAAAATGTAGTTAAGTTTAAAGCCGGTTCAGAACTTTCAAGTTCGGTAAACTAACTTTGTTAAATTAAAAATACTAAAAAAGCTTCCTTAAGGAAGCTTTTTTTATCTCTCCAAAAAAGTATTTAGATTTACATCTTTAATTAAAATTCATTTTGAATCCAGGATGTTTACTTATTGCCGAGCCCTCTATTGTTGGTGATCATAATTTTCATAGATCGATAATTATTTTGGTAGACTATAATGAAAATGGTTCCTTTGGCTTTATTATTAATAAACCTCTGAACTATTCTATAAATGATATAACTGACAATATAAAATATGATTTCCCTTTATATTATGGCGGCCCTGTTGAACAGGATAATTTATTTTTTATCCATAAGGCTGGTCATTTAATACCAGATAGTGTTTTAATAGAAAAAGATCTTTATTGGGGTGGTAATTTTGAAAGAATAATCCATTTAATTAATAAACAAAAATTAAAAACAAAAGACATAAGATTTTTTTTAGGTTATTCAGGCTGGTCATCAATGCAACTAGATGATGAGATAGAATCAAAATCTTGGGTTTTAAAAAACAATCCATATTCTTCTAAAATTTTTGAAAAAACACCAAAATTACTTTGGAAAGAACAAATGGAGGCATTAGGTGGGAATTATCTTATATGGTCAAACTCACCAGAAAACCCATATGAAAATTAATTTGTTAAGAAATTGTTCTAAGTAGAACCTAAAACTTGTTTCAAATCTGATACCAAATTTTCCCAAAGCATTTTCGATTCTTCTACTTCATCTTCTGGACAAAAATCTGTTACTAGTAAAGAAACATCTTTAGTTATGTCATGAACTTCAATATTGAATTCAAAAAAATTTTCTTTCTGATCATTATCATCATTTATCCACTGAAAACGAACCTGCTGATTTGGTTTTTTTGAAATCATTCTTGCATGCTCTTCACCATCATCCCATATAAAAGTAAAATTTTCACCTCTAGAATTCACATTATCAGCAAACCACTCAGATAGCCCAGAAGGAGTTGATAAATATTGGAATAAGAGTTGAGGCGAAGCATGAAAACTAAACTCTAAAGTATATGAAATTTGTTTGGACATATAATACTATTAAGTGTGTAATATATTAAAAAAGTTTATTTGATACCATTTATATTTATTTTTTTTAAATTTTTCTAATGAATCAAAAAATATAATTTTATACTTTCGCACATAGGCGAGGTAGCTCAGGTGGTTAGAGCGTCGGATTCATAACCCGGAGGTCGGGAGTTCAAGTCTCCCCTTCGCTACAATAAAACTTCTAAAGGCAGAAGGCAAAAGGTTATTTAATAGTAAAAAAAATCACTTTTTATAGTATGGGATTTAGTAGTAATGTTTCTTTAACTATACGAAAGGCTCATAGGTATTTAGGATTTTTGTTATGGTTTGTTTCATCTCCAACAATGAGAAAAATTCTTAAAAAGAATTCAAATTAAATTATTTCATTATTGGGCCTAGAAAAAAAGGCGCTTAAAAAATTCCATAGCCTGATAATCTGCTAAACCCATTTTTTTATATATCTCTGCACTATTTTTATTTCTTTCTTCTGCTCTGATCCAAAACTCTCTGGTGTCATCTCCTACAAACATCGCTCCATCTTTCTGAGATTGATGCATAAATATTGATTTTCTTTTTTTCAATACCTGTTCAGGACTCATAGGTACAGCCATGTCAATCTCATGAACTTCCCATTCCTGCCAGGCCCCTCTGTAAAGCCATACCCAACAATTTTTCATAAATGGTTTAGATTTTAATTCTTCTAAAGCATCGTAAATTAAATTTAAGCAAATGCGATGAGTTCCATGAGGATCTGCCAAATCACCGGCTGCATATATCTGATGAGGTTTTATTTTTTCAATAAGTGAAATTAATATTTTTCTATCTGAATCAGTTGGTGATAATTTACGCGCCATGCCTGTTTCATAAAAGGGGAGATTTAAAAAATGTACGTTTTTATCTGGTATTCCAATATATCTAGTTGCTGCAAGAGATTCTCTTTTTCTTATAAATCCTTTTAATTGTCTCAGCTGATGGGAATCAATAGAGGAACTATCTTTATTGGTTATTTCTTTTTTGAGTTGATTGTAAATTTTTTGTGTATCCTCTTTTAAATCTGAGATCACTTCTATATGCTTTAAAGCATCTTGATCGGAAACTGCAAGATTACCGGAAGTTTGATATGCAACATGTACTTCGTGACCTTGAGTAACTAACCTATCAAAAGTGCCTCCCATAGAAATTACATCATCATCTGGATGGGGACTGAAAATTAAACACTTTTTTTTTGATGGCTTTGACCTTTCAGGTCTTTTACTATCATCAGAATTTGGTTTACCTCCTGGCCAGCCTGTAATCTTGTTTTGAAAATGGTTGAACATTTTTATATTCAAATTATAATAATTTCCTTCAATTGCAAGTAACTCAGACATTCCATTTCTATTATAATCTTCCTCTGTAAGTTTTAAAATAGATTTATTTGTTTTCTTACAAAGCCAACTTATAGCTTTTGATTTTAGGGGTTCATCCCATTCACAGCTTTTAATTAACCACGGAGTATTAATTCTGGTCAAAAATGAAGCCGCCTCATAGTCAATAATGATTGTAGAATTATTGTGATTTTGTAAATATGTTGCTGGTAGAATTGATGAAACTTCACCTTCAATAGTTTTTTGGACAATTTCACTTTTATTTATTCCCCATGCCAGAAGTAGGATTCTTTTTGCATCCAAAATTGTCTTAATTCCCATGGTAATAGCTCTTTCAGGAACATTTTCAATTCCATTGAAAGCCCTTGCAGCATCAGAGCGAGTAATATGATCCAAACTAACAAATCGTGTTTGAGAGTTTATATGAGAGCCAGGTTCATTGAATCCTATGTGCCCAGTCCGTCCAATTCCTAACAACTGTAAATCAATTCCTCCTAAATCAATTATTTTCTTCTCATATTTTGCACAATATGAGCGCATAGATTTCTTGTCAAGATTAGATTTAGGAATATTAATGTTTTGATCCAAAATGTCAATTTTATTAAAAAGATTTTCATACATATAAAAATGATAGCTATTCAGATCATTCTTTTCAATGTCACAATATTCATCAAGATTAAAAGTGATGACATTTCTGAAAGTCAAACCATCATTTTTATAAAGTCTTATAAGTTCCTTATAAACACTAATTGGTGATGACCCTGTTGACAATCCCAAAACACATTTTTTGCCAATGGAATTCTTTTTTTTAATTAGGTCAGCAATTTCTTTAGCTACTATTTTCGAAGCCTGTTCAGGAGAATCAAAAACAACATTGTGAAGTTTCTCAAAGCGTTGCTCCTCAAACGTTCCTGGAACCCGATAAGATATGTCAGCTTCTCTCATAAAGCCTGTAATGTCTAATTAAAATCTCCAAAGAACTAGTTGCAAATATATGAAACATAAATAGAAAGTAGTATTACATATTTAATGTGAATTATATTTTAATTATTAAATTTAATTTATGACAATAGAAATCTGTTGTAGCTCTATTCATTCAATTAAAAATGCAGTCAAATATGGAGGGAATAGAATTGAGTTATGTGAAGATTTAATTAATGATGGAATAACTCCTTCTAAAGAATTATTAATTTCTGCAATCTCTACATCAACGATACCAATTAATATTCTTGTTCGTCCTAGGATAGGTGATTTTATCTACACCTCAGATGAAATAAGATTAATAGAAAAACAAATTAAAAAAATTAAATCTCTACCTGTTAATGGATTTGTTATTGGAATGTTAAATAAAGAAAATGATCTTCCAATTAGTATTTTAGAAAAATTAGTAAAACTCATGAAACCATTGGATCTAACTTTCCATAGAGCATTTGACATAGTGAAAAATCCTGTTAAATCAATGAAAATACTAACAGAAATTGGGTTTGACAGGATACTTACTTCAGGTCAACAAGTAACAGCAGAAAAAGGATTAGATATGCTTTTAAAACTTAAGGATAAAGCTAACGATAAAATAATTATAATGCCTGGTGGTGGTATTAATGAAAAAAATTGTGCTCTTTTTATAAAAAACGGATTTAAAGAAATTCACCTTTCAGCAAAAAAGAAAAAAAGAGGAAATATGATTGAACCAATTGCAGATCCTGAAATTATTAAAAAAATTGTTTCCTCGTCTCTCCTATATAAGAATAAATAAATACTTTTCAATCTATTTTAAAACCTCTTTTAGCGAATCTTTAATTATACTTTTCATGACCTCATATCCTTTCTCGTTTGGATGAACTAAATCATCAGAAGAAGTATATTCAGGAACTTTAAGCCCTCCTTTATTATCAACCATAGACGAATAGTAATCTACATAAATAATTTTATTTTTTCTGCAATAACTCTCCAGTAGTTTATTAAGTTCCAATACTTTTTTAGAAGGCTCTATACCTGGTGCCCAAGGGAAATCTATAGCGGGTAAAACTGAACATATTAAAACTTTTATTCCATTTAGTTTTGAAATTTCAGCCATTGATTGAATATTTTCTGCTATATTTTGTATTTCCATTGGACCTGTATTACCTGCTATATCATTAATCCCTGCAAGAATAACAACTACCTTGGGTTTAAGATTAACAACATCTGGTTTGAACCTTATTAGCATTTGAGGTGTTGTTTGTCCACTTATACCTCTATTGATGTAAGAATTTGTTAAGAAGAAGTCTGGGTCAAAATGTGACCAACTTTCTGTAATCGAGTTACCCATAAAAATAACTTTCACTTCATCACTAGAATTGTATAATTTGTTATTTTCCGCCTTATATCTAGATAGGTTAGCCCAATCATTTAGAGTTCCTCCTCCTTGTATAAACACATCTTGACCCATAAAATAATTGACAAATAAAAGGGATACAAAAAATATTATTTTTTTTAACTGACAATTCATATAAATTATAATAATCTTTTACTAGGAATCATTCATATTAGGTACCCTAATATCTTCCACTAATTTACTAATATTGGCTGGGGGGGCTTTAGTATATTTTGAAACAATAAATGATACCAAAAAATTCGTTATCATAGCAACTGTTCCAAATCCCTCAGGAGAAATTCCAAACCACCAATCAGATTCAGTTCCTCCACCAAACCAACCAAATTTAAATTTGGTCATATAGAAAAGCATAAGTAAAATACCTACAATCATACCTGAAATAACCCCCTCCTTGTTCATTCGCTTGTAAAAAATCCCAAGTACAATTGCTGGAAAAAATGATGCTGCTGCAAGTCCAAAGGCCAATGCAACTGTTGCTGCAACAAAACCCGGAGGATTAATTCCAAAATATCCTGCCATTATAACTGCTCCAAAAGCTGATACCCTTGCTGCTATCAATTCGTTCTTTTCACTTACCGAGGGGTTTATAATTCTTTTAATTAAATCATGAGAAACTGAAGAAGAAATAACAAGGAGTAGACCTGCTGCAGTTGATAATGCAGCAGCTAAGGCACCAGCAGCCATAATTCCTATGACCCAATTAGGAAGTTGGGCAATCTCAGGATTTGCAAGGGTCATTATATCAGCGTCGACAGTTAACTCATTTAATCTTGAATCTGCTACATATTTTACAATTCCATCCTGATTTTTATCATCAAATTTTATCAAACCAGTACTTTCCCATTTATCAAACCAATCAGGTAGATTGGAATAAATTCGATTATTTATTGTTTGTATAAAATTTGTTCTTGAAAAAACTGCAACAGCAGGGGCTGTTGTATATAGTACTGCGATAAATAAAAGAGCCCAGCCTGCTGATTTTCTAGCATCACTAACTTTTTTAACAGTAAAAAATCTAACTATAACATGAGGCAATCCTGCAGTTCCTACCATAAGTGCAGACATTATAAAAAGTAAATCTAAGGTTGATTTTTCTCCTGAAGTGTATTCTGTAAATCCAAGTTCTCTATGTAAACCATCAAGTTTATCTAGTAAATAAACTCCATCTTGTCCTTCTGAACCAAATCCAATTTGTGGAACTATATTTCCTGTCATCATAAATGAAATAAAAATGGCAGGCAACATGTATGCGAAAATTAAAACACAATACTGAGCTACTTGAGTATAAGTTATGCCCTTCATTCCTCCAAGAACAGCATAAAAAAGAACAATTGCCATTCCTATATAAACCCCTGTATTGATATCTACCTCAAGATATCTTGAAAAAACTACTCCAACTCCTCTCATTTGTCCAGCTATATATGTAAAAGAAACTATTAAAGCACAAAAAACTGCTACTGCTCTAGCAATATTTGAATAATATCTGTCACCTATAAAATCAGGAACAGTAAATTTTCCAAATTTTCTTAAATAAGGAGCTAAAAGTAAAGCCAAAAGGACATAACCTCCTGTCCAACCCATTAGATAAACTGAACCATCATATCCCATAAATGAAATTAGTCCTGCCATAGAAATAAATGATGCGGCTGACATCCAATCCGCAGCAGTAGCCATTCCATTCGCAATAGGGGAAACTCCAGTCCCAGCAACATAAAACTCACTGGTTGAAGAAGCCCTTGACCAGATAGCTATACCAATATAAATAGAGAAACTAATTCCAACAGCAGTCCATATCCAAAATTGAAGATCCATTAATTTTTCTCTTTAAACTTTTTATCTAATCTGTTCATAAGAAAGACATAAACAAAAATTAAAATAACAAAAACATAGATAGCCCCTTGCTGAGCAAACCAAAAGCCGAGTTTAAAACCTCCTATCTTAATTTGATTTAAAATATCTACAAATAGAATTCCAAATCCAAATGAAACTAGAAACCAGATACTCAATAATATTATGAGATATTTCAGATTTATTTTCCAGTACTTATCCTTAGAAATCATTATTTCCTTTTTCAACTATGCTAACCTTGGATTCATCAATCTATACCACAATGGAGGGATCATTGATATAAGCATAGAAGTAGGATAACCAAAAGGCAACTGCGGACTCTCCTTTTTGTTTTCAAGGATTTGATATTTTTTAGAAGTTCTATAATGATGATCGCTGTGTCTTGTTAACTCATAAAGTACAATCCTACCTACAAAATGATTAGAATTCCACGAATGAATAGTCTGAACTTTTTCGTACCTGCCATTAATTTTTTTTCGCAACAATCCATAATGTTCAATGTAATTAATAGTTTCCAATAGTAAAAACGAAATAACCCCAACTAATACGGCAATAAATAAAGTAAATATGCCAAAAAGATTGTACAATACTAATAGGTATAATAATTGGAAAAAAGTATAAAAAAGCATGTCGTTTTTAATTGAAAAAAAGGAACTGTTATTTTGTTTTAAGAGTTTCAACTGAATCCTCCAAGCACTGAGATACTGACCAATAACAGAGGTTATCCAAAAAGAGTACAGACTTTGGTTTTTTTTAGCAGTAGCAGGATCTTCCTCAGTTGCAACATTTTTATGATGCCCAAAATTGTGTTCTATAAAAAAATGCATGTATAATGAGGGTATTAATAACAGTTTTGAAAGAGTCTTTTCTAAAATATTATTTCTATGTCCAAGTTCATGAGCAACATTTATTCCATTAGAACTCAGAACTATACCTAAGGAAATTGTTAAACCGATTACCTCATATGTTTCTAATGAGTGAAATGATATAATACTAAAACCCCAGCCTAAAACACCAAAAGTTAATGGTAAATTAAAATATAGCATTAGATCAAAAAATCTATTTTTTAATCTACTTTCTTTTTCACTTTCATTAAAATCATCATCATCTTTTTGGTTGTTTATAATCAATTCAAGTATAGGGATCATTATATATGCATAGATCACAGTTGAATAAAAGAATAGTCCTTGAAAGTATAATCCTATAATAGCAGAGATAGGAGCTGTATATGCAAGTAAATACTTTATATCACGCGTCATAAATAGATTTTATCTGCCATAAATTTATCAAAATTTAGATAAAGTCAAAAATTTAAGACCTAAGTTATGGTGATTTCAATCTTTAAAAACTTAACTTAAAAATAGCTTATATTTAAGGAAATAAAATTCTGAAAATGAAAAATTATGTTCTATCAATAGATGCTGGGACAACAAGTTCAAGGGCTGTTTTGTTTGATAAATTTGGTAATCAATGTGCAATAGCACAACATGAATTTAAACAATTCTTCCCAAAAGAAGGATGGGTTGAACATGATCCAATTGAGATATGGGAAACTCAGTTAAAAGCAATAAGAGATGTTATAAAATTAGGAAATATACAAATCGAAGAAATTGACTCAATAGGGATAACAAATCAAAGGGAAACTACAGTCCTGTGGGATAAAAAAACTGGAAAACCAATTTTTAATGCTATTGTATGGCAAGATAGGAGAACAGCAAATATATGTGAAGACCTTGAAAAAATTGGTAAGGATAAAATTTTTCAAAACAAGACTGGATTAATTCTTGATGCATACTTTTCTGGAACTAAAATTAAATGGATCCTAGATCTAGATCCTAACTTTAGAAAAAAAGGTGAAAATGGTGATATAATTTTTGGAACTATTGACACGTGGCTTATTTGGAATCTTACCTCTGGAAAAGTCCATGTTACAGATACTTCAAATGCAAGTCGGACATTGCTGTATAATATTCATGAAAAAAAATGGGATGAAGAATTACTTAAAATATTAGAAGTTCCAAAAGCAATGCTCCCAAATGTTTCTAATTCTTCTGAAATAATTGGAATAACAAATAAATCTTATCTCGGATATGAAATTCCAATTGGAGGAATAGCTGGAGATCAACAAGCAGCTTTATTTGGCCAAATGTGTGTTAATCCAGGAGATGTTAAAAATACTTATGGGACAGGATGCTTTTGCATTATGAATACAGGTAAAAATCCAGTGATGTCAAAAAATAAAATGCTAACAACTATTGCATGGACCATTAAAAACGAAACTACATATGCTATTGAGGGAAGTGTATTTATTGCAGGAGCATTGGTTCAGTGGTTGAGAGATCAATTAAATATTGTAAAATCTGCTCCTGAAATTGAGCAATTAGCAAAAACTGTTAAAAACAATGGCGGTGTAACTTTTATTCCAGCACTATCTGGCTTAGGCGCCCCTTTTTGGGATCCACATGCAACTGGAGCTATAATGGGTATAACCAGAGGTACAAAAAAAGGTCACATTGCAAGAGCAGCTCTTGAATCAATTGCACTGAGGTCAAGAGATATTATACTCGAAATGGAAAAAGATGCTGATACGAAATTTCATTCGCTAAAAGTTGATGGCGGAGCAAGCAAAAACAATTTATTAATGCAAATACAGGCCAATTTATTAAATACAAGTGTCGTTCGACCAAAAATCACTGAAACAACTGCTCTCGGGGCAGCATTTTTTTCTGGTTTAGCTACTGGTTTTTGGCCGTCAATTAATTCAATAAATAATATGTGGCAAGAAGATCAAACTTTCATTTCAAAACCTTCTGATCAAAATAATAAAATCATAAGTATGTGGGAAAAAAGGGTCCCTAAAGTTTTATCATAAAAATGGATAGAAGCAAGAATATTGATTTTCTTAATTCTTCAAAACTAACTTGGGATATAATTGTCATAGGAGGCGGTGCTAGTGGTCTTGGTACTGCATTGGATTCAGCAAATAGAGGATATAAAACATTGTTGATTGAAAAATATGATTTTTCAAAAGGAACTTCATCCAGAAGCACAAAACTTGTTCACGGAGGAGTTCGCTACCTGCAAAATGGGGACATTTCCTTAGTCATTGAAGCCTTAAAGGAAAGGGGTGTAATGAGAAAAAATGCCCCGCATTTGGTAAAAGATTTAAGTTTTGTTATTCCTTCTTATGACTGGTGGAGTAGTCCTTTCTATGGATTAGGTCTCAAAATTTATGATATGATGGCAGGTGGTTTAGGTCTAGGCCCATCAACAATATTAAGTAAAGAAGAAACTTTGGAATTAATACCAAATGTAAATCAAAAAGATTTACGAGGCGGAATAATTTATCATGATGGACAATTCGATGACTCTAGAATGGCAATAAGTCTTGCTCAGTCAATTGAAGATCAATCTGGAAAAGTCATAAACTATATGGCTGTAACAAATATTTTGAAAAAAAATGGGCTTGTTGAAGGTGTTGAAGCACAAGACGTCTTATCTGGAAAGAGTTATTCCCTCAAATCTAAAGTTATAATAAACGCTACTGGTGTTTTTTCTGATGAGATTGCAAAAATGGATCAACCCAAAAGTGAAAAAAAAATTCGGCCAAGCCAAGGAGTTCATATTGTTTTAGAGAAAGAATTTCTTAAAGGAGAACATGCAATAATGATTCCTCAAACTAGTGATGGAAGAGTTTTATTTGCAGTTCCATGGAACAATTATGTGATTCTTGGAACAACTGATGTTCCAGTTGACAATACTTTAGATGAACCTATTCCTAAAAAAGAAGAAATTAATTTTATACTTAAAAATGCATCAAATTATATGTCCAAAAAACCCAAACTGAATGACATTAAAAGTGTTTTTGCCGGTCTACGTCCCTTAGCAGCAGAAGAAAATAAATCAATAAAAACAAAAGAGATTTCAAGACATCATAAAGTAACTGTAAGTACTAGTGGATTAATAAGCATACTTGGTGGTAAATGGACAACTTATAGGAAAATAGGAGAAGATACTATAAATACAGCCATACACGTAGGAGGGCTTCAAGAAATAAAATCTAATACTCAGAATCTTCATATACACGGTTACGATGA
Source organism: Bacteroidota bacterium (assembly GCA_036340635.1). GTDB lineage: Bacteria > Bacteroidota > Bacteroidia > Flavobacteriales > Flavobacteriaceae. The sequence continues at coordinate 10,049 of JAYYYF010000027.1, read as the reverse complement.
TAAGGTTAATTGGAATGATGATATGCATGTTTACGGATCAGATATAGATGAAATTATAGCTTTGGATCCTGAAAATTCATATAAATCATTATCTAAAAAGTTTTTCATTACAAAAAATCAAATTATATGGGCAGTTAAAAATGAAATGGCAATCAATCTTGAAGATGTTCTAGCTAGAAGGTTACGTTGCCTATTTCTCGATGCAGAAGAAACAAAAAAAATAGCACCTCTGGCTGCTGAGATTATGGCTGAGAATTTAAAAAAGAATAGAGCATGGATTAAATCACAATTGAGTAAATTTGAAAAAATCTTAAAAAATTATATGGTATGACATTAAGTATTTATTTGGCTGAATTTATTGGAACTACTCTACTTTTACTTCTAGGCACAGGTGTTGTGGCTAATGTTAATTTGAAAAGCACGAATGCCGAAAAACAAAGTCCATGGGTATTGATTACCATTGCATGGGGATTTTCTGTTTTTGTTGGTGTTTTTGTTGCCGGTCAATTTAGTGGAGGTCATTTAAACCCTGCTGTTACAATAGGTCTAGCTGTTGCAAACAAATTTTCATGGGCATTGGTTCCTGGGTATTTAACAGCTCAAGTTTTAGGAGCTATGTTTGGCAGTTGGCTCACATATATAACATATATTGATCATTATCGGCAAACTAAAGATGAAGATATTGTAAGAGGAACTTTTTGTACTGGACCATCAATAAGAAACTTTAAAAATAATTTCTTCAGTGAGTTTTTGGGAACTTTTGTATTAGTCTTTGGTGTCTTTTTTATAGCAAGTCCAAATATAAAGATTGAAGGACTTGTAACTGAAAATTTTGGATTGGGTGCTTTAGATGCCTTGCCTGTTGGAATCTTAGTGTGGGTAATAGGAATTTCTTTGGGTGGGACTACAGGTTATGCAATAAATCCTGCTCGAGATTTTGGCCCAAGAACAATGTATCAATTACTTCCAAGAAAAAACAAAAAAGCAGATTGGAATTACTCTTGGATTCCCGTATTTGCACCAATTGCGGGTGGAATTTGTGCCGGTTTTTCATATCTAATTATTAGTTCTTTTCTTCTTCCTAGTTAAAATAACTATGCAATAATGTTTTGGTTGATAACAGTCTTTTATAAACTTAAATTTACATAAGCTTTAAAAAAGACCTTGAATCAAACATTTTTTTATAAACATAAAGGAAAACAAAAGCCTGTATCAATTGAAGCTTTGTATAAACTCCATAAAAAAACGTTTGAGGCTACATGACTGATCAAGGATCCATTCAAAGATGGCCTGCTTTTACAACCAAAACTCACCCCTCTAATTGAAAACTTTGTTGAGTTTATCAAAAAACCAATACAGGCTATTTACCCTAAAAATATTAAATTTTTTAATAATTTGATAAATGAAGATCAATTAATTCTATAAGTTCCTGAACTTTATTAGACGATCCTTCCTTTGATGCCTTGCTTTGAAGGGTTTGTTCAAGCTGAGCAGCATACTGAAGAGAGCACATGGCAAGAACATCTTGTTTATCTCTAACAGCATAATCTTGTTCTAATTTTTTTATCATCTCCTGAATTTTTAGAGCTGAAGAACGAAGAGAAGCTTCTTGTTCGGGAAAAATAGTTAATGGATATACCCTATCTGCTATTGTTAACTTTATCTTTATTTTTTCACTCATTCTTGATTTTCAAAATCTGAAAGTTCGTTAATGCAAAAATCAACGTCCTTTAATAAATTATTTATTTTTCTTTTTGTTAATAATTTGTTTTCCTTTCCTCCTAACAAAGAATTCATCATCTTTAATGATTCATTTTCTAATTTGATTTCTGAAACACCTTTTTCAAATTCGTCTAACTTATCTTTTAAAGAAATGTTTTGGGTTTTCAATTGATTAATAAGTAAATGATTGTCCTTTAGTTTGTTCAGCAAACTAACAATTTTTTCTTCCAAAATATCAAACCCTTTAAGTGAATCAGACATTTTAAATCATTTAAACTTGTAGAACAAAGTTAAGCAATTATAGTAATATTTTTTAAAAGTATTAGTTTAAATACTATTGATAAAATAGTATAATATAGATCATTATAAAAATGAAATTATAAATAAAATAATAAATTTGTACCTTTATTATCGAATGAAAATCAAGTCCTGGGCAATCAAAATAATCTTTCTTTTATTTTCGATCAGCATACTATTCAGTCAACAAAAACAAAGCGAATTAATCCCTCCTCTAGATATTCCTCTTGCAATATCTGGAACATTTGGTGAATTAAGAACTAGTCATTTTCACACAGGATTAGATATAAAAACTAAAGGAAAGCAAGGGTTAAAGGTTAGAAGTGTACTAGAAGGGACAATAAGTAGAATAAAAGTTGCTACTTCGGGATATGGCAAAGCAATTTATATTGACCATCCAAATGGAACAACTAGTGTTTATGCGCACCTAAAGAAATTTTCTCCAAAAATTGAATCCTACATTAAAAATGCTCAATATGAAGAAGAATCATATGTAATTGAAAAATTCCCGAAAGGTGAATTGATCGTTTCAAAAGCAGAAATCATTGGCTTCTCTGGAAATACTGGTGGATCATCTGGTCCTCACCTACACTTTGAAATTAGAGACACAAAAAATCAAATGCCTCTTAATCCGATGATTTTTAAACTAGATGTCATAGACACAAAAAAACCGGTAATTCAAGAATTATTTTTATTCCATGAGGATATTCATGGTTCTGATGTATTGACTCAAAATGTTGAATTAAAAAAAATTCATGCTGGGCTTTACAAAACACCAACAATTTATACCTCAGGAAAAATTGGTATAGGATTACAAATGTATGATTATCAAGATTTAAGTCAATTTAATAAAAATGGAATTTATAGTATAAAAGCTTTTCTAAATGGAGAAATAATTTCAAATTACACGTATAGTAGTATAAAATTTGATGACTCTCAATATATTAATCTACTTATAGACTATAAAACATATAAAAACGAAAAGCTAAGGATTCAAAAATTATTTAACCCAAATAATTCTATTTTTAGCTTCATCGAGACAAACAAAAAAAATGGGAAATTTATAATCGAAGAAAATAAATCATATGATTTGCTAATAGAAATTTCCGACTACAAAAAAAACATGTCAAAAGTTGAGATGAAAATAAAAGGTAGAAAAAAAATGTCTTTTGATTCAATCATAGAAGAAGGAGAATTAATTTTGCCTGAAAATGAATATTTTTTCAAATTCAAAAAACAAACTGTTCATTTAAACAAGAATACTTTTCATTACCCAGTAATATTGGATATTTACAATAATAATGATTCAATTAAAATAAGTCCAGATTTTCATCCATTTAAAAACAATTTTAATATAGAATTTAGAGTTAAAAATCTTGACTCAACATCAACGAGACAATCTTTTATAGCAAGATTAAATGAAAAAAAGAAAATAGAATATTTCCCAACAAGACTAAAAGATTCTGTTTTTAAAACTAAATCAAATCAAACAGGAACTTTTTTTTTAGTAAAAGATTCTATACCTCCAACAATTAAGCCTGTAAATTTTAAAAAAAATCAGTGGCTGAGTAAAATTCAATTTCTAAAAGTAAAAATTGAAGATGATTTGTCTGGAATAAAATCCTATAAAGGTGAAATTAATGGAAAATGGGTTCTATTTGAGTATGAGCCCAAAAATAAAAATTTAACATACAATTTTGAAGACCTGAAATTTAAATCAGGAAAACATGATCTAAAACTAAAAATTATTGATAATGTAGGAAATGAATCAACTTTTATAACAAGTTTTTATAGAGCATATGATTAATAATTTTTTTTTTAGTATTATGATGATTATATTCATAAATTCATGGGGGCAAAAACAAATCTTTCAACATCCTGATTTTAAAAACTTAACTGAAAGTCACAAAACTCTAGCTATACTTCCATTTCAAGCTTTTTTAGAACCTGCCTCAGAATCATTTGAAAACATTTCTGAAAAAACATTAATAGATCTTTCAAAGCACGAAGGCTTTAAGGTTCAAGAAGCAATATTCTATTTTTTTAATAACAAAAAGAATAATAAAAAACTAACTATTGAATTTCAAGATATTAATTTGACGAATAAAATTTTAAATACAAAAAATATAAATTTTGAAAGAATCCCACAGCTTTCTACAAAAGAACTTTGTGAAATTTTGAATGTTGATGGGGTCATTATTGGAAGTCTTAACTTAAATATTTTGATTTCAGAAGATGTAAACGATAATCCTTATGATTGGATTAAGAATCTTTTAGGTAAAGACCTTTATGGATCAATAACATTTAAATTGAGTGACAAAGAAAAAGGGAAGCTTCTTTGGAAATATGTTCAGTCTATAGGTAGGAAAAATGGCAAAAATACAGAAGAAATAGTTTATGATCTTCTTAAAAAAATAGGAAGAAAATTTCCTTATACTAATCGTGAAATCTAACCTACTTTAAATCTGTTAAAGTTTTAATTAAATAATCAATCTCTTTTTTTGTATTCAAAAATGAAAATGAAAATCTTAAAGAGGGCATCTTATCTAATAAATCATTGCCCTTTTTAATTTCTTTTAATACGTGTGATCCTTTGGAAGAACCTGACTGACAAGCACTACCTTTAGAGCAAGCAATCCCTTTTAAATCAAGATGAAAATCAATTAAATCACTTTTTGAAGAATTTATTGGTATAGCAACATTTACAATCTTAAATGAACTCTTCTTCAAATTTTCTGAGTGACCATTAAAATGAGCTTCTGGGAAGAAGTTCCTAATCCTTTTTATAAAATATTTTTTTAAACCTAATATATGTTCTTTTTCTTTTTGATGGTTCTCATATGATATTTCTAAGGCTTTTTGCATTCCAACAATTCTGTCAACAGCTTCAGTTCCAGCCCTCATTCCTCTTTCTTGGGGACCACCAATTATAAAAGGTTTTAAGGCTATGCCTTTTCTAATAAAACTAAACCCAATCCCTTTCGGACCATGAAATTTATGAGCCGAAGCAGATAAAAAATGAATTGGCTTAGATTTTAAATTAATTTTAAAATGCCCCATTGCTTGAACAGAATCAGTATGAAAATAACTATTATAAAGCTCACATAATCTTGTTACTTTATCAATATCCAATAAGTTTCCAATTTCATTATTAATATACATCAAACTAACTAGTTTAACGCCATCATTAGATCTAAGAAGTTCCTCCAAATCCGAAAAATCAACTTCTCCAAATTTATCCAGTTTAACATATTTAATATTTATCCCCTCACTTTTTAATAAATCAAGCACATTTAGAACTGCATGATGCTCAATAGTAGATGAGATTATAGTCTTTACTCCCAATTCCCTAACACAAGATCTTAAAATTGAATTATTTGATTCGCTCCCTCCTGATGTGAAAATGATTTCATCTTCAGTAGCATTAATCATAGAAGCTATTGATTTCCTAGCATTTTCTAACAATGATTTATTGGCCCTTCCAAAACTATGTGAAGATGAAGAGTTCCCATAATACTTTTTCATGCAATCATTTATCGAATCTATAACTTCAATTCTTAAAGGTGTTGTTGCTGCATTGTCAAAGTAAATATTCATTGGCTCAACTAAAATTTCGGCAAATGTAAAGAATAAATAATTTAATCTAACAAATTATTATTCGAATTCCATTAATGTATTTATTATGATTTTAATACAATGATCTAATTCCTTTTCATTAATTATTAAAGGAGGTGCAAAACGTATAATATTTCCATGCGTGGGTTTAGCTAAAAGGCCCTTTTCTTTCAATTTTAAACATATATTCCATGCGCTTATGCCCTTTCTTTTCATATTCTTTACCACTATTGCATTTAAAAGTCCTTTACCTCTTACCAAACTAATTAAGTCACTACTTTTTATGTATTCGTCAATTTTTTCTCTAAAAATTACCCCTAGTTTCTTAGCATTTTCTGCTAATTTTTCGTCTAAAATTATTTCAAGTGCCATTTTTGCAATTGCTGATCCTAAAGGGTTGCCACCGAAAGTGCTCCCATGTTGTCCTGGTTTAATTACATTCATTATTTTAGAATTGCAAAGAACCGCTGAAACGGGAAGTGTTCCCCCAGAGAGAGCTTTACCAAGAATTAATATATCTGGTTTTGAATCCTCATAATCAGTAGCTAATAATTCACCTGTTCTCCCTATGCCTGTTTGGATCTCATCAGCAATAAAAAGAATATTATATTTTGAACAAAGTTTTCTAATTCCTTCCAAATATCCCTCTTTAGGTACAATAACTCCTGCTTCCCCTTGAATGGGCTCTACCAAAAAACCAGCAATATTGACATCTTGATCAAAAATCTTTTCAAGAGCATCAAGATCATCAAATGGAACAGTTACAAATCCTTTAGTATGAGGTCCAAAAAATTCTTTAGACCCTTTATCACTAGAAAAAGAAATAATTGTTGTAGTTCTTCCATGAAAATTACCTTCACAGACAACAATTTTTGACAAATCATTTGGGATTCCTTTAACAGTATGGCCCCACTTCCGAGCTATTTTAATTGCTGTTTCAACTCCCTCGGCTCCAGTGTTCATTGGAAGCAAACGTTCATAGCCAAAAAGTTTAGTCACAAACTCCATATACTCCCCCAGTTTATTGTTATAAAAAGCTCTAGAAGTTAATGTGAGTTTTGAGGCCTGATCTTTTAAAACCTTAACGATCCTTGGATGACAATGACCCTGATTCACAGCAGAATATGCCGACAAAAAATCATAATATTTATTACCGTCTACATCCCAAAGAAAAACCCCTTTGCCTTTAGATAAAACAACCGGCAAAGGATTGTAATCATTGGCGCCATATTTTTTTTCAAGATCTAAATAATATTTGTAATTCAATTTATTTCTCAAATTTGTAACAAAGGTTATATAATTTACAACATAAATGCAAAATTAAATATCTGTTAATAAAAATGCCGTCAAAAAAGCATAATTCTATTGATAGCTAGATAAATTGCAAGGAAATAAAACTATGTCCAAAAAAAATAAAGAAATTTTTCTAGAAAATCTTGAAGTAGTTGATATATCCTCTAAAGGAAAGGGGATTTGCAAAGACAAATCCGGAAAAGTTATTTTTGTTGAAGGAACAGTCCCCGGGGATTTAGTCAGTTTAAAAATAAAAAGAAAAAAGAAAAATTATTTTGAGGGTCATAAAGTTCAGATTTTAGAACCCTCAAAAAATCGCATAACTCCAAAATGTGAACATTTTGGATTATGTGGTGGATGTAAATTACAAAATCTAAGCTATGAAGCCCAACTTAATTATAAACAAAAACAAATTATTCATAATTTAAAATATATCTCTGAAATGGAGATTCCTAAAATAAGTCACATTAAAAAAGCAAAAGAAATCTACTTCTACAGAAATAAAATGGAATTTTCTTTTTCTGAGCAAAGATGGCTTACAAAAGAAGAAATAGAAAAAAAAAATCAAAACATAATAAAGAAGGGATTGGGCTTGCATAAATCAGGCACATGGAATAAAGTTGTTGATATAAGAAAATGTTATCTCCAAAAAGACCCATCTAATTCAATTCGAAATTCAATTCGAAAATTTGGAATAGAAAATAATCTTAAATTTTTTGATTACAGATCACAAAATGGTTTTTTACGAAGCCTTATGATAAGAACATCATCAACAGGACTAATGGTTTTAATCCAGTTTTATAAAGAAGATAAAATTAAGAGGGTAAAATTAATGGATTTTTTAATTAAAAAGTTTCCTGAAATAAAATCACTGCTTTATTGTATTAATTCAAAAGGGAATGATTCAATATACGATCAGCAAATAATTTGCTACTATGGCTCAGATCATATACTTGAAAAAATTGATGACCTTGAATTTAAAATTAATGCAAAATCGTTTTTCCAAACAAATTCAAATCAAATAATTGAATTATATAAAATTGTTCTTCGGTTTGCCTCCTTAAAGAAATCTGAAATCGTTTATGATCTTTATACGGGTACAGGAACTATTGCTATTTTCTTAGCCAAACATTGCAAAAAAGTAATTGGGATTGATTCAATATCTGATGCTATTGAATCAGCAAAAGAAAATGCAATCAAAAATAAAATAAAAAATGTTTTTTTTGAATTAGGCGATGTGGAAAAAATTTTTAATAAAGATTTTATAAAAAGAAACGGCAAAGCAAATGTTATAATAGTTGATCCTCCTAGGGAAGGAATGAATCAAAAAATTACTAACAAATTAGTTGAATTGAATCCTGATAAAATTGTTTATGTGAGTTGTAATAGTTCAACTCAAGCTAGAGACTTGAAACTTTTAAAGTTTAATTATAAACTTGCAAAGTCAAAAGCTATAGATATGTTTCCGCAAACTCAACATATTGAAAATGTTGTACTTTTAGAAAAGATTTAAAAAAATGAAATTCAAGTTTAGATTATTTCTATGTTTATTAGTATACATAGTAATTTCATGTGAAAAAGATGATATATGTATAGAAAGTGAAATAGGAACTCCTAGAATTATTCTTTCATTTTATGATAAGGTAAACAAAAATTCAAAAAAACCTGTTGAAAATCTATTAATCAAAGGGTTAGAAAGAGAAGATACTTTGGATATTTTTTCCGGTGATTCTATTGCAATTCCTTTAAAAAAGAATTCAAATTTTTCAAAGTTTGAATTCATAATAAATGCTGGAAGTGAAAACCAAAACAATGATACAATACACTTAATTCATACAAGATATGACTCGTATATTAATCGAGCCTGTGGTTTTAAATCAAATTATATCTTAAATGACCCACCTGCTATACTAGTCAACACAAATAATCCATGGATTGAACAAATTATAAAATTAAAAGACACCATTTTAGATGAAAATAATTCACATTTGGCTATTTATTATTAATTGTTTTTTATTCTCCTCATCTTTATTTCCCCAAGAGAATGATATAGATAAAAATGCTGTAGATTCTATTAATAGAAACAACAACAAAACATATACTATTAGATTTGGAATAGACCTTTCAAAACCTATTTTATCCAATATTGACAAGGATGATTATCGAGGCATAGAATTGGTTGGAGACCTAGGTTTCTTAAAAGACTTATATGCTGCCATTGAAATTGGAACAGAAAAAAAGAATATTCAATCTGAAAATATAAATTTTACATCTTCAGGAAGTTATTTAAAATTGGGGGTTGATTACAATATGTATGAAAATTGGAAAGGAATGAATAACAATATATATCTTGGTATTAGACTTGGAAACAGTTTTCATAAACAAACTATAAATGAATATGATATTTATTCTAAACATCACTATTGGGAGGAAGAATCAACCGAAGAAGGATATGAAATAGGAGAAAAATCAGGTCTTGAAGCTAGATGGCTTGAATTTGTTGCTGGAATAAAAGTTAAAATAATCTCAAATTTTTATTTAGGTTTTAGTTTCAGATTAAATAGGTTAATAAATCATGTCTCTCCTAAAAACTTTGACAATCTTTATATCCCAGGGTTTAATAAAAAAACTGATGAAAATAATTGGGGAGGAGGGTTTAATTATACAATAACCTATTCCATTCCTATTAATTTTAGAAAAAATTAAAAAAGGCCCCATATTACTATGGGGCCTCAAGGAAGGCAGTGACATACTCTCCCACCAAATGGTAGTACCATCTGCGCGGATGGGCTTAACTTCTCTGTTCGGAAAGGGAAGAGGTGAGCCCCATCGCTATAACCACCTTAAATCAATAAGTCAACACATTGAAAAAATCGAATTTTAAAAAATATTAAAAGAAAAAGTCCTACAATAGGCCTATGGGTAATTAGTATCACTCGGCTAAGACATTACTGCCTATACACCTGTGACCTATCAACGTCGTAGTCTCCAACGACCCTTAAAAGAAATCTCATCTTGTGGTGGGCTTCGTACTTATATGCTTTCAGCACTTATCCCTTCCCGACATAGCTACCCGGCGATGCTCCTGGCGGAACAACCGGTACACCAGAGGTCAGTCCATC
>JAYYYF010000026.1:0-5686 GCA_036340635.1 Bacteroidota bacterium | reverse complement strand
TTTCTATTTTTTTCTTTTATCAAGTTTAAATTATTTGGTTAAGTACATTTTTCTTCTGGAATACAAGTTGTAAAAATCGTCGTCTTTTAGATTTTTTATAAAAAGAATACTTTCTCCAGTACTTTTCATTTCAGGACCAAGTTGTTTATTCACGCTTGGGAATTTATTAAATGAAAAAACAGGTTGTTTTATTGCGTATCCCTCTAATTTGGGATCAAACTTAAAGTCTTTTAGTTTATTTTTTTTTAACATTACTTTAGTAGCGTAATTAACATACGGTTCATTATAAGCTTTGGCAATAAATGGAACTGTGCGCGAAGCTCTTGGATTAGCTTCAATTACGTACACTTTGTCGTTTTTAATTGCAAATTGGATGTTTATTAAACCAACTGTTTTTAAGGCTTTTGCAATTTTTAGTGTATGATCTTTTATTTGTTGGAGAACATATTCACCAATGTTAAAAACAGGAAGGGTAGCATTCGAGTCACCAGAATGAATACCACACGGTTCGATATGCTCCATGATACCAATTATATGCACAGAGTCGCCATCTGAAATGGCATCTGCTTCTGCTTCAATTGCGCCATCTAAGTAATGATCGAGTAGCAATTTATTGTTTGGTATCTTTCTCAGAAGATCTACTACATGTGCTTCTAGCTCATCTTTATTAATAACGATCTTCATTCCTTGTCCACCAAGGACATATGAAGGTCTTACAAGAATTGGAAAATTTAATTTTTTAGAAAGTTCAATCGCTTGTTCAGCATTTTCAGCTACACCAAAGTCCGGATACGGTATCTCATTATTTTTTAATAGATTTGAAAAACTCCCTCTGTCTTCTGCTAAATCTAAAGATTTAAAACTGGTTCCTATAATTTTAATTCCATACCTGTCGAGTTTTTCTGCAAGTTTAAGTGCTGTTTGTCCTCCTAATTGGACAATCACACCCTCAGGTTTTTCGTGCTGAATTATATCGTAAATGTGTTCCCAAAAGACAGGTTCGAAATATAATTTATCCGCAATATCAAAATCCGTAGAAACTGTCTCTGGGTTACAATTTATCATAATTGTTTCATAACCACACTCAGATGCAGCCATAACTCCATGAACACAACAGTAGTCAAATTCAATGCCCTGACCGATTCTGTTAGGGCCTGAGCCTAGAACAATAATTTTATTTTTGTTTGACGCCTTGCTTTCATTGTCAACAAAAGGAATTTTTTCGCTTGTTTTCATTTCTGCTTCAAAAGTAGAGTAGTAATAAGGCGTTTTAGCCTGAAATTCAGCGGCACAAGTATCCACCAATTTGTAAACTCTATTAATATTAAACTTTTCCCTTAAGTTATATACTTCACTTTCAACACAATCAAGCATGTAAGCAATTTGTCTATCAGCAAAACCTTTTTGCTTGGCTTCAAGAAGTAAATCTTTAGTAATATTTTTGACATTATAAGTTGATATTTTTTGTTCTAAATCATTTAATTCTTCAAATTGTTTTAAGAACCACATATCAATTTTTGTTATATCATGAATTTTTGATAGAGAGATTCCTAGCTGAATAGCGTCATAAATAACAAAAACTCTGTCCCAGCTTGCATTAGTGAGTTTATCTACTATCGTACTATAATCTTTATATCCCTTTCCGTCTGCTCCTAGACCGTTTCTTTTTATTTCTAGAGATTGAGTTGCCTTATGAAGAGCCTCCTGAAAAGAGCGTCCAATGCCCATAACTTCTCCTACTGATTTCATTTGCAACCCAAGAACCCTATCTGATCCTTCAAATTTATCAAAATTCCAACGCGGTATTTTTACAATCACATAATCAACAGATGGTTCAAACAATGCAGATGTAGATTTTGTGATTTGATTATCAACTTCGTCTAATGTGTACCCGATGGCAAGTTTCGCAGCTATTTTGGCAATTGGATATCCAGACGCTTTTGATGCTAGTGCTGAGGATCTAGATACTCTTGGATTTATCTCAATCGCGATAATTTCTTCTTTTGCATCTGGACTAACCGCAAATTGAACATTGCAACCTCCAGCAAAATCACCGATATTTCTCATCATTTTTATAGCCATATCTCTCATTCTTTGAAATGTGCTATCTGATAAAGTCATGGTCGGTGCAACAGTGATAGAATCACCAGTGTGAATCCCCATTGGATCCATATTTTCTATAGAGCATATTATTACAACATTGTCATTTTTATCCCTCAATAATTCTAATTCATACTCTTTCCATCCAAGCAAAGCTTTGTCGATTAAAACCTCATGAATTGGAGAAGCTTCTAATCCTCTTGTTAGTAATTCATCAAAATTTTTAGAATTATGAACAAACGATGCGCCTGTTCCTCCAAGAGTAAAGGAGGGTCTAATAACTAACGGAAATCCAAAATTTTGCGCAATTTCTTTTCCCTTTAAAAAAGAATTTGCTGTTTCGGCTGGTGCCACAGGAATATTAATTTTTTTTAATAATTCTTTAAATCTTTGTCTGTCTTCTGTAATGTTAATTGCCTCAATATCAACTCCAATTATTTCAACTCCAAAGTCATCCCAAATACCCTTTTCATCAGCCTCTATACACAAATTTAAGGCAGTTTGACCACCCATAGTCGGGAGGACAGCATCTATCTTGTTTTCTGACAAAACATCAATTATTGATTTAGTATTTAATGGTTTTAAGAAAATATGATCTGCCATGGCAGGGTCAGTCATGATAGTAGCAGGATTTGAATTAATTAGAAAAGTTTCTATTCCATCTTCTCTTAGTGATCGTAAAGCTTGGCTTCCTGAATAATCAAACTCACAAGCTTGTCCAATTATTATAGGTCCAGAACCTATTATTAAAATTTTTTTTAAATCTTTTCTTTTAGGCATATATATTTATAAAAATAAAAAAGGTGCAACCTTATTCAAAGAAACACCTCTACAATTTAAATTAAATTTATTCACTTTTTATGCCTAGGTTCAGATGAGACAGATACTTTTTTTCTTCCTTTTGCTCTCCTATTGGAGATAATAGCCCTACCGCTTGCGGTTGACATCCTTTCTCTAAATCCGTGTTTATTTTTTCGTTTTCTTTTCGATGGCTGGAAAGTTCTCTTCATTTAAATGTAAAACTTAAGAGGATTAAAATTTTCCAAATATACAATAAGTTTTAGTATGAGCAATAGCATAAAATTAATTAAAATTCTTTTACTAAATTTAAAATAAAAATGATACCAAAAAATATTAAAATATTACTCTCAATAGTTCTAATCGTTTTAAGTTTTTATCAATTTTATGAGGATTTTATTGGAAATGGAATTTTTTATTTATTTCTGTCCTTTTTCTTAATTCTCCTTTATTTTAAAAACGAATATATTTTTTTTTCATTTCTAAAATTAAGAAAGCAGGATTTTATTGGAACTAAAAAATGGTTAGACAGAATTAAGAATCCTGAAAAAATACTTGTCAAAAAGCAAATAGGCTATTATCATTACCTATATGGAATTATAGAATCTCAAAAAAATCTAACTCAAGCTGAAAAATCTTTTAGGAAAGCTTTATCTTATGGATTATCAATGAGTACGGATCTGGCCATGGCAAAACTAAGTCTTGCAGGAATTTTAATTCAAAAAAGAAGAAAAAGGGAGGCTACAATTTTGATCACTGAGGCAAAAAAATCAGACAAGCACAACATGTTGGGAGAGCAAATTAAATTATTAAAAAATCAAATTAAAAAAATTTAACTTACTCGGAAGGAATTAATATTGTATAAACCTTTCTTGATCTATTATTTAGATGATTTTCTAGCAACCATGGATTATGAATTTTAAAATTTTTATAACTTAATCCTAAATCCTCCGAAAAGTCAGTTATGTTACTTATAGGAATATCAATTTTTATTTCTTTGTACTTAACTGGTTTATACATCTGTTCCTTTTTTATATGAAAACCAAAACTTTCAGGAGATTCAATAATATTTTTTAAAGCAATAATTCTAAATACATATCTTTTTGTTTCGTCTCCAAATAAAATATTTTCATATTTAGTTTGATTTTGATTCATTATTTTATTTTGAACTCCATTAAACCCCCTATTATAAGCAGCTGCAGCAAGAGTCCAAGAACCAAACTTATCCTTAGCTCTCTTTAAATATTTACAAGCTAATCTAGTAGACAAATTTAAATTGTATCTTTCGTCAACATTACTATTTATCTCTAATCCATATTCTTTCCCTGTTGTTTTCATAATCTGCCAGAAACCTTTTGCTCCTCTTGGTGAGGTTACATTTTGCAAACCACTTTCGATTAATGCTAAATACTTAAAATCTGTAGGAACATCTTCATCAATGAGAATTTTTTCTATTTGAGGAAAAAACTTATTTGCTCTTTTAATAAGTAGAATTGTATTAGACTGCCAATAGGTATTAACAAGAAACTCTTTATCCATCCTTTCAATTAAATCATCCTGATCTAGTTTTATTTCTTCTCCTGCAAAGAGAACTTTGTTTGGAATTGAAATTGGATATATATTATAATTTGATTCACTACCGTTAGTTAAAAATCTGGTTTTAGAGATTCCGAATGAAATGATGAAAATAAAAAGTAAAATAAATATTATAAGAATACCATTTGATTTTTTAAATTTTTTCAATTTTTCGAAAAATCTGTTATTCATAGCGTGAATTTGTGTATCTCATAATATGTAGTAATTTAAAGATAAATTTTTAATAACTAATATCACTATATTTGCATCCAAAATCCAAGAAATTAAAAAACTTTTCTTACTGTTTTTATCATATATATCACAAGTGGCTTTTGGACAATCTGCCAATGCTGTTTTTATTGACACTGATATAGAAGTTGACGGTGTAGCGAATGAATCTGAATGGAGTAAGTCCAGTTTTAATTCTAATTTTTGGCAATATTTCCCTCTTGATTCGATAAGGGCACCAGATCAAACCAAATTTAAAGTTTTATACAATAACGAAAATTTATATGTTCTCATAGTTTCAGATTTTCAAGATGACCAATATGTTGTGTCATCTCTCAAGAGGGATTGGAGCTCTAGAAACAATGATTCAATGACTCTTGTACTTGATACATTTAATGATGGAACAAATGCTTTCCTTTTTGGCATATCAGCCGAGGGTGTAAGACGGGAAGGTCTTATTTCAAACGGCGGAAACAGCACAAATAGAGGTAGAGATTTTAGTTTTTCGTGGGATGTAAAATGGGAAGGTGAAGTATCCATAAATAAAAACTTTCTAGTAACTGAATTAAAGATTCCACTTTCAAGTCTAAGATATGACGACAAGGCATCTAAATGGAGAATAAATATTTACAAAACAGACATCGGAAAAAATATAGTATCTAGTTGGTCAAAAATACCTAGGAATTTGAGTAGAGCAAGTCTGGCTTTCATGGGAGATCTAATTTTTGAAGAACCACTAGGAAAGTCAAAAGCCCCAATTTTTTTAATCCCTTATACCAGTGGATTAATTGGAAAAAACTTTGAAGATCAAAAAAAGATTTCCTCCTTTGATATTGGAGGAGACGCGAAACTAAGTATAGGAAGTGGAATGATTCTTGACCTTACTTATAATCCGGACTTTTCGCAAGTGGAGGTCGATGACCAAATTATTAATTTAACCCGATTTGAAGTTCGACTTCCAGAGAAAAGACAGTTTTTTCTTCAA
>JAYYYF010000025.1:0-26387 GCA_036340635.1 Bacteroidota bacterium | reverse complement strand
TTTGGATTCACAGAATATTCAAAGCTATTACTCACATAATTTTTTTGGGCCTCTTCACTGATTAAGTAATTAATCAATTTAATAGCATTTTCTTTATTCGGAGAATTTTTTGCTAATCCTACCCCTGAAACATTTATATGACTCCCTCTTTCATCTGGGGATTGATTTGGAAAAAATACGGAAACAGATTTCCCTGCATTTATTTCTTCTTCCTTTTCTGAAGAAAGTAATAATCCAATATAGTAAGAATTAACAATTGCAACATCTCCTTGCCCAGCTGCAATTGCCTTAACTTGGTCTCTATCACTACCTTTAGGATCTCTAGCAAAATTTTTGACCATCCCCTCAGACCAGTTTGTTGAAACTTTCGATCCAAGATTTGCAACTATGGAAGACATAAGTGCTTGATTATATGCATTTGAAGAAGATCTAACCAAAATTCTACCTTTCCATTTCTCATTAGCTAAATCTTCATAAGTGCTTAACTCACTAACATCAACCCTTTCGTTACTATAAACAATTATTCTAGATCTATAAGTAATTGGAATCCAAAATCCATTTTTGTCCATTAAATCTTTACTAACTTTTTCACTTAGTGATGGAATACTAATTTTTTGAAGCAAGCCCATTTCAGAAGCTTGAAATAATTTACCTACATCAACAGTAATAAACAAATCAGCTGGACTATTCTTGCCTTCATTTTTCATTCTTTCAATAAGCTCATCAGCATTTGCTTTAATGACATTGATCTTAATTCCTGTTAATTCCTCAAAATTTTTGTACTGTATTTTGTCAACATTATAATGTCTTTGACTATACAAATTAATTTCATTACTTTTTTTTGACTGATCAACACAACTCAAAAAAAATGAAAATAGGAATAAAACAAAAATTATTTTTCTCATTCTTATAAATTTATTGTTAATTGGAATCGGAGATGGAAATTGTTATTTAGAAAGTTCATTTCTTACCTATATAAGAATTCTTTATTTCAAAAACTTTTTTATAATCCCGGCAATACTTTCTTTATTTGAATAATCTTTTGAAAGTAAATATTCATGCAAGTGTTTATCATCTACTTTTGATCTTATATGAACAATGGTATTAGAATCAAATACTTTCCCCCATTCTTCTCTAACAATCTTCCATTTTTCAAAATTTTCTTTCCACCATTTTACAGCAAATTGACACCTATCATTGTCTACTTTATTATATATGTTAAATCCTATCTCTCTAGCAAGCAAAATATCATCTCCCTCATCAGCTCTTATTATTTTTTTGTTATCCTGATCATGCAACCATCCGTCTCTAGTAATTTCAACACGGTTCCCTCTATTTATTACGTTATAATCATTCCTTTTGGTATATTCTCTTCTTGGCAGGGGAGCATCAGTTGTGTTTTCCCAAAAACTTTTCCCGTCAACGTGAATCCAGGTTGCAGAACCTTCATATCGGGGGCTATCATCAACTTGATAAACCTTTTGCGTCCATTGTCCATCTACACTAATAGGTTCAAGTTTATTTTTTTTCCATTTTTTATTATGCGCAAAAACCAAAAGATCTGTGTTTTCATAAATCCAGTCTTGACGCCAATGCTTAATAATATTTACTTTTTCCCCTTTCCCTATTTGAAGTATGTGCTGAAGAACTAACTTACTCTTATCTTCATATGTCAAATCAATCCATTCTAGCGCATAAGAAATTTTGTTTTTTGAAGGAACATATGTTGAATCATCCGAATAATTAAAAGTTTCTGAAAAATTAAATGTTACCTCATAACAACCACACATCTTTTTTATAGCATCTTTGTCTTTTTCTTTTTTACTTTGAGCATATACATTTAATAAACCAATTAGAGTAAAAAACAGAAATATATTATTTTTCATTATCTTAAAAATTTCTGCAAAATAATAATTTTTATTTAGACTCATTAAAATTAAGCTTATTAAATTAATTGTTATATGAATAGCCAAAAAAAAAATGTCATAATATATGACGGCATATGTGTCCTGTGTAATTTTTTTATAAGGTGGTCACTGAAAAATGATCTTGAAGATCACTTTAGATACACAAATTTTCAAAGTTCATTTATCAAGAAGTATTACCCGAACATAAGCCCATTTGATTCTGTTATAGTAATAACTAAAGACAATCAGAAATTATACAAAGGAAAAGCAGTATTATACATATTAAAAAAATTAAATAAGTTAAAACCCCTTGTTTCTATTTTATCGTTCTTACCTATAAAACTAATTGACTTTTTTTATACTATAATAGCTAAAACGCGTTACAAAATTTTTGGGAAATACAATTCTTGCCCATTAATTGAAAAAAAGTTTATGAAGAAAATTTTAAAATAAGACCTGACAGACTTATTTTTTTTTACCAAATGTTTTATAAATTATCAATAAATTGAAACCCTTTTTATATATGACTGAAAATTCTTGGTATAAAAGACAAAATCAAACCATATAGAAATATATGATAAAACTTGCAATAGCACCTATTGGATGGACAAATGATGATCTGCCAGAACTTGGAGGGGACATATCTTTTGAACAGTGCATTAGTGAAATGGCATTAGCAGGATTTGAAGGTTGTGAAGTAGGTAACAAATATCCTAAAGATGATTTGGAACTTCTTAAAAAACAACTTGAAATTAGAGGTTTATCAATTTGTAATCAATGGTTTAGTTATGAGTTTACAATAAAAGGAATAGATCAGGTAAAAAAAAGGTTTATAGAACATCTTGATTTTTTAAATTTTTTTGGAGCTAAAATTGTTGGAGGAGCAGAATGTGGAAACACAATTCATGGTGAATATAATAAGTCAATATCAGACAGAAAACCTGCTACTAAGGATCAGTGGAAAAAACTAACTACAGGATTAAACGAATTAGGTAAACTGGCCATTGAAACATATGGGATAAAATTAGCATATCACCATCACATGGGCACTATGGTTGAAACAATTGAAGAGACAGATAGGCTCCTTAATGAAACTGATGAGCGTTATGTAAAACTAAACTATGACTGTGGCCATTTTGAGTTTGCAGGAGATGACCCTAAAAAAGCATTAATCAAATATATAGATCGTATAGCACATATCCATTTTAAAGATGTCAGAAAACAAATAAAAGAAAAAGTGTATAAAGAAAAATTAAGTTTTTTACAAGCAATAAAGTTAGGAGTTTATACTGTCCCTGGAGATGGAGATCTTGATATGAAATCCCTTGCTAAAATAGTTCATAAGAGCAGCTATAAAGGTTGGATTGTAGTTGAAGCTGAACAAGATCCTTCTATTGCAAATCCATTTGAATGTGCAAAAAAAGGATACGATTACCTAACTAATGAACTTAATTTTTAAAAACTCTAATAATGAAGCTATTAGTAAAACCAAAAACAAAAACAGGTATTTATCAGCAAATTAGTGCTGAAAAAGCTGATTGGAATTGGTTAAACTTTGAAGCTCGCCTTATGAAAAAAGGAGAAAAATGGGATTTTGAAACAAAAGAATATGAAATTGGTATTGTTCTCTTGGGTGGAAATTTTAAAGTAGAAAGTAATAAAGGAGCATGGGAAACAAAAAATGGCCGAAAAGATGTTTTTAGTGGAGTAGCCCATACTTTATATCTCCCTCGCGAAACGACATTCACATTGACAGCTAAAAGTGAAATTCTAGATATAGCATATGGATGGTGTTTAGCAGATGAAAAATTTGAGCCAAAATTTGTACTGCCTGAAAATACACCAACGGTTATTTTTGGTGGAGATAATGCCACGAGACAATTTAATGATCTAATCCCTCCGGGATTTGGTTGCTCACGAATTATCTCTAGAGAAGTATATACCCCTTCAGGAAATTGGAGTTCTTTCCCTGCACATAAACATGACAAAAGGACTTTTGACGAAAACAGAAATCTACTTGAGCCTCAGCAAGATGAAACATATTTTTACAAGTTTCAGAAACCAGAAGCTTATGCAATTCAACAAATCTATACTAAAGATAAAGATCAGCCAGATGAAAATTTAAATGAAATTCTAAAAGCTCAAAACAATGATGTTATTCTAGTCCCTAGAGGATACCATCCTGTCGTAGCTGGACATGGTTACAACTGTTACTATTTAAATTTTTTAGCTGGAACAGACCAATCACTATTGAATACTACCGATTCTGATCATGAATGGATATATGAGTCATGGAAAGGAAAAGACCCTCGCCTACCTCTAGTAACTTCAAAAATGAATAACTTGAAAAAATAAAGATGGTTTTTGATTTAATAACATTTGGAAGGGCTTCTATAGATTTATATTCTAATAATATTGGAGCAGAATTTAATGAAATTAAAGAACTAAGCACTTCTATAGGTGGGCCTCCTGTAAATATCTCTGTAGGAGCACAACGTTTAGGTTTAAAAACTGGAATCATAAGCGCTATAGGACCAGATCCAATTGGTGGGTTTATAAAAAACTCACTTAAGAAGGAGGGAGTTGACACAACACATCTGAAAATTATTGAGGGAACAAAAAGTGCGGCAGTGGTCTGTGGCATAATACCACCCGATAAGTTTCCTCTTGTTTTTTATAGAGATAATGCTCCAGACAAAAAAATAACTCCAGAACACATCAAAGACATTGACTTTTCAAAATACCGGTCATTTTTAATGACTGGAACTGCCTTTGCAGTTGAACCATCAAGAACCACCGCTTTTAAAATTTCTGAAAAAGCAAAAAAAAATGAAACTCCTATATTTTTAGATCTTGATTTTAGAGCGAACTTATGGAATAATATTCTTGATTTTGGTTCAGTCCTAAGGAGGTATTTAAAATTATCTGATGTAGTTATTGGTACCGAAGAAGAAATTTTGTCACTAAACTTGACTAGTCCTGATCAGGTCAAAATAAAGAATGACTCAATTACTCAACCTCAAATAATTGGGAATCTTAATAATGCAATAAAAATGATTCTAAATGAAGGTGTTAAAATTCTACTAGTTAAAACTGGAGCCAAAGGTGTTATTGCCTATTACAGTGATGGTAGAGTCCTAAAAGTTCCTGGTTTCTCAGTAGAAGTTATAAATGTATTAGGTGCAGGAGATGCATTTGCTGGAGGTTTTATTTATGGCTATCTTAACGGTTGGGATGACTATAAATCACTTAGACTTGCTAATGCATGTGGAGCCTGGCTGGTGACCAAACAAGGGTGTTGCAATTTTGCTCCATATTATGATGAAATAATTCATTTTATTAAAGAAAAAGGAGGCTTTTAAATGAAAACCGAACGACTTACAGTTGCACAAGCAACAATAAAATTTTTAAAAAATCAATTTTCCAAAAGAGATAATCATGAGATCCCATTTTTTGGAGGTTGTTTTGGGATATTTGGTCATGGAAACGTTGCAGGATTAGGAGAAGCATTAAAGAACAATCCTGACTTTAAATATTATCAAATCCGAAATGAACAATCTATGGTACATGCAGCCGCAGCATATGCTAAAATGAAAAACCGGTTACAAACTTTTGTATGTACGAGTTCAATAGGTCCAGGAGCTACTAATATGATAACTGCAGCTGCAGGAGCAACTATTAATAGATTACCCGTTCTATTACTCCCAGGAGATTTTTTCTCTAAAAGAACTGCATCACCATTATTGCAACAATTAGAAAGCTCATCATCTAATGACATTTCTGTAAATGATTGTTTTAAACCCATTTCAAAATATTGGGACAGAATAAACAGACCAGAACAATTGGCTTCGGGTCTTTTAGAGTCTATGCGCGTTTTAACATCTCCCTCAGAAACAGGCTCTGTAACTTTATGTCTCCCTCATGATGTGCAAACAGAGGCCCACGATTTTTCTTCTGAATTGTTTGAAAAAAGAATTTGGTATGTCCCAAGACACACCCCAGACTCTTATTTGATCGAAAAAGCTGTAGAAATTATTAAAAAATCTAAAAATCCTATGATTGTTGCAGGAGGTGGTGTAATTTATTCTGAGGCAGAGAAAATTTTAGCAAAATTTGCAGAATTGACTGGTATACCTGTTGCAGAAACCTTTGCAGGAAAGGGTTCATTAAGTTATAATCATGAACTTAATCTAGGAGCAATAGGGGCTACAGGAACAAAGGGAGCAAATGAAATAGCTTCAGATTCAGATCTGGTTATTGGTGTTGGAACTAGATATAGTGATTTTGTAACAGCTTCAAAATCTGCATGGCAAAATCCTAATGTTTCTTTTATAAATATTAATGTTGCTGAAGTAGATGCGTATAAAAATTCTGGAATTCCCTTGCAGGGAGATGCAAAAGAGACATTAAAAATTCTCTTTGAAAAACTAAAAGATTTCAAAACTAAAAAAAAGTATACTGATAAAATTAAAACGTATAATAGGGAATGGGACTCTATCGTTGAAACAGCATATAAACCAATTGACAAAAAAAATCCGGTTCAATCTGAATATGTTGGTGCGCTAAATAAATTTGTTGATGAGAAGGATGTCCTAATTTGTGCTGCAGGTAGCTTGCCAGGTGATTTACATAAACTATGGAGAACAAAAAATTCTAAAGGATTTCATCTTGAGTACGGATACTCATGTATGGGGTATGAAATTCCTGGTGGTCTTGGGGCGAAAATGGCAGATCCAAAAAGAGAAATATATGTGATGTGTGGAGATGCAACGTATCTTATGCTTCCATCTGATTTAATTACAACTATTCAGGAAGGCTATAAAATAATAATGATTCTCATAAACAATAATGGCTATGCTAGTATTGGAAGCTTATCTGAGTCTGTTGGAGGAGAAGGTTTTGGAACACACTTTAAATTTAGAAATAAAAAAAATGATCAAATTGAGGGAGATTATTTGCCAGTTGATCTAGCTACAAATGCTGAAAGTTTGGGAGCAAAAGTTTATAGACCTAATGGAATTGATGAATTTAATCAAGCATTGACAAAAGCGAAAAAAAATGATCAAACTACTGTGATTTATGTTGAAACAATTAGAGATAGAAAATTGGATGGTTATTCTTATTCTTGGTGGGAAGTGCCAGTACCTGAAATTTCAATTTCTGAAGATGTGAAAAAAGCTAGAAAAAAATATGAATTAGATAAAAAAATGCAGAAACAATATTTAAGGTCAAACAGACTATAGATAAATAAATGAAAGAATTAAAAAATTATGTGAATGGTAAATGGGTAAATTCTAATAGTAAAGAATTTATAGATGTTTTTAACCCTGCTAATCAAGAAATTTTAGCAAAAGTTCCTTTTGGAAAAGCAACCTCAAAAGACATGAATGATGCTATAGAATCTGCTCACCTGGCATACCTGGAATGGAAGGATATTCCCACAATGAAAAGAGTTCAGCCGCTTTTTAAACTAAAAATGCTTCTAGAGGAAAACAGACTAAAAATTTCAAAAATCATTACAACAGAATGCGGAAAAACACTTAAAGAATCCGAAGGTGAAATTCAAAGAGCAATTGAAAATGTTGAGGTTGCCTGTGGCTCATATGTAATGAATCAATCCGAATTTTCAGAAAATATAGCACCAGGAATTGATGAATTTATGATAAGACAACCTCTTGGAGTTTGTGGATGTATTACTCCTTTTAATTTCCCTGGAATGATTCCATTCTGGTTTTTACCATATGCCTTAGCTACTGGAAACTCATTTATTGTAAAGCCTTCTGAAAAGGTTCCTTTAACCATGCAGTACATTTTTAAATTAATAGATGAAAATCTTGATTTGCCAAAAGGTCTTATAAATATTGTTCATGGGGGAAAAGATTCGGTGGACCAAATACTTGAAAACTCAAAAGTTAAAGCTGTAAGTTTTGTAGGATCTACAGAAGTTGCAAAATATATATATCACAAGGCAAGCAAACACGGGAAAAGAGTGCAAGCTCAAGGTGGGGCTAAAAATCCTTTGGTAATAATGCCAGATGCTGATATTGAAACAACAACTCAAATCATAATTGATTCTGTTTATGGTTGTGCTGGACAGAGGTGTCTTGCTGCATCTGTAATAATACCTGTCGGTGATGACAAAGGCCTCTTAAAAGAAGCCCTTGTTGATTCTGTTAAAAAAAGAAAAGTTGGTTACGGTCTTGAAAAAAATGTGGAAATGGGTCCTGTAATAAGTCCAGAAAGTAAAATTAGGATTGAAAATCTTATTCAAGAGGGCATTAAAGAAGGTTCAAATTTGCTAGTTGATGGAAGAAATAAAACTATTTCAGGATATGAAAAAGGAAATTTCATCGCTCCAACAATACTTGAAGGACTTCCCTTAAATGGAAAGATTTTAAACACAGAAATTTTTGGTCCCGTAATGAATTTAATAGAGTTTAAGAAATTAGAGGGTGCTATTGATTTTATAAATAAAGGAAAATATGGAAACATGGCTTGTGTTTTTACCAAAGATGGTCTTTCAGCAAGAAAATTTAGGAATGAGACTATGGCAGGTAACATTGGAATAAATATTGGAGTAGCCGCACCTGTTGCTCAATTTCCATTTTCTGGTTGGAAAGAATCATTTTTTGGAGATCTTCATGGACAGGGCAGACACGCCATCGAATTTTTCACACAAACAAAAGTAGTTGTTGAAAGATGGCCGAAAGACTGGACCAGAAAGTTCTAGTTTAAATTAATCTATGAGAAAAATAAAATTTGGCATTGCTGGCTTAGGAAGAATGGGTAGTATTCATCTTGAAAACCTAGTAAATAAATTTAGTGATATTGAATTGTTGGCTGTCTCCGATGTCAATCCAAATATTGAAAATTTAGCTAAAAAATATTCAATCCCAAATGCTTACAATAATTATCAGGATCTAGTAAATAATAAAGATATTGAAGCCATTGTAATATGTTCGCCAACAAATCTCCATGCTGAACATATAATGATGGCCGCAAAATCAGGTAAACAAATCTTTTGTGAAAAGCCAATGGATCTGTCTTTAGATACTGTTAGGAAGGTCATAAAGGTAATAGATGAAACTAATGTAAATTTATTTTTGGCATTCAATAGACGATTTGATCCAAATTTTAAAAAAGTAAAAGAAATAGTTTCTAAGGGAAATATTGGTGAGATACAAATTATAAAAATAACCAGTCGCGATCCTTCTCCTCCACCAATCTCTTATATTAAAACATCTGGAGGGCTATTCCTTGATATGGCAATTCATGACTTTGATATGGCAAGATTTATTAGTGGAAAAGAAATTGTTGAAGTAGATGCAAAGGGGGTCGTTTTTAATGATATTGAAATTGAAAAAAATGGTGATATAGATACTGCAGTAATAACTTTAACTCTTGAAAATAATGCTATGGTAGTTATTGATAATAGTAGAAAAGCAGCTTATGGATATGATCAAAGAATTGAAGTCTTTGGGTCAAAAGGAATGTGTGGATCTGATAATAAACTACATGATAACTTCTACCTTTTTGATCAAAAAGGTTCTCAGGGGTCTCTTCCAATGGACTTTTTCATGGATAGATATTCTGAATCTTATTATAATGAAATGAAATCATTTATTGAATGTTTGAAAAGCAATACAAAACCTTCAGTAGATGGAAAGGATGGATTAATGGCTTTAGTAATTGGTTTAGCTGCTAAAAAATCTATGCAAGAAAAAAGAAGGGTTAAAATATCTGAAATATTATAAGATCCCAAAAAATAATTTTTCAAGAATATGTTTATAGCTTTAACATTCATTTCATTCACCGCTTTTGTTGCAATTTATTCCTGGTATAAACTAAGAAATGAAAACCTGAGTTCAAAAGATGGTTATTTTCTTGGGGGAAGAAGTTTAACAGGAATTGTAATTGCCGGGTCCATGCTGTTAACAAATATTTCTACTGAACATCTTATAGGAATGAATGGATCTTCATATAAAAACGGCTTTATTATAATTGCTTGGGAAGTTACATCTGCTATAGCCTTGGTTGCTGCTGCAATATATTTTGTTCCAAAATACCTAAAAATGGGATTAACAACTATCCCACAGTTTTTGGAAGAGAGGTTTGATAGTAGCACGAGAACAATAGTGGCTCTTTTTTTAATGATTTCTTTTGTTGTAACATTACTTCCAATTGTTTTGTATACAGGAGCAATCAATTTGGAAAGTATTTTTGATATTTCAGAAACTCTTAAAATAACAAAAGACAGTGCCCTGTGGTTAACAGTTGTTTTAGTTGGTATACTAGGTTCAATTTATGCTGTTTTTGGAGGTTTAAAAGCAGTTGCCATTTCGGATACTATTAATGGTTATGGATTATTAATTGGAGGGCTTTCAATTCCTTTAATTGCATTAACCAGTATTGGTGAAGGGAATCCTATTTCTGGATTAATTGAACTTTATAATCATGCTCCAGAAAAATTTAATGTAATCGGCGCAAAAGATTCTGTGATGCCTTTTGAAGTTTTATTTACAGGTCTAATAATAAACCAGTTATACTTTTGGAGTATGAATCAAACAATTATACAAAGGGCTCTCGGAGCAAAAAATCTTGTAGAAGCACAAAAAGGACTCCTGTATGCCGGTATTCTTAAGATTTTAATTCCTATAATTATAATGCTCCCCGGTGTTATTGCCTTTTACTACTACGGTGACTCATTTTATGACAATCAAGATATGATTTATCCCGAATTGATAAAAAAACTCTTGCCAGCTACTTTTGTTGGAATTTTTGCTGCTATAGTAATGGGAGCAGTACTGAGTACATTTAATAGTGTTTTAAATAGTGCAGCTACAATCTTTAGTGTCGATATATATAAAAGACATATTTCTAATAATTCAAATGATTCTAAGTTAGTTTTAGTTGGTAAAATTGCTTCAAGTGTTTTAGCTATTATTTCAATAATAGCTGCCCCAATGGTAGCTAATGCTCCAGATGGTTTGTATCAATTATTGCAACAATTAAATGGAATATTTTTTATTCCAATCGCATCTATTATGTTAGCTGGGTTTTTCTTAAAAGGAATATCTGCAAATGGAGCTAAGGCAGGATTATTTTTTGGTTTAATTTTCTATATAACAACTACTTTCATTTTAAAGGTTGATATCCATTTTGTGCATATTTGGGGAATAGAGTTTTTATTAAACATATTAATTATGTATTTGGCCTCTTCAATTTATCCTAATAAAAAAATTGTTTCAAGTCTAGGTGAAATAAATTCAGAAATGAAGCCATGGAAACATACTAAAACACTATCTGCAATATTATGTATAACTACAATTCTTATATATATTGGTCTAGCTCAATAATTTTGAAAATACCTGTCATTTATGGTTTTTTTTGATTTGCAAATTCATGGATCTAAAGAATTAAAAGATGATGCCGGTAATCCTTCCCTGTTAAATAATGTCCCAACAATCCAGTTTTTCCACCCATACCTAACTTGTTTTGGATTAGTTACTTTCTTAGATGAAACCCTTACTTTATTATCTACAATCTTGGCAAAAGCTTTATAATAAATACCCCTTTCTCCAGCTATTTCAAAACCATTTAAATTTCCTTTAGCAATTAGTCCTGATCCTTTATTTGTGAAATCAACTTCAATATAATTTCTGAAATTTTTGTGATCCTTATATAAAGGACCCATAGAAACTATATCAAAATCATAATCTTTATCCAATGCTAAAAAAGCTAATCTCTCTCCGACATCTCTTTTATTATGCGGGTGAATATCTTTCTCTTCACCAATATCCATAAGAACTGCCATCCCTGTTTTATCAGTTGTTTCTAAAGTTTTCCTTTGTGCATCGCGAAGGCCCTGAGAAAATTCATTTTTTTCATAGATATATGGTGCTATCTGAGCATAATAAAATGGGAAATTATAGCCCCAATTTTCTCTCCAATCTTCGATCATTCCTGAAAAAAGCTCTTGGTACTCATCATAATTTGATACGTTAGATTCTCCTTGATACCATATTGCACCTTTTATTCCATAAGGCAAAACAGGAGATATCATTTTTTGAAACAAAAGTGAATATGCGTTTGGCGAATTAGTATCAATGCCCTTTAATAATTCTTTATTTAAAATTGTTGATTTTTGAACTAATTCCTCATCTGTATATCCATGAACAACTATTAGTTCCCTAGCGGTTAAAAAGGCATGGTGTTTAAATTTAAATTTTTCAAATGGAAGTACTTGGGTAGATGAATTATTCTTTAAGGTTATAGGTCCTCCAAATCCTCCAGGCCCCCCCAAATCTGTGACTCTAATTGCTATAGTATTCTCTCCTTTTTTTAAAATCTCTTTTCTAATTTTATATTTTCTATCTCTATTCCATGAGAAAGTATTTCCAACAAGTTCTCCATTAAAAAAAGTTTGATCCGAATCATCAATTCCCTTATCAAAAATTAAATTATAATCAGTAGTAATATCATCAATTAAAACTTTTGCTCTGAACCAAATGACCCCATTGGACAACAACTCATCTTCAGCTTTAAAAAAAGCCTCAAAACTTCCTTCAGTTCTTGCGGTATTATATTTGGAAGACCAAAAATTCCATGAAGAATCATCAAAGTCAACATCAACAAAATCTTTATCATCTAGGTCCAGATCTGCCCAACCTTTTTCAACTAATTCCCAGTCTCCTTCATCCTCAGACCAATCAGGAAGCTTAACTGTTTTAAAACCAAAACGATTATCGTTAACTACAGCTATTGAATCATTGTATTTTTTAGACATTTTTTTAGACAATTGACTATCTGATTCTATAACATCTTCTTTCTCTTTTGTTGGATTAAGTGACTTTAATTTCTGTATGCTTGTCCATGCTTCAACTCTAGTTCCGCCCCAACTTGAATTTATTATTCCTATTGGAATTTTCAATTCTTTATTTAACTTTCTAGCAAAAAAATAAGCAGTAGCACTAAAATCTTCGACGTTTTCCGAAGTTGTAATTTTCCATTTTTGTCTTTTTATTGCATCTCCCCATAGATCCTGAGGAACATTAAACATTCTAATATCATTATAATTGGCATTTTTAATTTCTTCTTCTTGATTATCAATACAATCATCACATTGATTTAATCGCCACTCCATATTTGATTGCCCAGATGCAAGCCAAACTTCACCAACTAGAACATCTTTATAGGTAATTTTTGCCTCTTTTTTAATTAAACCTTTTGTTTCAGAGCTAATTGAAACATTATATGGTCCTCCAGCACTGGGTGTTTTTATCTTTAGACTCCAAACTCCATTATCATTTGAATTACTTGTTGAAGATTCTCCCCAGCTGCCATCAACAGTTATTTTTGAATTGGGTTCAGAATTACCCCAAAATAAAACGTTTTCTTCTTGTTGAAGAACCATATGATCTGAAAAAATAGGAGGAAGTGAGAGTGAAACTTTATCTCTATTGTTACATGAAATAAATATTAGAACACTTAAAAAAATTGTTCTCCTTATCATAATTATTAATTCATTATTTTCCTTTGTATCATCCACTCTTCACAAATTTTGGCCCACCTTTTAATAGATCCTTTATCGTTGCCAAGGCCGTAACCATGACCCCCATCTTCCCAAATATGTAGAGCAGCAGGAATATTATACTTACGTAGTGCTAAATAATACTGAATACTATTTTCTGGAAGAACAGCTTGATCATCATCTGAATGAATCAAAATTGTTGGAGGTGTATCTTCCCTAACTTGCAAATCATTAGAATAATAATCCAAATATTCTTGGGAGGGTATTTTACCCAATAAATTTTCTCTTGATCCATTATGAGTATATGGTCTGTTCATTGTAATAACGGGGTAGACTAAAATGCTAAAATCAGGCCTGCTACTTGTTTGCTCAATTTCCAAATCTGAGAGATCCAAACCATTATCATGATGAGTAGACAAAGTCGAAGCAAGATGTCCTCCAGCAGAAAATCCTAATACTCCTATTTTCCCCGGATCTATGTCCCACCTTTTAGAATTTTTCCTGATAATTCTCATCGCTCTTTGTGCATCCATGAGAGCAACCTTACTCCTACAATCTTTAGATTCCCAATGTGGTAGCCTATGCTTCAGAACAAATGCAGACACTCCAATCTTGTTTAACCATTTAGCAACATCTACGCCTTCTTTGTCAAACCATAATCCCCAGTATCCCCCACCAGGAATTACAAGTACAGCAACATTATTTTCTTTGCTCTTTTTTTTATCAGAAGGATAATACCATATTTCTGGATCACTTACTTTTTTAAATATTCTGCCAGATGAGTCATAATCTAACTCAGTCTCTAAATCACTTTTACAAGGAATACCTTCAGGATATAAAAAAACTTTTTCATTTTGAGCTAAAATTAATTTAACGCAAAAAATCATTATGATTGAAATTGCTAATCTTTTCATTTAATATGTTTTAGTTGAAAATTTATACCATGTCTGTGTTTGATATTTTTTATCAGGATAAAGTATAACGTTTGGAAAACTAGGCTGGTTAGGAGAATCCGGAAAGTGTTGTGTTTCAAGACAAAATCCAGATCTTTTTTCATACTTGTTTAATTTCTTTGATTTCAATGATCCATCAAGGAAATTGCCTGTGTAAAATTGAACTCCAGGTTGATCAGAATAAATCTCCATGCTAATTCCGGTGGCAAGATTTTTAGCCTCAGCAATTTTTCTAATCCCTTTACCATAATCATTTAAAACCCAGCAATGGTCATATCCTTTCCCGATAATTAACTGATTATTTTGAATTTCTATTTCCAAACCAATTTTTTTCATTTCACTGAAATCAAAAGGTGTATTTTTCACATTTCGTATTTCACCAGTTGGAATCATATTCTTATCAACTGGAAGATAAGAATTAGCATTAATAGTTAAAAAATGATCCAAAATATCTCCTGAACTTTCACCTCCTAAATTAAAATAGGAATGATTAGTTAAATTAATTACCGTCGGAGAGTCAGTGATTGCTTCATAAAGGATTTTTAATTCATTTCCCTTTGTTAAAATATAAGTTACATCAATTTGAAGATTACCAGGATAACCCTCTTCCATATTTTTGGAAAAATAAGTGAGTTTTATTCCTGAATCTTTATCATCATCTAATTCCTTTACGGACCATAAAACTTTATCAAAACCAATTAGTCCTCCATGAAGAGAATTTTTTCCATTATTTATGGCTAATTGGTAATCGATTCCATTTAAACTAAATTTCCCACCAGCAATTCTATTTCCATACCTACCAATTATTGCTCCAAAATATGGATGTTCTTCAATGTATTGATCTAAAGTATTGAAGCCTAAAACAATATCCATATCCTCCCCTTTAGAATTCGGGACATTTATGTTTGTAATAATGCCACCGTAGTTAATGATTTCAACAGACATATAACCGTTACTTAATCTGTATTTGTAAATTTTCTCGCCATTTGGCAGAGAACCGAAATAACTTTTCATTAAAGATTTAGAATTGATTAAGTTACAAGAATTGAGAATTATGATTTTGATCAAAAGGTAGAGTAAAATATTTAAACTCTTATATTTTTGATAAAATCTAATCCTATTATTTTTGAGTTGACTCATTATAATAATTTTAATTTAACCAAACCGCCATTTTTCTAACTTCACTATTAGTCCCAGCACATTAGAGTATTAAAGAAAAACCTTTTGCCAATTGGCAAAAGGTTTTATTCCATATTAAATAAAAAAACTAACAATCTTCGAAAAATCTAACTTAACTAGATCTTAGATAATCTATAAAATTGGAACTCCATTCGAAATGACAGAAAGAGGTGCAACGCCATATGTATCAGTTGTAAAATTAACCAAATTTGGGTGCGCAACAATTCCTTTCCAAAGTTCAGATTCTAAATAAGTGTCCAATGAAGCTGAGCTTGTAAAATAATAGACCCCGCCAAATACTCCTCTATCAACATTGCCTATAAAGGTTTTTCCAATCAAACCATCTATTTTACCAGGAGCAAAATTCACAACCACATCAGAACCAAGTTTCGCATGATCTTCTAGGGTCATCTCATTGAGCTCATAGTTTACAACAAGGACACTCATGTCTTGGGCTTTTTCTTGACTTTTCTCAGGTGCTTTTTTAACTGTTTGATTACACCCAACTAGGAAAAAAATCGACAAAACATATATTAAATTTTTCATTTTTAATTCATTTATAATTAGAACGAAACTAAAAATACAATTATTTTTCAATTTTTTATTTATTAATTTTCAAAGCTTTTTTTACATATTCTAAACATCTTGAAACTTCTATAAAAGCATTTGAGTCTATTGATTAAACTATAAAAAAATTAATTGATTTTTTTTAAATAAACTGATCTTACCTCAACATTAATATTGGAGTCAATGAATTTTACGACATATAAACTCCTATTATCAGAATCAAGCATGTCCGTATACCTCTTCTCATTAATTAATCTATTGACCATGTCAGGAGTTGTATTACTATGCCCAGAAATCAAAACATTTTTTCCATAATTAGTTTTGATAAATTTTTGAATATTGATTTTGTTTGGTGAATATATTTCTGGTTTGATTTTTTTTTCTTTAGAAACTGGGGCAATGGTCTGCATTGTCCTTTTATAGGATGTTGTATAAATTGAATTTAAAGGTATACTATCAAAATATTTTGCCCAATGCTTGGCTCTATCTAATCCCTTTGAAGTTAAATTCGGGTTCTGCTGATCAGGATTACTCCTGTCTTTTTCAGCATGACGTATTAGATAAAATATAGTAATCTTATTTTTTTTATCTGAAGTCATTTTCTCATCACAAGATGATATCATAGCAAATAAGACAAATAAAATAAATCCTCTAGCTTTTATTTTAAATCTAATTTTCAATAAATAAAACTTTTATCTAATTCTTCAGAATCTTTGTACTTAATTCTAATTTCTTTTAATTCTTCTGTTAATTTATCAACAACTTCTTTATATCCAGGATCATTATATACATTATTCATCTCATAAGGATCTTTTAAACGATCATAGAGTTCCCATTCATCTACATCATAATAAAAACGAACTAATTTAAATTCCTTATTTACAATTCCGTAATGTCTCTTTGCCATATGCACTGAAGGATATTCATAGTAATGATAATAAACCGCGTCTCTATTCCATTTCTCGGAATCCCCTTTTAATAATGGAATAAGACTTTCACCTTGCATATCACCAGGAACCTTAATCATAGCTGCTTCTAAAAATGTTTGAGCAAAATCCAGATTTTGAACCATTTCCTCAGAAGTTGTACCTGGTTTAATAACGTTTGGCCATTTAATCATCAATGGGGTCTTAAAAGATTCATCATAAATAAATCTTTTATCAAACCATCCGTGTTCACCAAGGTAAAAGCCTTGGTCTGATGTGTATATTACTATAGTATTTTCATCCAAGCCAGTCTCTTCCATATAATTTAAAACCCTGCCAACATTATCATCAACTGATGAAATAGTTGCTAAATAATCTTGCATATATCTCTGAAATTTCCATTTCATTTTTTCTTCATTATTCATTTTTGGCCAATTCTCTTTAAAATCTTTACTAATCTTATCTAATGTAACGTCATATTTTTTCCTTTGTTCTTCATTTGCTCTTCCAAAAGGACGATAAAACCCTTGTGCGTTAGGACGCATTAAAGTTCCATCTCCTTTGACATAAACAATTTCAGGTTCTACTTTTCCCATTTCCTCAATAGTTGATGGTCTAACCTTGCTATCATGCATGTATTGCATATGGGTTAAAATATTCATTTCTGCAGTTTTTGCAGCAGTTCCCCTTCCAGAGTAATCATCAAATAAAGTTTCAGGTTCTGGAAATTCTTTTTCATAAAACTCAGCAAACTTTTCTGGACTTGGCCACCATGCCCTATGAGGGGCTTTATGCAAATACATCATTAAAAACGGCTTGCTTTTATCTCTTTTAGTCTTAAACCAATCCAAAGTCAAATCAGTAATTACATCTGTAACATATCCAGTTATTATAGTGTCTTTATCCTTTCCTAAAAATTTTGGATTTATATAACTACCTTGCCCAGGGAGGATTAAAAAGTCATCAACTCCTTTTGGATTGTTGCCAAAATGAAGTTTGCCAAACATAGCTGTCTGATAACCGGCTTTTTGAAAAAGTTGAGGAAAAGTAGTTTGGGAGTCATCAAATTTTGCATGGTTATCAATCTTACCATTAAGATGGCTATGTTTCCCTGTTAATATTACTGCTCTGGAGGGAGCACATATTGAATTTGTCACACAAGCATTTTTGAAAAGCATGCCTTCATTAGCAATTCTATCAATATTTGGTGTTTGTATCAACCGATCATCATATGCGCTTATTGCTTGATAAGCATGATCATCAGACATAATAAAGAGTATGTTAGGTTTTTTTTTGATTTCTGTATTATTAGAACAACCCAAAATAAAAACCCCAAGAAAGAATAATATTGTAGAATAATATTTCATGGTTTTAATTTTTGAAATTAGGATTTATTGAAACTTCTTTTGCATTTGTTTGATTTTTTAGTTTGTTCAATTTTTTTAATAAAATTTGTTTTCTCTCATTAAATAATAATGACAAATCATTTGATTCTTTTGGATCTTCCATTAAATTAAATAATTCAGAGTTATTAGACTCATAATGAAGAACCAATTTCCAATCACCAGACCTAATCGCTGAACCAGGTTTCCACAAACTTCCGTGATAATGTGGAAAATGCCAAAAAATATCTTCTCTTTCAATTTTAGATTGACCTTTTAGTCTTGGCATTAAACTCATACCATCAATATCTTCATTGTTTTTGATTCCAGCGAAATCTAAGATAGTTGGAAATAAATCATAAGAAGCCGTCAAATCATCAATTTTTACATTTTTCTTGTTCCATGGTATTTTAATTAGTTGAGGAATTCTTATACCTCCTTCATAAAGCCATCCTTTGCCAGCTCTTAATGGATAAACTGAAGTTGGGGCAACCCTTTTTAGAGTCGACAATCCACCATTATCTGAGGTGAAAATTATAAGTGAATTTTCATACAAATTATTATCCTTAAGATTTTTAATAAGTTTCCCTACATTTTCATCAACAGCATAAACCATGGAAGCATATTTCGCATTGGTTTGGTTTAATCTACTAATTGCTTCCCCCTCTCTTTTTGTTCTAACAGAATTGTCATCCATTTTCAATAATTTTTTTTCGAAATAATCTAAATATCTCAAATTTGCTTGAATAGGAGTATGTACATTATAAAATGAAAGGAAAAGAGCAAATGGTTGTTCCTTATCATGATTTTTAATTAATTTAATTGATTCATCTGTTAATCTATCAGTAAGGTATTCACCTTCTGGTCCATCACTTAATTTGGGATTCTTATATGGTGAGTAATAACCTCCCATTGGACTTCCCTTTTCAAAACCTCCAATGTTTACATCAAAACCACTTTGTTCTGGATAAAATCCTTTTGATCCTAAATGCCATTTCCCTGCATAAAAAGTTTTGTATCCAGATTCTTTCAGTTTTTCAGCAATGGTAATTTCTTCTAAGGGAAGCTGATGTAGATCTTTTGGACCTATAAGAGGTCTGTTTTTTGGGTCAACTCCTGGAATCCAATCCGTTATATTCACTCTAGCAGGATGTTTCCCAGTCATAATGGAAGCTCTTGTTGGAGAGCAAACTGGACTTGCAGCATATGCATTGGTAAACTCAAAACTTTCTTGAGATAAAGCATCAATATTTGGGGTTTCATAAAATGTGCTTCCAGAATAACCTAAATCATTCCATCCCAAGTCATCTACCAATATAAAAATAACATTGGGGTTTGAACTTTTTGAACTACATCCTATAGCAAATAAAAAAGCAAAAAGAAATTTAAAAATTTGAATCATTTTCTATTTATTCAATATATTGATCAAGAATTATAGTTTCTTAGGTTGAATATAAATAATATTGGTTTTAGAATAAAAAAAAGTGATTGCTAAAAAAATTCAAGGAAGAGTTAACAAAAACGATAGAACAGATGATAAAAATTCTTTCTAATAAATTAATACCTGTACTAATGAACTTTAAACTAATTAAAAGTTATTGTCTTATTTTTTTTATATCATTTTTTTTAAGCTGCAAATCTGAAAAAAAGAATTCGCCTAATAATCCTAACATTATAATTATCTATACGGATGATTTAGGATATGGAGATGTTAGTGCCTATAAAAAAGGAATCCTAAACACTCCAAATATTGATATAATAGCAAATCAAGGAATAAGATTTAACAACGGTTATTCTTCTTCAGCAACATGCAGTCCAAGTAGATATGCCCTTTTAACCGGAATATATCCTTGGAGAAAAATTGGTTTGAAAATAATTACTGGAGGTGGCTTGAGTATTGATACTACTACAATGACAATTCCTAAAATGCTTAAACAGATAGGATACAATACAGGTATTGTAGGTAAATGGCATTTAGGTCTTGGGAAAGGAAGGGATGATTCAGGAAAAGGAATGGATTACAATTCTTATATATACCCCGGACCTAACCAATTAGGTTTTGATTATTCACACATTATGCCTGATACTCAAGATAGAGTTCCAACAGTCTATGTTGAAAATGGATACGTTGTCAATCTTGACCCGGACGATCCCATAGAGGTTCATTTCAAAAAGAATTTTGAGGGTGAGCCAACAGGAAAAGATAATCCAGAACTCTTGACAATGAAGTGGCATCATGGCCATAATGCTTCAATTGTTAATGGTGTCCCTAGAATTGGATTCATGAAGGGAGGAGAAAAAGCTAGATGGAGTGATATTGATATGGCAGATCATTTTTTAAAAAAAGCTCAGGAATATATTAAAGAAAATAAAGACAAGCCTTTCTTTCTTTATTATGCTCTTCAGCAACCTCATGTGCCTAGAACACCTCACCCAAGATTTGAGGGAAAATCTGGAATGGGCCCTAGAGGAGATGTTATTGTTGAAGCGGATTGGTGTGTTGGCGAATTATACAAAACCTTACAATCAGAAGATCTTTTAGAGAATACATTAATCATTTTTTCTAGTGATAATGGTCCTGTTTTAAATGATGGATATTATGATGATGCTGTTGAGAAACTTGGAGACCATACTCCTTCTGGTGGATTAAGAGGTGGAAAGTATAGCCTTTTTGAAGCAGGAACAAAAGTTCCATTTATTGCTTACTGGAAAGGAAAAATACAACCTGGTATTTCAAATGAGATAATTTCTCAAATTGATCTTTTTAATTCTATTTCATCAATAGTTGGTACGGACTTTAGATCAAAAGATGGTATTGATTTTTCTAACCTAATTATTAATAATCAAGGGAAAGGAAGAGAAGAACTTATTCTTGAAGCCTCCACTAGAACTGCTTATAGAAAAGGAGATTGGGCAATGATTCCTCCATATAATGGGCCAGAAATTTCTAAAAACGTGAATATTGAATTAGGAAATTCAAAAGATTTTAAACTTTATAATCTAAAAGAAGACCCTTCACAAAAAAATGATCTTGCAAAAAAAAATTCTGAAAAATTGAAGGAAATGATTTCAAGTTTTGTTAAAATTAGAGGGGAAAAATTTTCAAACATTGAAAATCTAGTGCTTGAGTAAATAAGATTCTAAAAAATTATTTTGTTAACATCTGAGCTAATTCTTTCTCAGGAATATTTCCCAAATCATTGATTTGATCCATCCAATTATCTAGTTGGGCTCTAAAATTATTTATCTCCTTTGAAAAGTTTTTATCTCCAATTAGATTATTCAATTCAAAAGGATCACTTTCTAAATCATAGAATTCCTCAGATTTTTTAGGAACTTGAAACCAACGTTTTTGCTTATCTGAAAGTAAATTTGATTCATTCAAATAATTTAAATTTTTCATCAAAGCCATCTGAGTCCTATAGGCAACATCTAAAGCATGTGGTTTATCAGTATTATAATTTCTAATGTACTTAAACCTTTTATTTTTCACCGCACGAATTCTATCTGGATGCTCATCAAATCTATCACTAGCGGTAAAAACATATTTCCTTTTATTCTTAACTTTTTTAAGGCCTAAAAAGGCTTTGCCTTGATATATTTCCGGAATCTGTAGACCTGCAATTGATAAAATAGTGGGTGCAAAATCAACGAAATTAAGCATATCGTGATTCCTTTTTTCTTTCACCTTAATACTTTTAGGAAATTTTATTACTAATGGAACCTTTGTCCCGGTCTCATAAATTGCTCTTTTATACCTAGGGAAAGGACCTCCATGATCGCTATAAAAAAAGATGTAAGTATTATCGTAAAGACCCTGTTGCTTTAATTTATTGATAATCTCTCCCATTTGCCTATCCATCTCAACCAGGTTAGAATAATTAACTGCTAAAGCATGTCTTGTTATTGAATCATCAGGAAAAATTGGAGGAACCACTAATTTATTTGGATCTACTTTTAACTGCTCTTTATCTCTTCTCCAAATTGAAGATTCATGGGTCACACCAAAATTATAAACTGAAAAAAAAGGTTGATTTTTTTTTCTTTTCTCCCAACTTGCTTCTCTACTTGACTCATCCCAAGCTTCCTCCCTTAATATAAAATTATAATCCCTTTTTGAATTGTTTGTACAGTAGTATCCATTCTCTCTTAAGATTTGAGTAAATGGCTTTATCTTTTCAGCTAATTTTGAAGAATAGTAAGGAAATCCTAATAAAGATTCCGTTTCAGGTCTTACTTTTCTATTCCCGTCATAAGCCCTCATGTTTCCTGTACCAATAGAATTTGGGTACATACCCGTTATGATAGCACTTCTTGCTGGAGCACATACTGGATAAATAGAATTCATGTCATGATAAACAATCCCATTTTTTAAAAGTTCACTTATGTTTGAAAGTTTAACAGAATTGTCTCCATAAAATGGGAAAAAATATTGTGATTGATCCTCAGCTACAAGCCACAAAATATTAGGCTTTTCATTATTTTCATCTCCACAACTAAGTGTTACAAAAACAAAGAAAATGATTAATAACTTTCTCATAAAAATTACTTAATTCAACTTGCTAAAGTCAAGCTTTGAAAAATTCTTCTTCAGTAATTTCAAAATAATTTCCCTCCTGAGAGGCGTCATAAAAAAACATAAACCTATGTTTCTCGCCAAAATTGATCACCTGGACTTTTCTGTCTTCAAAATAAAACTCTAAAGACTTAAACTGAACATATATTCTAGTGATTGGAAGGTGTTTAAAAGTGTAAGATTCATTAGTTCTCACGTAAACATGTCTTAAATATTTTTTGTACTGATCTCTTATCACTATTATAATGTCATGCTCAACGGTATTTTGTATTTCAAGAGAAGATCCAGACACTTCATTTGTAACATCAGGTGGAAATCTATGACTAAAGGTTTTATCACCTGTTTTACCTCTCTGAGCAAAAACTAAAGATGTGGTCAAAATCAAAACAAAAAATGTTCTCATACTTTTTAAACTTTGCCATAATAAAATTAAAAAATTATTCTATGTTTGACTATCAACTTAACTAAATGAGAATAATAATTATTCTTTTTTTAATTAAAAACATAATTTTAAAGTCATGTTAAAAAGGTTATTGATTACCCTTATTTTTTCATCTTTTTTGTTCTCCTGTTTACAGGAAGAAAAAACAAACGAGCTGCCCAATTTTGTTTTTATTCTTGCTGATGATTTAGGATATGGTGAGGTGGGAGTTTTTGATCAAGAATTTATTGAAACTCCAAACATTGATCAATTAGCAAAAGAGGGAATGATTCTTACAGATCATTATACCGGATCTCCCGTTTGTGCCCCTGCGCGATCTGTTTTGTTGACAGGGCTTCACTCAGGGAAAAATCCAATCAGAGGAAATGATGAATGGAGAGAGAGAGGGGATGTCTGGAGCTTCAAAGCTATGTTTGAAGACCCTAAACTTGAAGGGCAACGACCAATGCCTGATTCAATCATAACAGTTGCAAAATTTTTGCAAACTAAAGGATATAAAACAGGGATGATTGGTAAATGGGGTCTTGGTGCACCTAACACGGAAAGTATTCCAAACAATAAAGGTTTTGATTTTTTCTATGGGTACAATTGTCAGCGGCAGGCTCATACCCTATATCCGAGTCATTTATGGAGAAATAAAGAAAAGCATGTTTTAAACAATAAGATAGTTAACAAGGGGAAGCTCCCAGAAGGGCTTGATTCCAATAAAGCTGAAAGCTATAAAGATTATAACCAAAATGATTATGGGCCCACCTTAATGCACAATGAGGCATTAGGATTTTTAGACAGGAATAAAAACAATAAATTTTTTCTTTATTATGCATCCCCTCTTCCACATCTTCCACTTCAAGCACCTGAGAAATGGGTAAATTACTATCGTGAAAAATTTGGTGAAGAAGAGCCTTACCTCGGTGATAAAGGATATTACCCTAATCTTTCACCAAAGGCAACATATGCTGCTATGATTTCTTATTTGGATCAGCAGGTAGGTGAAATTGTTTCTAAGCTAAAGGAAATTGGGCAATATGAAAACACTTTTATTATTTTTTCAAGTGACAACGGTCCAACACACAAAGAGCAGGTGGATATTCACTTCTTTAACAGTACTGGAATTTTTGTGAATTCAAAAACAACTGTTAAAGGGAGTGTCAATGAAGGGGGTATTAGGGTTCCTTCCATTGCAACATGGCCTAAACGAATTAAAGCTGGGTCAAAATCAGATCATCCCAGTACATTCTATGATTATTTCGCTACTGTTTCTGATATTATTGGCGAGGCTCCTCCTTATGCCATTGATGGTATTAGTTATTATCCTACACTAATTGGTAAAAAACAAAAAGCACACGAGTATCTTTATTGGGAATTCCCTGCTTATGGGGGACAACAGGCGATTAGAATTAATCAGTGGAAAGGTGTTAAAAAAGATTTGTTCAAAGGTTCTTCAGAGCTTCAACTCTACAACTTAGATGACGACCCAAAAGAACTTAACAACCTAGCTTCTAATTACCCTAAGATTGTTGAAAAAATGGAAAAATATATGAATCAGGCGCATACTGAAGCCAAAATTAAAAAGTTTAAAATACCTATTTTGGATAATTAATTAAACACAGAAAGAACCTAAACCATTCATTCACAACCTAAATAAAAATAACGTTACTCTAATGCCTTTTTGACATAGGCTAAACAATTTTTTACTTCTTGCACAGCATCTGAGCCTTCAGGAATTTCATATTCTAATTCAA
The DNA here is from genome assembly GCA_036340635.1 of Bacteroidota bacterium. GTDB lineage: Bacteria > Bacteroidota > Bacteroidia > Flavobacteriales > Flavobacteriaceae. Next base: position 1,183 of record JAYYYF010000025.1, on the reverse strand, counting down.
TGGTTACATAAAAGCTATAGCCTTCTTTTTTTATAAGTTGGAGAGCTTCTGTAATTGGAGTATCTCCTGTACCCCAAATTAAATTATCTCCACCATTGCTTAGCTTTTGACGGTCTTTAAGGTGCATGCTAACAATTTTGTGATGTTTGTCTTTTAAAATTTGTAGTGGATCGGTATTTTCTGCTGCCACATAATGTCCTAAATCAAGATTCAATCGATTATTATTTGATTGTGAAATGGCTGTATCCCATAAGGTTGGGGTTTGTTGCTCATGTCCATGGTAGCCAATTAATATACCTTCTTCTTCAGCGATTTTACCAAGTCGAGCGGTATGTTTATCATCACTTGGATGTTCTAATGTTACATGTGAAGCGCCAAGAGCCTTAGCGGCTCGCATACCATAGCGAATGTCATCATCGGTGTTATCTTTCCCAAATACACGAGGTTTAAAAGCATAAATGGAAACGCCTGCATCATTATAGAGTTTTCGCAGCTCTTCAAATTTTGACATTGGTGCCTCTTTGCGCCACAGGGCAACCTCATTGTTATATACCTTTATTTCTTCAGCGATTTGAGATGCTATTTTTTGTTCTTCATCTGTAAGTTGAATCTTCCTTCGTTGTTTCATAAAAACACTTCTCTTTACAGGTTCACTAAGAGGGCTTTTTGGACTTCCAGCAAAGGACTCAGCATGATTTCCCATGAGTTCGACATGCTTCATGTTAGTTTTTTTAACATATTCTAAAATAGCCAAAGGGCTTTGATCTGGCATGGTTCGAAATGAATAAGTAATCAAACCTATATTTACTCCTAAGTCTTCTTCGGGACTATTTCCTTTTTTAGCAATTTTCTTACAGCTAAATAACCCTAAAATGCTTATCATTACTGTGAAGAAAAACAGTTTTTTTAAAAACGATCGCTTATTCATTCAATTCTTATTTGATTGTGAAATGTCTGTTTTCGATAAGGTCAGAGTTTCTTGCTCATGCCCATGGTAGCCAATTAACATATTTCTTCTGATCAATTATACTTCTTTTACTCATTTGATTTATTTATTTCAATTTTAAATCATATTGCTAGTTCATCTCTAATTTAAAGATATATTTTAGATTAGTTTTTATATAACCTCTGAAATTTATCTCTTAGAAAAAATAGAAAACAATTATAAAAATGACTTGTAGAA
>JAYYYF010000024.1:0-30553 GCA_036340635.1 Bacteroidota bacterium | reverse complement strand
AGGCTAATGATGAAAAAAATATTATTTATCGTTTTTTTTTACTCAAGCATCGCATATTCTCAAAAAATGTATTCTGTTGAATATAGTTCTCAAGCTGATGTTAAAGTTTATGTAGTTGATTATGTTTCCCAGGCAGATCTTAAAGTTTATAAGGTTGATTATTCTTCGCAGGTGAAAGGGAATGAAGGATTATGGTTTTTTGTTGATTATTCATCTCAGGCAGATAAAAAGATTTATTTTGTTGATTATTCATCTCAAAGTGATTTGAAAATTTATTTTGTTGAATATAGATCTCAAGCTGGATGGCGAAATCATTCGAAGAAGCATCTTTTATATTAATTTTTATAGGGTATATATTCTGATATAATCTATATACATTTTCTGGGGGAATTCTGTTTCATTATTCAGGCACAAATTTAATCAACTATTTTTTAGATGAAACATTGTAGGAGTATAAACTTTTATCAGATCTCTTATGGACATTTTTAAGTTTATTTTTTGTATCAGGGTTAACACTATCGATCTTATTTTCTTTAATAACAACAAAAAACGAATTATTGCCTTTTATTAACTTTTCTAATTCTTTGTAATCTATTTTTTTTATTTGCCCTTTTGAATAGAATTGGGAAGAATAACTTTTAACTTTTAATGAATAGATAGGAGAAAAATGAGTATTTGTTTTTTCAATGATAATTTTATCAGATTTACTTCCAATAAATTCTCTTACATCTTTAAAAGAATAGCTTATTAAGAGTAAAATGGGAATAAAAACGGAAAAGCCTAATTGAATTTTTTTAAATTTTAAATTCTCCCAATAGTGGCATACTAATAAGGTTACAGGAACCATAACCGGCATAATATATGTGTGGATAAGGCTTTTGGAGATTGTAAAAAAGATAGGAGTCCAAAGCAACCAACTCCATAGAAAAAATTCCCATTTATCATCCCAAATAAATCTGTGTTTTTTAATTAATTTTTTAAATAAAGAAAAAATCCATGGAATTGTTCCGAGTACAAGAAAACCCCATATAATTCCAAGAGGTTGTTGTTTAGGAAATCCATATTTATCTCCAGTCCAAGAAGAGTCAATGAATCTTAGAAAATGTTCGCCAATTATAAAATAATTTGTAAATCCAGGGGATTTTTTTTCTGCCAAAAAATACCACGGGAGTGCAAGAAGAACACCAAAAATCCACGAAATTCTAAAAAGTTTCCTAATTGGCAACTTAAATCTTAACCCCCATATGAATAATGGAGGTAATGTTAAAACAATTGAAATAGGGCCTTTTGCGAGTAGCCCCATTGCTATGCCAACTATAAATAGAGACTCCCATACAAAAGATTTTTTTTTTGAAATTTCCCAAAAAGAAATCATTATGAGCATTATTGAAAATGAGAGTGAAAGATCAGTTGAAACAACACCTGCATGGAGAAAAAATTCTGGCAGAGAAAAAAGAATTAAACAGGGAATAAAAAAAGGGAGTTTTTTATTAGCAATATATTTAGAAATGAAAAATGCCATGAATAAACTTAAAATAAGAGAAGGGAGTCTAACGGAAAATTCATTTTCGCCAAATATAGATATGGACATTGCAGAGAGCCAAGTTGATAGGGGAGGTTTGGCCCAAAAAGGAATTCCGTAATCTATTTGTGGAACAATCCAATTACCTGTTTCACTCATTATCCTAGCAATTTCACTATATCTGGCCTCGGTTTTGTCTGTAAGGGGGATTATAAAATTGAAAATTCCTCTTATAAACACTAGTGTCAAAAAGAAGATTAAATAGGCATATTTTTTTTTCACCGATTGTATTTTTTTGAAATTCTGTAGAGATCAATCCAAAGTTTGAAAAAGTAAGTTATTTTAACACGTGAATCACTTGTATCTATCCAACTTGATAGGGGAATTTCTCGAACATAATTTTTTAAATTTTCTCTACCGTATATTGAAATTATTCTAAAAAATAGTTCCACATCAAATAACCATTTTGAGATAAAAGGAGCATCAAAAATTTGTTTTGAAAGAGAAGCAGAAAAAATTTTGCATCCACATTGAGTGTCATAAACGGGAATGCCCAAAATTTTAGATATAAAAGTCGCTATTATTCTGCCGAAAAAAAAGCGATGCCATTTACGCTGAATATTATTGTCAATTTTTAAGATTCTTGATCCAAAAACAAAAGTTATTTGCTCCTTAATCTGTTTTGAAAGAGAAATGCATTCACTTAGACTTGTAGAAAGGTCAGCATCTAAAAAGGCAATCTTTTTGAATTTTTTTTTTGATAGGTATAAGAATCCTTTTCTAACGGCTTCCCCTTTGCCATAATTTTTCTCCAATTCTAGAATTTTTACTTGTTCAGGAAATTTTTTTTCTAATATTTCAATTTCTTTTTGAGTAGAATCAGTAGATCCATCATTCACAAAAAAAAGTGATACCAATTTGTTGGAAATAAGACATTCTTTATATGAGGAATGTTTTATTCGATTTGATTCATTATAACATGGAATAACAATAGCTAATTCTCTGATAAGTGAAAAGTTTAATTATTTGACAACACAACTTTAGCTTTGGCTACTCTCCTCTTTTGACAATCTTTTCTAGTGTTAGCCCTTGAACCAATATAGTGAAAAGAACTACTGCATATGTAAAGAAGAGAATAAGGGATTTGCCTTCTCCAAGAAGAGCATCAGGGAGATTTAATGCAAGAGCAATGCTTAATCCACCACGCAATCCTCCCCAGGTGATAATTAAAGCAGTATTTTTTTCAAATTTTTTCTTTATTGAAAGTAATTTGATTGGGATTACAACACCAATCCAACGAGAAGAAACCACCAATAAAATAATTATCAATGAAGCTATTAAATAAGCTGGATGGAAGGTTTCAAAAACAGCAATAATTTCTAGCCCTATGAGGATAAATAGAATAGCATTCAAAGTTTCGTCTAATAAATGCCAAAATTTATATACATAGTCACCCATTGCTTTTTGAACTCCTTCAGCTTTGTCATCGGTATCGATGTTTTTATTCAAAAATAACCCAAGCATAACAACTCCAAGAGGACCAGAAAAGTGGAACTTACTTGCGACGACAGATACAAGTAAAACCAATGAAAGAGTGATTATAACCTCAAGCTCAACAAATTGGTTTTCTATATATCTTAAGAGTTTAAGGCCAAAGAAACCCAAAACAGCACCCAATATTATACCTCCAATTACCTCTGTTGCAAAAAGTATACTTACACTTTGAGCAGTAACATTTTCTATACCATCAACTTTGACCTTTAATAGAGTCAAAAAAATGACAACACCAATTCCATCATTAAAGAGAGATTCACCAGCTATTCTTGTTTCAGCTGTCGGGGAAAGATTCATTTTTTTAACCATAGCCAAAACAGCAATTGGATCTGTAGGGGCTATCAATGCTCCAAAAAGTAAACAGTCAACATAGGTAAGACTTAGATCAGAAAGACCTAAAAAGGGTTGTTGAATGAGCCAATAGGTTCCAGTTCCTACAGCAAAAGTTGAAAATAAAACTCCAAAACTAGCCAAAAGTAATATAGTGAGTTTATCTTTCAGGAGCTCATGAACATCTACACTAATGGCTCCAGCAAAAAGCAGGAAAGGTAACATAACATTGATAAGGAGAGTACCAAAGTCAAATTTTTCAGTCAATGAGCTTGCAGCTTTTAAAAATTCTGGATAGACTAAACCAACTACTAAAACAACAAAAGAAAGTGCAATGGCAAGTATCATCAACCCAATTGTCTGGGGTAATTTTAAAAATCTTAAATTGATGATTGAAAAAACCGAAGCTAACAATAGCAGGACGGTAGACAGTTCTAATATATCCATATATAGTTTACTCTACTCTTGGCTAAATATAGTAAATTAATCTAAAATGAAAAAAACCAAAAATTAAATTTTAGATAATTTGTTTATGTATTTGCCTAAAACATCAAATTCAAGATTGACCTTACTCCCTTCTACTATTTTTTTAAATGTTGTATTCTCAAAAGTATGAGGGATTATTGAAACAGAAAAACTATTTTTTCTTGAATTTATAACAGTAAGACTTACCCCATCAATACTAATCGAGCCTTTTTCAATAGTTACATTTTGTTTATAGGGGTCGTATTCGAATGAAAATATCCAACTGCCATTATTTTTAACAACACCTTTACATTCTCCAATTTGATCTATATGGCCTTGCACGAAATGCCCATCTAACCGGGAATCTGCTTTTAGAGACCTTTCAAGATTAATCACGTCACCAATTTTCAAGTTACTAAAAGTGGATGTGTTTAAGGTTTCCTTGACAGCAGTAACTTGGTGAGACAAACTTGAAAAATTTACAACAGTTAAACAAATCCCATTGTGTGCTATGCTTTGTCCTATTTTCAGTGTTTTAGAAATTTCGCTTTCGATAGAAATATCCATGCTCCCACTCTTTTCATTAATTTTTTTAACCTCGCCTAGCGATTCTATTATTCCGGTAAACATGGATCAAAAATGATTATTTTTATTGCAAAATTAGAATAAATTGAATCAAATTAAAGATCTAGAAAAGATTAAAGTTGGAATTTCAATAGGAGATCCAAATGGCGTGGGAGTTGAAATCATTTTAAAAGTTTTTGAAATAAAAAAATTTTTTCAATTTTTCATTCCAATTGTTTTTTGTCCTAAAAGGATTGTTGTAAATCAAAAAAGGCACTTTAATTTAAAGACACAATTAAATTTTATTGATAAAATAAATGAATCTGTTATCGATAAATTAAATATAAAACAAATGATGGATTATGATGGAGCACTATGTTTTGGGGAGCCATCAAAAATTTCTGGTGAGATAGCTTTAAATTCTTTTTTAGAAGGGACTAAAGCTCTAAAAAAAGGGGCTATAGATCTACTTGTTACAGGCCCATTAGATAAAAGCACTATTCAAAGAGAAAATTATAAATTCCTTGGGCATACTGGATATTTAAATCAAGAATTTTTAGGAGAAGCAATGATGCTTATGGTTTCAGATGAGGTGAAAATTGCTTTAGTGAGTGAACATATACCTATTAGTGAAGTTTCAAGCCAACTATCCAAAGAGTTATTATTTAAAAGAATTAATCAATTAGTAGAAACTTTGAGATTAGATTTTGGAATAATAAATCAAAAAATAGCAATTTTAGGCATTAATCCTCATGCTGGGGATAATGGCTTTATAGGGGGTGAAGAAGAAAATATAATAAGACCAGTTATTGAAGAATTTATTTTGGAAGGGGTAAATGTTTGCGGGCCATTTTCTGCAGATGGATTTTTTGGGAGTCAACAACATCTAAAATATGATGCCGTTCTAGCAATGTATCATGACCAAGGGATTATCCCATTTAAAACATTATCTTTTGGTAAGGGAATTAATTTCACAGCTGGCCTAGATAAAATAAGAACTTCTCCAGATCATGGGACAGCATATGATATTGCAGGGAAAGGAATTGTAAAAACTGGTTCTTTTGAAAAATCACTTTTTTTAGGGAGGGGAATTTTTTTCATGCGTAAACATGGCATAAAAATTTAGTTTTTGATTAATCTTTTCTTTTTTTTAATAAATTTGCCATCCTAAGGTGAAAAAATGAAAAAGTCATCAAAATTTATGATCCCTTTCCGAGGATTAAAAGACGGGATTCATTTTTTTAATTTTAAAGTTGATAATTCGTTCTTTGAGCAGTTAAAATTTTTCGATTTCATTGGCGTTAATTTAGACCTAAAGATAACTCTAGATAAGAAAGTAAGTATTTTAATTATTAAGTTTGATGTTAAAGGATCTTTAATTATTCCATGTGATGTAACAACGGAACCTTTTGATTATAATTTGGGCACTACTTTTAGACTTGTTGTTAAATTTGGAGAGGTTGAAAAGTATGATGGAGATGAAATATTAATTTTGCCTAATGGTTCTAGTCAAATTGATGTCTCACAATATATATATGAAATGATTATTTTGGCGGTACCACAAAAAAAAGTCCACCCAGGGGTTATCGATGGTAGTTTAAAGTCTGATATGATTGACAAATTAAATGAGTTACAGCCAAAAAAGAGAAGAAAATTACAGAAAGAAATTGATCCAAGGTGGGGTAAATTAAAAGATCTATTATAAAAAAAATCTAATGGCGCATCCAAAAAGGAAAATATCAAAAACAAGAAGAGACAAAAGAAGAACACATTACAAAGCTTCTAAACAACAACTAGCGACCTGTTCAACTACTGGTGAAGATCATCTTTATCATAGAGCTCATTGGCACGATGGGAAATTATATTATAGAGGAAAAGTTCTTATTGATAATACTCAAAACATAGATTCGAAGTAATACTCTAGGAAGTATTTTGTTTTGGTATAAAAACTATCTTACTTTTGTTACCATAGAATAAATGAATCATGGATTTAAAAGAAATTCAGAATCTTATCAAGTTTGTTGCGAAAGCAAAAGTTAAGGAGGTTAAGATAGAAAGGAAAGACTTTAAAATTACAATTAAATCAGATTCTGAAAAAAAGTCTATAAAACCAAAAGAAAGTTCTCAGGCAAATATTAAAGAAATAAAAGAGGCTCAAAGGGAAAGTTACACACCTACGGAGATTGTTCAGACTGAGATTGTCGAATCAAAAGAAATAGAGGACAATTTAAAAACTATTAAATCTCCAATGATAGGAACTTTTTATAGGAAACCGTCTCCTGATAAAGACGTGTTTGTCGAAGTTGGTGATACTGTTAGTGAAGGAGATGTTTTATGTGTTATTGAAGCGATGAAACTTTTTAATGAAATTGAATCTGATATCTCTGGAAAAGTTGTTAAGGTATTAGTTGATGATTCTTCTCCTGTTGAGTTTGAACAACCATTATTCGTTATTGAAACTTCATAATTTTTCAGCATGTTTAAAAAAATACTGATTGCTAATCGTGGTGAGATTGCAATGCGATTGATTCGTACTTGTAAAGAAATGAATATAAAAACAGTTGCAGTTTATTCTACTGCAGATGAGGAAAGCTTACATGTAAGATTTGCTGATGAAGCCGTATGTATTGGTCCTCCACCGGGCTCTGAATCATATCTTAAAATGTCTAATATTATGGCTGCAGCAGAAATTACCAATGCTGACGCTATACATCCAGGATATGGATTTTTATCGGAGAATGCTCAATTTTCAAAGGTCTGTGAGGAACATAAAATTAAATTTATAGGAGCCTCATCGGAAATGATTGAAAAAATGGGAGATAAATCAGCGGCTAAAGAGACTATGAAATTAGCTGGTGTCCCAATCATTCCTGGATCAGATGGGCTTTTAGATTCACTTGAAAGTGCTAAAGAAAAAGCTAAAGAAATAGGATATCCTATTATGCTTAAAGCTACTGCTGGCGGGGGAGGAAAAGGAATGAGAGTTGTTTTTAAACAAAAAGATCTTGAAAAGGCATGGGAGAGTGCTCGTCAAGAAGCGTCTAATTCTTTTGGAAACGAAGGGATGTACATAGAAAAACTTATCGAAGAACCTAGACACATAGAAATTCAAGTTGTAGGAGACTCTTACGGGAAGGCTTGTCATTTATCTGAGAGAGATTGTTCAATTCAACGCAGACATCAAAAATTAACTGAGGAAACGCCATCCCCTTTTATGACTAGTGAATTAAGGGAGAAAATGGGAGCCGCAGCAGTAAAAGCTGCAGAATATATAAAGTATGAAGGAGCAGGGACAGTTGAGTTTTTGGTAGACAAAGAAGGAAATTTTTATTTTATGGAGATGAATACAAGAATTCAAGTTGAACATCCTATTACTGAACAAGTTATAGATTTTGACCTAATTAGAGAACAAATTTTAGTAGCTTCAGGAATCCCAATTTCTGGCAAAAACTATATTCCCAAACTCCACTCTATAGAATGTAGGATCAATGCTGAGGATCCTTTAGATAATTTTAGACCAAGTCCTGGAAAAATTTTGACACTACATTTCCCTGGAGGACATGGTATTAGACTTGACACACACGTATACAGTGGCTATACTATTCCACCACACTATGATTCTATGATTGCAAAATTGATCACTACCGCCCAAACTAGAGAAGAGGCAATTAGTAAAATGAAAAGAGCACTAGATGAGTTTATAATAGAAGGAATAAAAACGACAATACCATTTCATTCTAGATTGATGGACCATCCAGATTATATTTCTGGGAACTATACAACAAAGTTCATGGAAGATTTTTCGATGGATTCTTAGAATTATCTAGAATTTAGCCCATTTTTTTTTAAGCACGTATTCTAATATTTGAATAGTATTTGTAGCAGCTCCTTTTCTTAAATTATCTGCTACAATCCAAAGATTTATAGAGTTTTTTGATGAAAAATCCTTACGAATTCTACCAACAAAGACATCATCTTTACCATTTGCAGTTATTGGCATAGGATAAGTATTAGTTTTTGGATCATCTTGAATTATAACACCAGGGGTATTATCAAGGATTTCTTTTATATCGTTTATTTCAAAAGGTTTTTTCAGCTCCAAATTTACTGACTCACTATGGCCTCCAATTACGGGAATTCTTACAGCAGTAGCTGAGATTCCAATGTCTTTTGTATTTAGTATTTTATGAGTTTCTTTTACCAACTTTAATTCTTCTTTTGTATATCCATCATTTTCAAAAGAATCACAGTGTGGTATTGCATTTTGGTAAATCTTATGGGGGTAGGCCATTTCACCATTTTTGCTCTCAGATTCATTTTCTAGCTGTTTTACAGCCATTTGCCCAGTACCTGTTACTGATTGATATGTTGAAACAATTATTCGTTTAACCCCATATTTTTTATTTATAGGGGCTATTACCATTAACATTTGTATTGTAGAACAGTTAGGATTTGCTATAATTTTATCTTTTTCACTAAGTTCGCTGCCATTGATTTCAGGGATTATAAGTTTCTTGGAATTATCCATTCTCCAAGCAGAAGAGTTGTCAATTACTATTGATCCAATTTTGGCAAATTTGGGTCCCCAGGCTAGTGAAATTTCACTGCCGGCAGAAAACAATACAAAATCAGGTTTTTTTTTCAGAGCAAGATCAATAGAGGTAACAGAGTATACTTTGTTTTTATAATTAACTGTTTTTCCAATTGATTTTTTAGAAGCAACAGGAATTATTTCTGTAATAGGGAGGTTCCTTTCTCCTAAAAGTTCCAGCATAACTTTACCAACCAAACCAGTAACACCAACTATAGCTAATGTCATTTAATCAAAATTTTCACAAAAATAATGTTTATTTATTCCTTAACAATTATAATATCATCTTAAATACGCCCTCTCAATTCGAGGCCCAATAATTGCTATCAATTCATAAGGGATAGTCTTGTTTTTTTTTGAAAAATCATTCGCAGAATTAAAATCCCCAAAAATTTCAACTTTATCTCCTTCACTACAAATTAAATCACCGATTTCAACCATTAACATGTCCATGCATATATTTCCAACTATATAAGCTTTTCTGCCATTTATATTTACCCAAACATTTGAACCTGAATAACCCCTTGAAATTCCATCTGCATGGCCAATTGGGAGAATGCCAATCCGTGTGTCTTTAGGAGCTTGCCAGCCGGAATTATAGCCTACAAACTCACCCTTTTTCACTTTATGTATTTGAGTAATTACACTTTTTAATTTTGCGATTGGCATAAGTTTTTTGTCCCAAACTTTATTATTTGCATATCCATGAAAGCCTATACCAATCCTGACAGCATCATATTGGTAATTTGGATAATTAAAAACACCAGAAGTATTTAAAATATGAAAATCAATTTCTCTTAGGCTTTCCTTTTGATGAGCAGTTTTTATTTTTTCAAAACAGGCAATTTGATTGGTACAATTATTATTTGGTTTTGGAGCTTCACTTTCTCCAAGATGTGAGTAAACACTTTTTATTTTAAATGAAGAATTTTTTATTTCTTGTTTTACCCAGGACCTCTCTTTAGGTGAAAATCCCAAACGATTTAGTCCAGTATTATATTTAATATGAACAGGATAATTTTTTATGTTCTTAGCATTTAGAATTTTTTTAAAAGAGGTCCAGATGTTTTTGCTATAAAGGCTTGGTTCTAATTCATTGTTAATTATTTCGGGCAAGTATGAGGATTGTGGGTAAAAGACCATTATTGGTATTGGAATTTTTAATTTTCTCAATATCATCCCTTCAGAAGTATAACCCACAGCCAAAGAATCTATTCCTAGGGAAATTAGTTTTTTGACAATTTCAAGTTGTCCACTCCCATATGCATTAGCTTTTACGACCCCTATTATTTTTGTTTCCTTTTTTAATAAAGACTTAAGAGTGACAAAATTATGTTCAAGCTTTTTTAAGTCAATTTCCAGAATATTCAAATTAGCTGTCTTTTGTAGGTTTAGATTTTTTCATAGCCTTAAAAAAAGCTTCTCTACTTAATGGTTCGTATACCTCTTTTTCTCCAATTACAATCAGTTTTTTTTCTTTAGATTTTCTGAAGCTATAGAGTGAGGGATTACCAGTTTTTGAACAAATTCCACGGACCTTAAGAATATCTTCAGCTATTGCCATTAAATCAGGCATTGGGCCAAAAGGATTCCCTTCAAAATCCATATCCAAACCAGAAATTATTACCCTTACCCCATTATTTGCAAGGGAATTAGCTACATGAACTATTTTATTATCAAAAAATTGGGACTCATCTATAGCTACTACATCACAATTTTTTGCTAGGGGGACAATTTCTGCTGCATGATTAACACAGGTTGCTTTAACCTTATTTAAATCATGAGATATTATAAGGTCTTTCTGATTTCTCTTATCTAAGCATGGTTTAAAAACCTTTATCTTTTTATTCGCTAATTCAGCACGTTTTATGCGACGAATTAGTTCTTCTGTTTTACCTGAGAACATAGATCCGCAAATAACCTCTATCGAACCAAATTGAGATTTGTTATTTACAGGATTTTCTAAAAACATTTTGTAATTTTCAAATTAGAATTAAAGCAAACTTACACATTTCGTTTTTATGTTAAGCAAACTTGAAAAAGAACTAAAAAAAATTGCGCAGCAAATATTAGATACAGATAGATTTATTGATTTAGAAGAAATTTCTATTACTGTTTCAACTTTATATGAGAAGATCCTTTTGTATAAATATTTGAATAAAAATGAGCGTAATAGTTTAAAGGGTAATGAAGTTATTTTAAAGGAAGAATTTGAAACTTTGAAAAATAATAAAGGAGAAAGAATAAAACCCAAATTTTATGGCGAAAAAGAAATTATAAATGAGGGGAAAATAGACGAGGGGATTGTTGAGGCTCAAACAAATAAAAATCATCAGAATAGAGACCAAAAAAATATAAATGATCAATTTGCCAGGAAACTAAAAATAGACTTTAACGATAAAAATGCATTTATAAAACATCTTTTCAATGAAAACAAGATAATTTATCATGATATAATTACCACGATAGAAAGCTTAAATGATTTTGAAGAAATTAAAAAGTTTATTAAAAAAGTTAAGATTGATTATAACAATTGGGAAGGAAAAGAACTCTATGAAAAGAGGTTTATTAATCTAGTTCATAAAAATTTCCTTTAAAATTTATTTGTTTTTATGGGGAAGCTTTATCTTGTTCCAACTCCTATAGGGAATATTGAAGACATTACTTTTAGAGCAATAAAAGTTCTTAAAGAGGCAGATTTAATTTTGGTTGAGGATACTAGAAGGAGTTCAAAATTACTTAGTCATTATGGAATTCATAAACTAATTAAGAACTATCATACTTTTAATGAACACAAGAAATTAAATTCGTTTATTTCCGAATTAAAAAAAGGAAAATCAATTGTTTTGATCACAGATGCAGGAACTCCTAGTATTTCTGATCCTGGGTTTTTATTAGTTCGTGAATCATTAAAAAATGAGATAGAAGTAGAATGTTTACCTGGTGCAACTGCACTCATTCCCGCATTAGTTCAAAGTGGATTATCATCTGACAGATTTATTTTTGAAGGATTTTTGCCAGTCAGGAAGGGGCGAAAAAAAAGGCTTAAAGAATTAGAGCAAGATCCTAGAACAATAATTGTATACGAGGCCCCCCATAGAATTGTCAAGTCCCTGTATGATTTCTCAAATATTTTTGGGAGTGATCGAAGGATATCAATTTCAAGGGAGATGACAAAATTATATCAGGAGACTTATAGGGGCTCTATTAATGATGCAATTAATTATTTTGAAAACAAATCAGTTAAAGGTGAATTTGTTATATGTATTTCTGGGAAACCCCATAAATGATCCGTATGAAGTGGAAATTAAGAATTCCGAATCCTGATTCCAACCAAGTCAAAAAATTGGCAAAAGTGCTGGGTGTAGAATATGAGATAGCTTTTTTATTAGTTCAAAGAGGGATTAAGGATTATGATTTAGCTAAAAGGTTTTTTAGACCCGAAAAGGATGATCTTCATGATCCATTTATCATGCTAAATATGGATGAAGCAGTTGAAAGAATCCAAAAAGCAATTGATAGACAGGAAAAAATAATGGTTTTTGGTGATTATGATGTTGATGGAATAACTGCTGTAACTTTAGTATATTCATATCTAAAAGATTATCTCCCAATCACATTTTATTTACCAGACCGACATTCTGAAGGTTATGGAATCTCAAAAAAAGGTATTACCATAGCAAAGGATGAGGAAGTAAGCTTAATTATAAGTTTGGATTGCGGGATTAATGCGGTTGAAAATGTTTCTTATGGAAAGAGAAATGGGATAGATTTTATTATATGTGATCATCATATTCCAGGAGGAAATCTTCCGGAGGCAAACGCAATTTTAAATCCAAAACAAAAAGAATGCAGATATCCTTTTAAGGAACTATCCGGTTGTGGTATTGGATTCAAACTAGTCCATGCCCTTGAGAAAAAAAGAGGTGGGAAGATTGAAAATTTGTCTAACTTTTTTGATCTTGTTGCAATGGCAATTGCAGCCGATATAGTCCCTTTGACAGATGAGAATAGAATATTAGCTTTTTACGGGCTTAAGCAAATCAAAGAAAATCCAAGGCAAGGGATTAAAATGTTTATTAAAGACATAAAAGGGGGAATAAATATGTCAGACTTAATTTTTAACATTGCTCCAAGAATAAATGCTGCTGGCAGGATGAAACATGCAAAGCATTCAGTAGAACTTTTATTATCTAAGGACAAATCTGAAGCTATTTCTCGAGGGAGATTAATTGAAGTACTAAACACAGAGAGGCGTTTTTTAGATGAAAAAACGACTTTAGAAGCTTTAGCTCAGATTACTGAAAATCGTGAAGAAAATGCATATACTTCAGTTGTTTTTAAAAAGGACTGGAATAAAGGAGTTATAGGAATTGTTGCTTCTAGAATGATAGAAACATATTATCGCCCTACAGTGGTTTTTACCACTTCTGGAGAATATTTTACTGGTTCAGTCAGATCAATAAAAGGGATAGACGTACATAGTATTCTTATTTCCTGTAAAAATTATATTGTAAAGTTTGGAGGGCATAAATACGCTGCGGGATTGACGATAATGCCAGATTCTTTTAATCAATTTAAAGCAGCATTTGAATTAGCAGTAAAAGAAAAGATTTTACCTGAGGATAGAACACCAACAAAATATTACGACCAAGAGCTAACTTTTGATAAAATAACACCAAAATTTTATAGAATTTTACTTCAAATGAGTCCTTTTGGAGAAGGGAACCCTGAACCTATATTTAGAACAGAGAATTGTTTAGATTCAGGTAAAACTAGAATTGTAGGGAAATCTAATGATCACTTAAAACTAGAGTTAATAGATTCTTTGGGTAATGGTTTTACTGGAATAGGATTTAGAATGGCTAGGTATTATGAAAAAATTAAAAGCCAGGCCCAGTTTAATGTTTTTTATAATATTGATATCAATGAATTTTTAGGGGAGAAGACTCTGCAACTAAAGATTAGAGGGATAGAGTTTTAATTTATTTTTGTTTTTAGATAATGTTTTATTAATTGTTTGGTCGAGGAATCATAATGATCAAATCTATTCTTTGCAAAGTCATCATATATTTTATTGGCAAGTTCTTTCCCAAGTTCTACACCCCATTGATCAAAACTAAAAATGTTCCAAACAATTCCTTGAACAAAAATTTTGTGTTCATAGAGAGCAATTAGAGCTCCCAAATTATAAGGTGTTAATTGTTTGATCATTATTGTGTTAGAAGGGCGATTCCCATCAAAAATCTTAAATGGGGTTAACTTGGAAATCTTTTTTTTTGAAAAATTTTGCAGTTCAAGTTCTTTTATCACTTGTTTTTCTCCTTTCCCCTCCATCAATGCCTGTGCTTGCCCAAATAAGTTTGAAATTAATTTATCTTGTTGTTTATCTTCAACGTATAAAGGATTCACAAAACCTATAAAATCTATTGGCACAAGTTTTGTCCCTTGGTGAAGTAATTGGAAAAAAGCATGTTGGGCATTTGTCCCTGTAGACCCCCAAATTATATTTCCTGTTTGATAGCTCACCTTTTTCCCGTCTCTGCGTGTATTTTTCCCATTGCTTTCCATACTTGTCTGCTGCAGATATGAAGGCAGATTTCTCATGTATTGAGAATATGGAATTACAGCTTCTGAATCAGCACCCCAAAAATTATTATACCATATGCTTATAAGGGCTAAAATCACAGGGATATTTTTCTTGAATTCAGCTTTTTTGAAGTGTTGGTCCATCGAATCACCCCCATCCAAAAGTTCTTGAAAATTCTTAGGCCCTATAGAAAGGCATATTGAAAGACCAACTGGGCCCCATAATGAAAATCTACCTCCAGTCCAATTAGTCATGTAGAAAATGTTATTTTCTGGAACCCCAAAATCTTTTGCCTTTTTTATGTTAGATGTAACTGCAACAAAATGTTTTCCAAAAGAGTTTTTGGGAGCTTTCTCCAAAAACCATTTTTTAATAACTTTTGCATTAACAATAGTTTCCTGGGTTGAAAAAGTTTTTGAAGCTATTATAAAAAGTGTTGATTCTAGATTTATTGATTTCAAAACTTCAAATAAATGGTCTCCTTCGATATTTGAAATAAAATGGACTTTTATGTCGTTTTTGTAGAACTCTAATGCTTCAGTAACAAATAGAGGTCCTAGATTGGATCCTCCAATTCCAACATTAACAATACTTTTAATAGGCTTATTAGAATACCCTTTCCATTCTTTGGCAATTATCCTTTTTGCAAAAGCAAACATTCTTTTTTTATGTTTTTCTATTTCAGGGATTATATTTTTTCCCTCTACGATAATAGGATCTTTTTTTTGAGCCCTAAGAGCTGTATGAAGTACGGGTCTATCTTCGGTTTCATTTATTTTTGAACCAGAAAAAAAAGCCTCTATATTTTTCTTGAGATCGAGTTCATTAACTAAATCTATTAAGAGATCAATTGTAGAAGGATTAATTCTGTTTTTTGAAAAGTCTATGAAGAAATCTTCCCAGGATAATGAAAAATTTTTAGCTCTGTCCTTGTCTTTTGAAAAAAGTTCAAGGATAGACTTTTTTGAGAGTATGTTATAGTTTGATTTAAGTTTTTCCCAGGCATCTGGACAATTTGGATTTTGGTTAACAGATAAATAAGATTGATCAATCACTGTCTTCTGCAGTTAAAATTGCTAAATCAGTATATCCGTCCATATATTTACCCGGCTGTGAAATACAATCTAATTGGTATTTCAAAGGCTCAATTTCAGCAAGGTATTTACTTTTTAAATTCTTAGAAATAGGTTTTGCCTCAGGCAATTTTTGCCTAAAAGGATCGACTTGTCTACCATTTTTCCAAAAGCGGTAACAAACATGAGGTCCTGAAGTATATCCTGTCATTCCAACGAACCCAATTACCTCGCCTTGCCTTACATGGGCTCCTTTTTTAACAAGTCTTTTTTTCATGTGTAAATATTGTGTAGAGTAAGTATTATTATGCTTTAAGGTTACATAATGTCCATTTCCTTTAGCATACCTTGATTTAGTTACAGTGCCATCAGCTGTTGCTACTATAGGTGTTCCAACAGAAGCTGCAAAATCAGTTCCCTTATGGGGGCGGATTTTATTCCCGTAATATGGTATTCTACGGCGTAAATTATAACGAGAAGAAACACGGCTAAATTTAACTGGGGCTTTAAGAAAAGCACGCCGAAGGTTTTGTGCTTGATGATCAAAATAGTCAATAATTCCATTTAATGAATCACGTTTAAATGCAAATGCGTAATGATTTTTACCCGAGTGAGTAAATAATGCAGCTTTAATTTGATCAATGCCAATTGACAAAGTATCGTCTACAAATTTTTCAGTATAAAGGATTTTAAAAGAATCCCCTTTTTGTAATCTAAAAAAGTCTATAGTCCAAGCGTAAATATCTGAAAGGTGATATGTTAATTCTTCATTTAATCCATTGTCAATCATTGTTTCATATAATGAATTTTCAATGTTTCCAGTTGCCTCTAGTTCAACAATTTTAACAGGTTTCAGCATTTTTTTTCCATAAATACTGTCCCTTAAACCTATAACAGTATAACTTCTTATATCTGGGTGATAAATAAATGTTTTAGCTATGGGGATACTATCCTTACTATACAAAATAGTATAAGGGGCCCCTCTTTTTAATTTCTTAATATTGACTTGCTTTTTTATTTTTTGTAGTATACTATGAACTTCAGGATAATCAATACCATTTTCTTCTAAAATTTGTCCAAAAGTATCTCCTCGCTTTATTTTGTTTGTAACAACATTATAATCATTAAAATTGAACCCAAATTTAATTTTAGCAGGAACAATGGGAAGAATTTCTTCAGTAAGATCTTCATTGTTTTCAGGTGCTGCAAGACCTGTGCAACCAAAATGGACAAGTCCAATTATGGAGCATATTAAAAAAACGAAAAAACTCCTAGTCAGAATCAATTCAATGATCTTACTTACTCAAATATCCGTAATTAGGGATAAAGGCACAATAGGCATAAAAAAAAGTTATCCAATATTTAATAAACAATATTTTTTAATCAAAATTTAAAATTAAAGGATGTTTTAGGTTCTTATAGTTTTCAAGATCTGCTTTTATTGATCCAATTAATAAATCAGCTTGAAGTCTAACAGGGATTTTATTTTTATCGTCAGAAACCCAAAGAGTAACACTTTCCTGCTCTTTAAAAACTCGACCTGCTTGAACGATTGGTCTAAATTTCAAACATCTTATTTTTCCAAACTTTGTTTGTAAAATTTGTTTTCCCAAATATTTGAGTTTGAAAATATAGTTTTCATTGTCAAAAAACATATTAATACTAAAACTTTCATTTTTTTCGATTCCCTCATCTGGGTAAAAATTTCTCAAATAATAAAAAGCTGAAATTAAGTCTTGTACATTTTCCTTAGTAGAGAAAGTTTGTTTAATATTTTTCTTTTTATTGTTTACATGAGCAAGTTTTTTCTCATGGTCAAAAAGGATTTCTAAATTTTTGGTGTATCCTCCTTCATATATATTTCTTATAAATCGAATAGGCTGATTACCTTTGACAGTGAAATAACTTTCATAATAATCCTCAACTTTAAAGAAAAATCTAGCCAAACCAGTTGTTTTCCCATATCCTTTGGAATGGAATACAGGAACTTTTCTTAAAGTATCCCTTGATAATTCTAACGAGGCATAACTTGCATTAAAAATACCGTAGTAAATTCTGAATTCAAACCACTCTCCTTCTTTATATGCTGATTTAAGTTCTTGTGAAAAGCATGAAGGATTAAACAGAAAAGGGATTAGAAAAATGTAATAAAGTTTGATGAGAGGGTTCATTTTATAAAAATAGGGAAAGTGAATATTTCATAATCTACTCTTTTTTCATAAAATGAATTTTATTAAAAATAATTTTGCCTGTTTTATTTCCTAGCAAGTTAACCAAATCTTTTTCGGACGTTTCTTTTATTCTTTTTAAAGATTTAAACTTTTTTAGAAGTTTTTCTTTGGTTTTTGGGCCAATACCAACAATATTATCTAATGGTGATGCTAAACTATTTTTATTTCTAATTTTTCTATGAAGATTAATTGCAAACCTATGTGCTTCATTTCTTATTTGTTGAATTATTTTAAGTGTTTCCGATTTTTTATCTAAATATAGAGGGATTGGATCTTTAGGAAAAAAAATTTCTTCAAGTCTTTTAGCAATTGCTATAATAGCAATTTTTTTATTTAGCCCTAGGATATTTAAACTTTTTATAGATGAAGACAATTGGCCCTTACCTCCATCGATTATAATTAGTTGCGGAAGTGATTTCGACTTTTTAGCTAAATCTTTATATCTTCTATAAACAACTTCTTCCATAGATTTAAAATCATCAGGACTAGAAACGGAATTTATTTTAAAATGTCGATATTCATTTTTTTTTGGTTTGAGATTTTTAAAAACAACACAAGAAGCCGTTGGACTTGTCCCTTGAATATTAGAATTATCAAAACATTCAATATGGATTGGTTCTTTAGATAGGCGGAGATCTTTTTTCATTTTGCTAATTATCCTTTTAAAATGCCTTTCAGGATCAATAATTTTGATTTGTCTCAAGCGTTCCATTCTATAAGATTTAGCGTTTTTTAGAGATAAATGAATTAATTTTTTTTTGTCTCCAAGTTTTGGCACCAAACATTTAAATTCTGAAAAAAAAGTTATTTCAAATGGGACTAATATTTCTCTTGAAATAGAATTAAATCTTTTTCTTAATTCAATTATTGAAATTTCTAAGATTCTTTTATCAGATTCATTTAATTTTTTCTTTATCTCAATGGAATAAGAACCAATTATAGCTCCATGTGAGATTTGCATGAAATTTACGTAGGAATAATTTTCATCAGAAAAAATACTAAACACATCTGTGTTTGTTATTTTGGGGTTAACAATTGTTGATTTTGCCTGATATGTTGAAATTATATCAAGTTTTTCCTTAATTTCTTGGGCCTTTTCATATTCTCTTTTTGAAGAGAGTTTTAACATTTCTTCTTTAAATTGCTGAACAGAATTTTTAAAATTTCCCTTTATAATTGATTTTATTGATTTAATATTTTTATCAAACAAAATTATCTCATTTTCCTCATTTTTAATTTTTAATAAGTGAGACAATTCATGATTTAAAAAAGGATACAAATCTTTAATCATTTGAATTAAAAATCTTACACTTTTACTACTTGAATAGGGACCAAAGTATTCTCCAGATTTTTTTTCTATTTTCCTTGTTAGAAAAATTTGAGGACTCGGATATTTTTTTATGCAAATCCATGGGTATGTTTTGCCATCTTTAAGTAATACATTGTATTTAGGCTTGAGTTTTTTAATTAAATTATTTTCTAAAAGGAGAGCATCCATTTCACTTTCTACGACAATATTTTCAATTTTAAAAATTTGCTTAACAAGGAGATTGGTTTTGAAATTCTTATGATTCATACTGAAGTAGGAATTTACCCTTTTTCTGATATTCCTTGCTTTGCCAACATATAGTATTTTATCACCTTTATCAAAGAATTTATATACACCTGATTCTTTTGGAAGTGTTTTTAGCTGTAGAGCTATTTTAGAAAGCTTCATAAGACTAAAATACCATTTTATTTGCCTCTGAATAAACTAACTTTTATTATTATCAGTTAAGGCTTTTTTATTAAAAAATAATATGATAATAACACCAATACTAACATATGTATCAGCAAAATTGAAAACGTACTGGAAAAAAGTATATGGTTCACCACCCCAGAAGGGAAACCAATTAGGCCAAGTCCACGTAATTAAGGGGAACTGAAACATGTCAACAACGTTTCCAAAAAAAATAGATGAATATCCTCCTTCATTAGGCAGAAATGTTGCTATCTGCCCATAGCTATGGGAAAATAAGGAGCCGTAGAAAACAGAATCAATTATATTACCCAGTGCACCAGCAAATATTAGAGAAAGCGATAAAATAAAAAGAGGTGAAACAGCTCTTTTTTTATATGAAATTTTAAGCCAGTAGCCAATAGCACAGATGGCAACTAAGCGAATAAGAGTTAACAAAAGTTTGGATAAATTTTCTGACAGAAAAGGAATTAAATCACTCAACTTTGCTCCCATTGCCATCCCTTGATTTTCAACGAAAAGTAATTTAAAATAACCCCAATCAATTATAGGAGGGGTTCCATATATATTTAAAGGATAATTTAATTTAATATAAATTTTTGTTATCTGATCTATTAGAACTAGAAAAACAATTAATAAAATAGAATTGCGGGCAGTTATTTTTTTCAATTTAAATGACAAGAATAATAATTTTTATAAAAATAAAGAATTATCAATCTATTTATGAATTATGTTTCCGTTAAGACTAGAAATTTTTAAAACGGGGCCAACTATAACATCACTTTTAGGAGCTATAACCTTCCCATTTATACTTTTTGCAGATAAAACAATTCCCTCAGAGAGTAAAAAAACATCAGCGTTAATAGTGTTAATTTCTCCTTCTGACTTCCACTTATCGAGACGACAAGAGCCATTATTCTGATTTATTTTCAGAAAATTAACAGTTCCTTTCCCACTTATTTTAGTATCATTAGCAAATAAGGTTAGTGAAATTTTGGAGTTAATTGTCAGTTCAATTTGAGAGGAAACAAATTTATGAGCACTTAATTTATCATTATATTCAGAGAATATAGGGCTATAATCTTCATTCAAGTATAGTATCTCTGAGTATAATCTAAACTTAGGGATAACATTATTTTCATATTCCCCATCTGACAAGTATTTAATTGAAACACCAGAAAAATTTTGTTCTCCAGAAAAGGAGATTTTAGAAGCCCATTTGGCGTTTACTACTATTTTAGAAATGTTTTGATTTTCCCATCTTTTTTCAATCACTTTCTGTGACCAAATCATAAGCGGGAAGAAAAATAAAATCCAATTTAGCTTAAACAAATTTATTTTTGCATATTTTTTGCCTCAATACTTAGAGTTGCATGAGGGACTAAGAAAAGACGTTTCTTTTTGATTAATTTCCCAGTAATTCTGCACACTCCATAAGTTTTATTTTCAATCCGGATAAGAGCATTTTTAAGATCTCTTATAAATTTTTCCTGTCTTATAGCTAATTGAGTATTAGCTTCTTTTGACATTGTCTGAGATCCCTCTTCAAAAGCTTTGAAAGTCGGAGAGGTGTCATCAGTTCCATTATTTCCATCATTCATATATGAACTTTTTAAAAGTTCAAGATCAGCTTTAGCTTTATCAATTTTCCCCTCAATTAGTTTTCTAAACTTTTTAAGTTCTGTATCAGAATATCTATTTTTCATTTGCAATATTAATTCAAATTTTATGTATGGTTATATATATTTCTATATTTTCCAAAACTACTTTATTCCCTGACTTCAAAGATTTATCAAAAGTAATTTTCTTTGAAAGGGTTTCTGTTCTTATATATTCTTCATTACTAGATAAAACATCCTCAATCATTTCATTTTTAGAAAAAATAATTTCTATTTTATCTGTGACTTTAAATCCAGAAACCTTTCTTAATTTCTGAATCCTATTTACTAATTCTCTGGCAAGACCTTCAGTAATTAAATTGCTTGAAAGTTTAACGTCCAGAGCAACTGTAATGCCACCAGTACTTGCAACAACATATCCATCTATATCTTTTGAAACAATTTCAACATCGTTAATGTCTAAAATAACATTTTTTTTGTTAATTAAAACAGGAATTGAGCCATTAGCTTCAATTTCTTTTATTTGATTTAAGTCAAAAGAATTAATCTTTTCTTCTATAGGTTTTAACCCTTTACCATATTTTGGTCCCAAATGTTTATAGTTAGGTCTAATTTCTTTAATCAAAAGAGCACTTGTATCATCTATTATATGAATGTCTTTAACATTTATCTCAGAACATAGTTGATCTTTGATTAGGTTAATTTCTTTTTTTTCTTCAATATTTCTAGCAGTAACCATCAATTTGTTTAATGGTTGGCGAACTTTAATTTGTTCTTTTTTCCTTAAGGATAGTGCCAAAGAAGTTATTATTCTAGCTTTATTTATTCGACTTTCAAGAACTGAATCAATGTAATTTGAATTACTCATTGGGAATTTTGAAAGATGGACTGATTCAAAAGGTTCACGTTTTGTATTGGATACTAAATCTTTATATAAAATATCAGAATAGAAAGGTGCTATAGGGGCAGATAATTTTGCAATGGTAAGCAACAGATCATGAAGCGTCTGAAATCCAGAAATTTTATCTTTTTCATAGTCACCTTTCCAAAATCTTCTTCTAGAAAGCCTAACATACCAATTGCTTAATTTTTCTTGAACAAAAAAAGATATGGCTCTTGCAGCTCTAGTTGGCTCGTAATTTTCATATAATTGATCGACATCTTTCACAAGTGTATTCAATTCTGAAATTATCCAACGATCAAGTTCAGGACGATTTTTTATTAAAATATCTGGCTCTTTATAATAAAATTTGTCAATATTGGCATATAGACTAAAAAATGAGTAAGTATTATATAATGTTCCAAAAAACTTCCTTTGAACTTCTAAGACACCATCTAATTCAAATTTTAGATTATCCCAAGGATTAGAATTAGAAATCATATACCATCTAGTTGCATCTGCCCCATATTTTTCAATTGTCTTAAATGGATCAATCGCATTTCCTAACCTTTTGGACATTTTTTGTCCATCTTTATCTAGCACAAGGCCATTTGAAATTACATTTTTATAAGCTACCGAATTGAAAACTATATTTGCTATAATATGTAAAGTATAAAACCATCCTCTAGTTTGATCAATCCCTTCTGCAATATAATCTGCAGGGAATGCTATCCTTTCATCAATTTTTTCTTTGTTTTCAAAGGGATAATGCCATTGAGCATATGGCATGGCTCCAGAGTCAAACCAAACATCTAGAAGATCTTTCTCTTTATACATAGGTAAATTATTTTCTGAAGAAAGTATCACCTCATCTAATTTATCCTTATGGAGATCAATTTTCCTATAATTTTTATTACTCATGTCACCAACCTTAAAATTTTTAAAAGGATTTGATTTCATTATACCGAGAGAAATAGATTTTTTAATTTCTTTAATTAGTTCTTCAATTGATCCAATAACTTTAATTTCTTTACTATCTTTTGTTTGCCATATTGGCAATGGAATTCCCCAAAAACGGGACCTAGATAGATTCCAGTCATTGGCATTACTAAGCCAATTGCCGAAACGCCCTTCACCGGTTGATTTAGGCTTCCAATTAATTCCCTTGTTTGAATCTGAAATGGAATTTCTAATTTTAGAAACTTTTATAAACCATGAATCAAGAGGATAATAAAGAATCGGTTTATCTGTTCTCCAACAATTTGGATAAGAATGGACATGTTTCTCGACTTTAAATGCTTTATTTGCTTTTTTTAATTCGATAGCAATTTCAATATCAACAGATTTTTCTGGGGGTATATCATCATAGTACTCATTTTTTACGTATTTACCTCCAAGTCCAACTAATTCTTTTCTAAATTTTCCTTCTAGATCAACTAGTGGCACTTTATTTTTATCTTCATCATATATTAACAAAGGTGGAACTTCTGGGGTAGCCTCTTTTGCTGCTTTTGAATCATCTGCTCCAAAAGTCGGTGCTATGTGTACTATACCCGTTCCTTCTTCTGTTGTAACAAAGTCTCCTAGTATTACGCGGAAGGCATTTTCTGGATTCTGCAGGGGCAAAGGAGCTTCAGCCCAAATTTGCTCGTATTTAATCCCTTCCAAATTTTCACCAATAATTTCTTGCTCTATATAGTATGGGATTTTGCCATTATCATTTGGTGATACTAATTCAGAATGATTAGCCATAGGGGTATATTTTTGATTAAAATATTTTTCCACTAAATTTTTTGCTAATATCACTCTTATAGGGATCAATGTATATTCATTAAATGTTTCTACTATTACATATTTGATCTTAGCGCCAACACCAAGAGCCGTATTTGAAGGCAGTGTCCATGGAGTCGTTGTCCAAGCAAGCATATAAAGTGGAGTACGGCTACGAAATTTTTTTGGCAATGATTCAGTTGTAGTTTTAAATTGAGCAGTAATGCTTGTATCACTAACATCTTTATATGTGCCTGGCTGGTTCAATTCATGAGAACTTATACCTGTTCCAGCTTTTGGAGAATAGGGTTGAATATTATATCCCTTATAAAGTAGCCCTTTCTTATAAATTTTTTTTACTAGCCACCAGACTGATTCTATATATTTTGAGTCATAAGTTGTGTAAGGATCAGTCATATCTATCCAAAATCCAATTTTATTAGTCAGTTCTTCCCATTCATCAGTATATTTCATAACAGCTTTTTTACAAGCTGCATTATATTCTTCTATGGATATACTATTCCCTATGTCTTTTTTTGATAAACCAAGTTCTTTTTCTACTCCTAATTCAACAGGCAAGCCATGTGTATCCCACCCTGCTTTTCTTTCTACTTTGAATCCCTTTTGTGTTTTGTATCTGCAAAAAATATCCTTTATTGTTCTTGCCATCACATGGTGAATTCCTGGGCTCCCATTGGCAGATGGAGGCCCCTCAAAAAAGATATATGGAGTACTACCTTCTCTAGAAGTAATACTTTTTTTAAATATTTCCTTTTCTTCCCAAAAGGCAAGTATTTCCTCAGAGAGTTTAGTTAAAGACAACTCTTGATATTCTTTAAAGGCCATTAAAATCGTTTATTCTGATAGTTCACTAAAATAAAATATTTTAATATAAAATGAGGATCAATAAATTTATATTTTTGTTTTTATTCCTAAATAGAAACTTCGCCCTTCAGAAGAAATTCCTGAGGCAAAAGTACGGTAGTGAATATCAAAAATATTTGTTACTCCAAATTTTAATTTTGTTTTTTCTGAAAACTTATATTGTGACAAAAGAGATAAAATATTCCATTTTGGACTCCCCGCATATTTTTCCCTATCATTAGTAGAATTTAATTCAATTATAGGGGTTTCATCAAGACCATCTTCTCCTCCCCAACTATATTCAAAAGGATTTTTTGAAGCGCTAAATTTCCAATGAATTGTTGAAGTTAATTTAGAAGATTCATAATTTAAGTAAAATGAACCAAAAAAGGGCAAGATTGAAGGCATTGGTCCAGCTGAATAGTCTTTATTACCTCTGGTAAAAGTAAAACTAGCTTGAGAATAAAAATTCTTATTTAAGCGATAACCTAATTCTGATGAGAGACCATAAATAAATCTATTGCCTAGATTTTTATTTGCTTGTGTTATTACTTCATCACCATTATAAATAATGGTTTCCAAGCTTTCAGTCGTAGTATCGTCAAAAATGGAAAAGTCTGATCTTACAATATGTCTTGATACAAGTGTAGTATACCCCCTTAAAGAGGCATATTTTGACTTGTTATTTTCAGAAAAAATAATTCCAGCATCAAGTGTATAAGCATATTCTGGCTTTAAGAATGAGTTTGGAACAAGTAGTATACCAGAATTTTCTCTTACTTTTCCAATATCATCGATATTTGGGTTTCGAAAGCCACTAGAAAGAAGACTACTTAATTGCCATTTTTCTTTGAAAAGGTATGTTAAAGCAATAGTTCCAGTAAGAGCTTCTTTTTTAAGGTTTAAAGACGAAAGAAGTTTGTTTACTCTTGTCTCATCATTCCATTTTGCCTTAAGAAGAGTAGAGGTTATTCGAAATCCTGTACTAAAAGTCAGTTTTTCAGTCAGTTGATATATAAAGTTGAAATAAGCAGCGTAACTAGAATAACTACTCCCACCATCAGGATACCTGGAAGGGGAACTATTAAAATTAACTAAATCAGAAATTCTCCCATTTTTAATAACTAAATCTTTAGAAAAAGCATTAGATTTAATTGAATTATGAGTCAACTCGAGGCCATAAGAAAAGGAAACGTTAGATCCGCCACTACCATAAAAGTCACTGTTTAAACTAAAAACATTAACTTTCTCATTATAATAAAACCTTGTAAATTCCGAGAATTTTCTATTTATTCTAGATTCTTTAACATTTTGCAAAGCGCCTGTTATAGTCCCCTTTTTTAGCCAAGGCTTTCCTAAGAAAAATTTTAGTTGAGGTGAAATAAATAATCGCTTCTGTGGGCCATAATACCATTCACTATATTTCAATGTTTCGTTTTTTGTTTCCGATAGTTTGTCGTATCTAGGAATATCAGAAGAGGAAGAATATTGAAAGTTAACGTTTAGGAGCATATTTTTTGGGAGACGAACAGAAAACTTTTGGAACAGATCATACTGATTGTATCCTGTATTTTTCTGCAAATTAGGAGTTGCATTATAACTAGGGGAAGGGGAATAATTGTTTCTATTATTTTCTGAATAATAATTTGTTAGTCCCCAGGAAGGATAACCATGAGATCTGTTTGTTCCAGATAAAATATCCCCAAAGTTTGAATAACTAAAACTTGTAATAATACCCCATTTTTTAAAACTTAAAGAAGTTGTCAAATTATTGACACTTGATGAATTTGCACTATTAAATAAACTTGTGAATTCATGAGAGAATACATTCTCTCTATTTATTTCAGGAGATTTTGTGTAATAGTGAATAACTCCTCCCAGAGCATCTGATCCATATCCAACAGATGAGGAGCCAAAAATTATTTCAACCCTTTCTATATTATGAGGATCTACTGTGATGGCATTTTGCAAATGGCCAGATCGATAAATGGCATTATTCATCCTAACTCCATCGACTACCAATAAAACACGATTTGCCTCAAACCCTCTTAATACTGGGCTCCCTCCTCCTCCTTGGGATTTTTGAATCCTAATGCTTGGGCTTATCTCTAAAATTTCTGCCCCACTAAGAGCAGGTCTAGTATCAATTTCTTTAGCTGAAACAATTGAAACTTTTTCAGCAATTTTATTTGCAGATGTCTTAGATCTTGCAACAGACAGAAAAACTTCTTCAAGAATTTGATTTTCGGGAATCATTTTAACAGATTTTATGCCAATTGCAATGATATCAAAAAGCGATAACTTTAAATTTTTATAACCTAAAAATTGAAAATATAGAGAATCATTTTTGGGAAAAACATCCAGCGAAGCTTTACCGTATTTATTTGTAATTGTACTGTTACTCTTCTCTTGATTAAAGATAGCAACACCCTCAAGTGGTTCGCCAGAATTATTATCCTCAACCCATATTTCTTGAGAATTTAATTTTATGCTAAACATTATAAAAAGGCACAAAAAACTAATTCTATACTTTCTAGAATAGATCATTCACTATTTTATAAGACTTTAAATTATTAAAACTTTGTAAATGTATACGAAAATAATCCATTAAATTTTTAAGGATCTCCTTATTACAGCTATCAGAGACTGAGACTAAGTTAATCTGATCAAAATTGACAGTTAAAATTTTTTTAAACTCTTTTAGAGATCTTCCTGTTATTGAATTCCCATGGTTTTCAATCTTTGAAAAACATCCATTTTCAAGATCAAAAAAAGGATATTCCATGTTTTCTAGATTAGGATAAAATCCCATAAACCAACTAAGCTCAATTAAAAATTTCAAATGAAAAATAGCTGAAAATTCTTTATGTTCAAGATCTAAAATAGATTTTTTAAGGAAGTAATATAATTTCATGTTAACACCACCATCTTCTGGCAGGGTTTTTTTCAGAACTTCAGAAGTAAAAAGTGCAATAATATTCTTTTTTATATCCAAATGAATTTTTTGGAAAGGATTAGCAATTTTTACTTCTTTGAAAAAGAGCAGTTTTTGGGGTTCGTTTTTTCTTAAACTTGTTACTATTGAAACAATATTAAGCGGCTGGAATAAAGATTTTCTCAATAATCCTTTTTTTGATTTCAAAACACTTTTTGCTATAAAAGATTTCAGTCCTAATTTTTCACAATAACAAGTAACTATTAAGCTAGACTCACCGTATTTTAGATTACCAATTACAACTGCATCTGTTTTAACAAGCATTAGGGAGAAATAGTTTTATACAACTCCTTGTGCTAACATTGCTTCAGCAACTTTTACAAATCCAGCAATATTTGCACCTTTAACATAATTAACAAATTCTTTTTCTGTTCCATATTCAAGGCAAGATTCATGGATGTCTGACATTATTTTTTTTAGTTTTTGATCCACCTCTTTTCTAGTCCAACTATAACGAAGAGAATTTTGGGCCATTTCTAATCCAGAAACGGCAACACCGCCAGCATTTGATGCTTTGCCTGGAGCGAAAAGGATTTTGTTTTCAACGAAGCATTTTATTGCCTCAGGGGTTGAGGGCATATTAGCCCCTTCGCCGACACAAACACATCTATTTTTAACTAAAACTTTTGCGTCTTGACCATTTAACTCATTTTGGGTAGCACAGGGCAAAGCGATATCACAGGGTATTTCCCAGGGTTTTTTATTTTGCTTAAATATTGCTTTAGGGTATTTTTTTAGATATTCACTGATCCTATCTCTCTTAACATTTTTAATTTGCATTATGTGTGAAAGTTGTTCTGTACTAAAACCATTTTTTTCATATATATAACCAGACGAATCAGACATGGAAAGGACTTTTGCCCCAAGAGATAAACATTTTTCAGCTGCATATTGAGCTACATTCCCTGATCCTGAAATAACAACTTTTTTGTTTTTAATAGAAACACCTTTGTTTTCAAGCATTTTTTCAGTAAAATATACAACTCCATATCCTGTAGCTTCAGGTCTTATCAAGGACCCACCCCAGCTTGTACCTTTTCCAGTTAGAACACCAGTGAATTCATTTTTCAGTCTTTTATATTGTCCGAAAAGGTATCCAATTTCTCTACTTCCAACACCTATATCTCCTGCAGGAATATCTCTATTAGGGCCAATATGGCGAAATAGTTCTGTCATAAAACTTTGACAAAACCTCATAACTTCAGTATCACTTCTTCCTTTAGGATCAAAATCAGCTCCTCCTTTTCCTCCTCCCATCGGTAGTGTTGTTAGACTGTTTTTAAAAATTTGTTCAAAAGCCAAAAATTTTAAAATACTTAAGTTGACATTGGGATGAAACCTTAGACCGCCTTTATAAGGCCCTATTGCTGAATTCATTTCCACTCTATACCCTCTATTTACTTGTATTTCTTCATTGTCATCAATCCAAGCAACTCGAAACGAAAGAACTCTTTCAGGCTCTACCATTCTTAAGAGGATATTTTGTCCATAATAAATTTTATTTTGAACAATATAAGGGATCACATTTTCAGCTACCTCTGTTACTGCTTGCATGAATTCTGGTTCATTTTTGTTTCTAGAACCAACTTCTTTTAAAAAACCAGTAATTATTTTTTCCATCTAGATTAATAATTTTAATAAAGTTACATTATTTAGATTGAAAATTATTTGCTCAACTAAAAAGATACTTAATTAGCTGTTCTATCTTTGAAACAGCTATAACTTTTATTGAGCTATTTAATTTTTGAATTTTACTAGATTTTGAAGTCACAAAATTTTTATATCCTAATTTTGAACATTCTTTAATTCTTTGTTCAGTCTTTGATACAGGCCTAATTTCTCCTGACAAACCTATTTCTGCTGAAAAACAATTAATTTGAGAAATTGATTTATCATAGTAGCTAGATAGTATAGCAGCTATTACAGCTAGATCAATAGATGGATCTTCTACTGAGATCCCACCTGCAACATTAATGAAAACATCTTTTGAAGCTAAAGCAAAACCAGCCCTTTTCTCGAGTACAGCTAGGAGCATATTCAATCTCCTTGAGTTAAACCCATTGCTTGTTCTTTGAGGGGTACCATAAACTGCTGAACTAACCAGGGCTTGAACTTCAATCAGTAAAGGCCTTGATCCCTCTAGTATACAAGCTATTGCATGCCCGCTTAAAGAATCCTTTTTAAACTGAATAAGTAATTCACTTGGGTTAGAGACAGGGGAAAGCCCGTTAGATCCCATTAAATAAATCCCTATTTCAGAAGTTGATCCAAAACGATTTTTTTGAGCCCTTAAAATTCTATAGATGTTGTTTTTGTCTCCTTCAAAGTGAAGAACTACATCTACCATATGCTCAAGAATTTTAGGACCAGCAATTTGGCCATCCTTTGTTATATGGCCAACTAGGAAAACAGGTTTGTTAGTTTCCTTTGAAAATTTTATGAACTGCTCTGTGCAACCCCTTATTTGAGAAACACTCCCAGGGCTGTTTTCAATATTGACAGATTTCAATGTTTGGATTGAATCAATTACAACAACGGAAGGATCAATTTTTTTTATTTGATCAAAAATATTTTCCGTAAGAGTTTCGTTAAGTATAAAACACTTTTTAGAAAATGATCTAATCCTTTCTGCTCTTAGCTTTATCTGTTTTTGACTCTCTTCTCCTGAGACATAAAGGACTTTTAAATCCATTTTTAAAGCAATTTGAAGTAAAAGAGTAGATTTCCCAACACCTGGTTCACCTGACAAAAGGATTAAAGAGCCAGA
>JAYYYF010000023.1:0-44657 GCA_036340635.1 Bacteroidota bacterium | reverse complement strand
GAAGGACCTACAATAGCAGTGAATTCACCCTGTTTGAAGTTTATAGACACATCGTTTAAGGCATTAACTTTAATTTCACCTTGACTGTATATTTTTTTTAAATTTTTGGTTTCAATTACATTCATAACAAATTATATTGATTTTACTGCTACAGCTGGTTCCAGCTTAAGAGCTCTTCTTGCTGGAAAGAGTGAAGAAATAAAGGTTAGTAGAAAAGTTAAAAGAGTGATATTTATATAATAATCCAGATATAGTTCAGTATATAGTCTGGTGCCCATGCCAAATTGTTCAAGACCTTTTTCAACGATAGAAAGATCAATGCCAACATCACCAAAGTACGAAATAGTCATATAAGAAATAAAAACACCTAGCGGCACTGAAACTAAAGATATAAAAAGAGTTTCCAAAGCTATCATTAAAAAAATCTTAGACTTGTTAAGGCCTACTGACATTAAAACTCCAAGTTCTCTTTTTCTTTCAAGAATAGCCATTAACATGGTGTTTATGATTCCAAATGAAAGAGCAATTAGTATGATAATCATAAAAATGTAAAGGAAAATACTTAACATCTCATTTGCATAGCCAAGTTCAGGTGAAATTTCAGACCATAATTCAATTTTGTTATCAGGAAAAGCTATAAGGAGCTCATCTTTTAATTCTTTTGCTTGAGCCACATCCTTACAAACTAATGCTATTTCATGTATAATATCTTTTTTTTCAAAAATTTTATCCAAGTAATCTTTTTTGGCAAACATATGACTACTGTCAAACATGGAATTTCCGGATTTAAATATACCTACAACTTTTAGTTTTAACCTTTCTTGTAATCCGTTCTCATTAACAAAGGTTAGATATATGCTTTTTTTGATATCTAATTTTAGTTTTTCGGCCAATTCTTGACCAATTACAGCTTGTCTACTTGTGCCGCCAGAAAAATAAGTTCCCTTCACTATAGAACTGTGTATATCAGTAATATTTTTTTCATTAATATGATCTGCTCCTATAAGCTTAACACCTGTTGCTCCCCTGGCAGTAGAGGCCATTCCTGAAAGAACTATTCTTGAGCTATAAGAATTAACTTTTTTATTCGTATCCAGTGCTTTTAAAACTTCACTTAAACTATTTATTTGATATTTTATATCGTAATTATCTTGAAAGGAGGGGTGATGTATTTGCAGATGAGATAATTGAGATTTTATAGCGCTATTAATCCTTTGATTATTTAGAGCAGACATCATGGAAGCACTAAATAGACCTGACCATAGACCTAAAACCATCGATGCGATAACAATAAAACTTCTAAGTTTATTTCTCCAGATATTTCTCCAGGCTATTTTAATTATCTGTCTCATTATATTTTCATTGCTTTAATCGGGTCTAATTTAATAATGACGCTTAAAGGGTATAAACAAACAATTAATGAAATAAAGAAAATGATAAACCCATGCGTTAGTGGAATATCATAGGTATTCATCAGAGGTATAACAGCTTCAAAACCTAAATTTTCAAACATCTGAGCTTGTTCTTCTGGAAATTTTATTGGGCTTAAGAAGATAATAACAGGTCTGGAAAGAGCTATGCCAAGAATTGCTCCAACACTTGCCAGTAAAATAGTCTCATAAACCATTGTTTTGATCAATCTAATTTTTTTCATACCTATAGAAACCAAAACACCGAACTCATATTTCCTCTCCTGAGTCATCATTAATACAGTTCCAAATATTCCAAATGTAACAATCATATAAAGGATAAAAACCATTATAAGCCCTCCGGCACTATCAGCCTTTATAAGTTGTTCAAGTTCAGGTAGCATTTCTCTCCAAGTCATTACCTCATAAACTTCATCATCTATTAAATTTTTGACATTTAAGGCAATGGCATCTTCATCTTTATTTTTCTGTTTATTTAAAATAAGGTGAGTAATCATATTTTGTGCTGAAAGAAAATCTTGAGCATTTGACAGGGTCATAAAAACACTTATTTTATTAAGCGTTGGGTTTTTAAGATCCAATATACCACTGATTGGATAGGCTCCTACAGCTTGCATTCCATGATATCCTTGGCCTATCAGGACTAGAGTGTCGCCAATTTTTAAGTCAAAGTATTTAGCAACCCCTTTGCCAATATTTAAAGATTTGCTTTCCTCTGTAAGCAATTGCCCGTCAATTAGTCGTTTTTCCCAATTTGTAAGTGAACTTTCCTTTGAGGGTTCAATTCCAGTGACAAAGACAAATTTTGAAAGATCGCTCAATGATGCTAGGGATCCACTTTGTATTCTTTGAAGAGTATTTGAAACCCCATCTATATTTTCAATTTCATTGAGAAAATCTTTATCAAGAGAAAATGAATTGTCTACTATTTGCTCATCCCAAAAACCTTTGGAGTGAATTTGTATGTATCCAGAATATGATCCTACAACATTATTAATCATGTTATCATACATTCCTAACTGCAGGGCCCTTAACATTATATTAAGAAAAACAGCAATAAAAATTGCAGAGATTGTTATGAGGCTTCTTTTTTTATTCCTCCATATATTTCGCCAAGCAAGTTTTATAAGCATAATTTATTTAAGTCTAGATATATATTGTGTTTTGAAGTAATTCTCGGGTATTGCAATATTAAATTTCCAAACATTGTAATCAATAACCGTTTTTTGACCTTCATTTTCCAATGGTATGAATTCAAGTTTAGATGGGAGTTTTTTGTTTCCAAAAGTCTTTATATCAGAACCTATCATTAGGTTAACCAACTCTTCATCCTCATCATAGAATTCGGTTCTCAACTGCATATAATCTTTTTTATCAATCCAAATAATTAATTTACCCCAGACTACAGTTGCTTCTTCCTTGGGAATTAGTTCTAGTTTCCAGCAAGGGAGGTTTTCAATATTTTCTTCAGCTAATATTTTATGACTATAGTCAGTTACTGTAGATGATTGCTTTACCAGATCATCAGTTGTAAAATCAGTACCCATCCAACTCTGGGTCATCATTGAAGGAGGGAATTTGACAGTTCTTTCTAAAGAGGGGAGATAGTTCCAAATTTCATTATTCCTTTTAAGAAAAACAGTTCCTTTTTCTTTTGCAGGACTTGTAACTAGGGTTGAAGAAAAATCTGACCCAATTGACCAGTTTTTCAACATCATCTTTTTTTCCCATTTAGGACGAACTATAGTAATCACCACCTCAGAATAAGACGAGGAACCTCTTAACTTATTATCAGCTTTTTCAATAATTTCTATCGCAGTTTGGGAATATAAACTGCAAAATGTAAATAAAATTAAAACAGGAATTAAATGTATACTCTTCATTATATTGAATTAAAAATGTTATCCTCCAATTCGCTTCACTTTGCAGCCCATTTCTGAGAGCAAGAGTAATATTTTTTCTCTATAGTCTCCTTGAATAATTATTTCACCATTTTTGACAGTTCCACCAACACTTAGTTTTTTTTTAAGCTCTTTTGCAAGTTCTCTTATCTCATTGCTATTTCCTTTATAACCCTTTATTATAGTCGCTACTTTACCCGCCCTACCTTTTTTGCTAAAATGACATTCTAAGGTTTGTGCAATTTTTTTAGGCTTAGTTTTATTAGAACTGTGCAGAGAGGTTTCTAAACTGTCAAACTTCATCTTATCTAAATCTTTAAAGCTATTAAGTTTTGTAAACTCTTTCATAAAAACCTGATAAAATTAAAAAAATACAAGATACCTTTTTAAATTTATTACTTGTATGGACTTTGACAGAGCAAAAATATCTAAAAAAAAACTGATAGACTTATACAAAGCAATGCTTCTCCCTAGAATGATAGAGGAGAAGATGATAGTTTTATTAAAGCAAGGGAAGGTGTCTAAATGGTTTAGCGGTATTGGTCAAGAAGCAATTTCAGTTGGAGTTACTGAAGCACTTAATGAGGACGAGTATATTCTACCCTTACATCGCAACCTAGGAGTTTTTACAACTCGGAACGTCCCCTTGTATAATTTGTTTTGTCAGTGGCAAGGGAAACTAGATGGATTTACAAAAGGAAGAGACAGAAGCTTTCATTTTGGGACAAAAGAAAACCACATAATAGGGATGATTTCACACCTTGGTCCTCAGATGGGTATGGCATGCGGGATTTCTTTAGGTCATTTACTGAAAAAGGAAAAGAAATTATGTGTTGTTATGACTGGTGATGGCGGGACAAGCGAAGGAGATTTTCACGAAGCTCTAAATGTTGCTTCAGTATGGAAACTGCCTGTAATTTTTTGTATCGAAAACAATGGTTATGGGATTTCAACACCTGTAAAAGAGCAATATGCTGTTGAAAATCTAGTGGAAAGAGGCATTGGTTATGGCATAGAATCATTTATGATAGAGGGAAACAACGTCCTTGAGGTTTATAAAAATGTTTCAAACATAGCAAAGGACATAAGAAGTGATCCACGCCCCATCATTATAGAATTTAAAACTTTCAGGATGAGAGGGCATGAAGAATCAAGTGGTCAGGAGTATGTTTCACAGCAAGAATTGGACACTTGGTCTAAGAAAGATCCTGTTATTCAATTTAAAAACTACCTTCTAAAGGAAAAATTAATTAAGAAAGACAAGAGTAAGGAATTTAGCAGTGAATATTCAAAATTGATTGATGATGAATGGGCTAAAAGTGAGTCGAAAGAAGAAGTAGAATTTAATGAAAGTAAAGAATTAAATGATGTGTTTAAAAATATTGATTTACAGAAATATAAGCCTTCAAATAAATTGTCAAAAACAAGATTTGTTGATGCTATTTCTCAGGCCATAGAGCTGACTATGAAAGAAGATCAAAATTTAATAATTATGGGGCAAGATATTGCAGAATATGGAGGTGTTTTTAAGGTAACAAAAGGCATGTCTTCTATTTTTGGAAAAGATAGGGTTCGTAATACTCCTCTTTGTGAATCTGTTGTTTTATCAGCTTCTATGGGATTATCCATTTTAAATATACCTGCAATTGTAGAAATGCAGTTTAGTGACTTTATTTCCAGTGGTTTTACTGCAATAGTTAATTTAATCTCCAAATCATATTATAGATGGGGTCAAAATGCTTCAATTGTTATAAGAATGCCATGTGGCGGGGGAGTAGGTGCAGGCCCATTTCATTCGCAAACTAATGAATCCTGGTTCACTTCAGTACCTGGTTTAAAGGTTGTTTATCCTTCATTTCCAAAAGAAGCTAAGGGATTATTAATTAACTCAATAAAAGATCCTAATCCCGTTTTATTTTTTGAACACAAAAAATTATACCGGACAATAACTGAAGATATTCCTTCCGAACCTTTCATTACACCATTTGGCAAAGCTATAATCAGAGAAGAAGGGGATGACATGTGTATTATAACTTATGGATTGGGAGTTCACTGGGCTTTGGAAGAAGTGAAAAAAATATCGGAAGCTAACATAGCTGTGTTAGATTTAAATACTTTAGTTCCTCTAGACTATGAAGCGATTTTTAATTTAGTAAAAAAGACAAGTAAAGTTTTATTATTGCAGGAAGATAGTAGGTTTGGGGGGTACATGGGTGAAATTGCAGCTCAAATTTCTGAAAACTGCTTCGAATACTTAGACGCGCCAATTTTTAGGTTAGGATCGATTGACACGCCTATTCCTTTTACAGCTAATTTAGAGGAAGGTTATTTTCCAAAGAGAAAACTTTATGACAAAATAAAAACCCTTTTAGAATACTAGTTGTCTCTCTTTTCAAAATTTTCACCTCCCTTATCCTTTATTCGTTTATAGATAAGATATCCAATGAGAGATATAGCGGCAAATAAAAATATTTTAGGCAGTGTAAAAATCCAATAAAGTAATTCCATATTACTTTAGTTTTACAGCAGTCCCATAGGCTAGTATTTCTGAAGCTCCTTGCATTACAACTGAGGTTGTAAACCTTATGTTTAATACAGCATCAGCGCCCATTTTAAGAGCATCTTCCTCCATTCTTTTTAGAGCCTCTTCACGAGAATCGGCTTGGAGCTTAGTGTATTCAGAGATTTCTCCTCCAATAAGATTCTTAAAGGACGCAAAAATATCTCTCCCCACATTTCTAGCTCTAACAGTACTTCCCCTCGCAATTCCGAATGTTTCAATTATGGTTTTGTTTGGAATATCAGGTGTTGTGACAAGTATCATAAGTTTTATTTAAAAAGATTTTTATCCAATTTAGGAAATATTTTCAACGCATTTTCAAAATAAACTTTCTTTAAAATAGAATCGGGTAGTGCAAGTCCATACATTTTCCAGTGAGCATGTCGCTTTCTGTAGTATTCAAAGTATTCATCATCAGTTTCTAAAACACGGAAGTAGGTATAATACTCAGAAGGTCTATAACTATCTTTCCCAAAAAGAATCCTGTCTTGATAATCAGTAAAAAACTTGCGCGCTCTTTTTGGCTGTCTCCCCAGCTCAGCCAAAACAGCTCCAATCTCTGTTAAAACATTTGGATGTTCATCTAAATGTTTCCCCAAACGGTCCAAGTCATTGCCCATCCAACCTAGATGAGCATTGATAAAGGTCGTTCCCGGATGATTTTGAAATACTTGATGCTGTTCATTTAAGATTTCTTCAAAAGAAGGGTTTTTTTTAGGATCTCTATATCTTCTAGGCTTTTGCCTTAATTCAAGCCATCTCTCATTAAATTTATCCTTGGGCATCCAGAAAGAAGCTGGTTCTCCTGAATGAATCAAAACAGGAATGTTGTTATCTCCACAAGCTTTCCATATAGGATCCAACCTTGGATCATCAATAGCGATTCTACGACCTTTACTGTCCTTACTAGTAAGCCCTAATGATTTATATATTTTTAAACCCATAGCGCCATTTGAAGCTGCAGAATCAATAAACTTTGCACTTGAGATTCCAAATTGAG
This sequence comes from Bacteroidota bacterium, assembly GCA_036340635.1. Taxonomy (GTDB): domain Bacteria; phylum Bacteroidota; class Bacteroidia; order Flavobacteriales; family Flavobacteriaceae. The sequence continues at coordinate 37,766 of JAYYYF010000023.1, read as the reverse complement.
GGTCGTCAATTTCTTCAAAATCTATATTTACAAATAAGCCAACTCTATTAGGGGCATTATTTCTAATGTTTTTAAGGGACTGATTTAAGTATACACCTCTAAACCCACTAAGATTGATAATAAAAGCCATATTTAAATTATCCATTTCTGAAGTTAATTGATTCAGATTACGTAAAGGCATATCAAAAAGATGACTATGCACATCAACAAAAGGATATTTAGCTTTAGTTAGAAGGGTTTCAGGAACTACCAAAGTAGATTCTGGGCTATATTCCTCAATATCCATAAGATTCTTCTTTGTTTTTAAAAAATCAATGATCATATAAGAAACTCCGCCCAAAATAAAGATGAAAAATAAGGAATATAGAAATTTTTTAAAGGAAAAAAACATAATTCAACTAAAGATTTAATTTATATTTATAAAACATTGATCAATAAACAATTGGAACTATTATTTTAGTGTTATCCCATCTGATTCTTAGTTGAAGAATTGAATCTATTTCAATGAAATCAATGGTAAATTGCTCTAGTTGTTCATTTGTAATGATCACTGGAAGATTAACTGATAATATGTCTTTAGAATAATCAGGTTCATTGAAGCCAAAAGCACCAAATTCACTATTTAAAACAAGTCTCCAATTATTTTTAAAAGGAAAAGCATAAAGCCTGTATTCTCCTGTTTTTAAAGGCCTTCCAGCAAATGACACATCTTTATTAATATCAATTGAAGTAGCAAAATTAGCGCCTAATCTCCAATATTTTCCAAAAGGAACTAGCGCTCCTTTGTCAATCTCCCCAAAAATGAGTCGGTTTTTTTTGTAGGGACGAGAATAAGATATCTCTATTTCAATATTTTCGTTTTTAAAAAGAACATTTCCTTTTGGACTTTTCGGATTGACAAAAATTTCATATCCGAAATAAAAAATTGTAACAGTAAAAATTGCTAAAATAATAAGCCCTAATTTTTTAAGAATTTTCATAACATGTTTTATTTTGACCAATATAACATTTAAATACTCTTTAACAAAGGGACGGTATAGATATATATTCTATTTAACATAATATTAATTATAGAAAAGAAGTAGTGGTAATTACATATTACTTAGAATGGATAGAAATAAAGTGATTAAATACTTTCTTTTGCACTTATACATTATATTTTTTGATAAGATTGTCATGAACAATTAACTTACTCTGAAATTTATCAAGGATAACTTTATTCATAACTCCATCAAGAATCAACAAAAGAGTTTCTGCTTCAGACTTTGGGTCTTCATACTTCATAAGTTGGAATGCTTCTTCAGCTCTATTTCTTATAGGCTCAAAAATACTTTCTATTTCTTCACCTACTTCCCATTTTAATTTATTAAGAAGCTTACAGTACACCATGTTCCCCTTACTAGTGTTAAAAGGAATGCTAATAATATGCTTTAGCAAAACCTTTGGGTGCTTCAAATCATTTAAAGGATAAAATATTTTTCCAATATTTTCCTTACACTCATTCAATACCCCTATAAGCAAACCTTCTTTATTTTTAAAGTGTCTAAAAATAAGTCCTTCAGAGACCTTGGCTGATTTAGCTATTTGATTAGTCGCCGTTGCCTTATAACCATTTTCTGAGAACATTTCTAAAGCAGTAGAAATTATCTTTTTCTTTCTTTCAGTCATAAGTGATTAATTACTTGCAATTTAGCAAATAAATTTTAAAATGTCAAAGTAAAAATGACTTTTATAAATTAAAAAAAGAAAATTAGCCGCTAAAATTAGAAAATAAATATATTCTAATTGTTCCCTAAAATTATTGGCATACCGTCTTCCCCACTTCCAATCACAATCACTTTAGCGTTTGGTGACTCAGACAATCTAATCGTTGCTTCTATACCTTTTTCTCTTAAAATTTTATCTGTAAGAGATGCGCTAAGAATTTTATTAGCCCTTGCCTTCCCTTCCGCATCAATTCTTTGCCTTTCAGCCTCTTGTTTAGCTTTTTCAAGTCTAAATTCATATTCTAATGCTTCTTGCTCTTGACTGAGTTTTCTTTCAATAGCAGCTTTTATAGAGCCAGGAAGAGTTACATCTCTAACAAGTACTGCGTTAACCTGTATATGTTGGTTTTCTACAGCCTTTACAGTTTCCTCAAAAATTTCGTTCTGTATCGCATCCCTTTTCGTTGAATAGAGTTGCTCAGGAGTATAGCGCCCTACTACACTTCTTGCAACTGCCCTAATTTGAGGAATTAATACAATATTTACATAATTCTCACCTTTTGTTTTATGTAAATACCCCAGTTCATCATATTTTGGTTGATAAAGCACAGAAACATCAAGAGATATATCAAGACCATTTGAAGAAAGTACCGACATATTTCCTTCAAAAAATTCTTGCTGCTTAACATTATAGACATAAACTGTATTCCATGGAGCAATTATATGAAATCCCTCGTTAAGCGGAGGTTCATCAATAACAACGCCATTTCCAAAGGTTCTAAATAATACACCAGCCTCGCCATAACCAATATTTATAGAGGCTTTTGATATAAAAATTATAAGTATAAAGGCCAATAAAATTATTGGCAGTCCAATTTTAGGTAATTTTTGCATAATAAATTAATTTAAGTTAAGTTAACATTCCACCATCTACTTGTATTACTTGCCCTGTTATATAATCAGACATATCTGAAGCAAGAAATATACAAGCATTTGCAACATCCTCTGGTTTTCCTATTCTTTTCAGAGGGATATTATTTTTCCAATTCTCAATTATATTTTCTGATAAATTATCAGTCATTTCAGTTTCAATAAATCCTGGCGCAACAACATTGACTCTTATGTTTCTAGATCCGAGTTCTAAAGCTAAGGATTTGGTGAAGCCAATGATTCCAGCCTTTGATGCCGCATAATTTGACTGACCAGGATTTCCTTTTAAACCAACAATAGAGCTTATATTGATTATAGAACCCTTTCTTTGCTTAAGAAATAAACGTTGAATAGAACTTGACATATTAAAAACAGATTTTAAATTAGTGTTGACAACATTGTCAAAATCATCTTCAGACATTCTCATTAGCAGATTATCTTTAGTTATTCCAGCATTGTTAACTAAAATGTCAATCGATTTAAAATCTTTTATAACTTCTTCTATAAGTTTATTTGAATCGTCATAATTTGAAGCATCACTTTTGTAAGCCTTTGATTTCACACCAAGGCCATCCAATTTTCCTTTAAGTTTTTTTGCCTCTTCAGAAGAGCTTCTATATGTAAAAGCAATGTTACATCCATTTCTAGCAAAGGCAGTAGCTATCCCCGCACCAATACCTCTACTAGCTCCTGTTATTACTGCTGTTTTGTTGTTTAATAACTTAGACATTCTGTTTCAACACTTCTGCAACTTTTTTCCCTATTTCAGCTGGTGAATCAACCACGTAAATACCGCATGATTTCATTATTTTCTTTTTAGCTTGAGCTGTATCATCCTTGCCACCAACTATTGCTCCTGCATGACCCATTGTTCGACCCTTAGGGGCAGTTTCTCCAGCTATAAAACCTATTACAGGTTTTGAATTACCTTCTTCTTTAAGCCATTTTGCAGCTTCTGCTTCTAATTGACCACCAATCTCTCCTATTATTACTATACAATTTGTTTCTGGATCTGAAATAAATAATTTTAAAGCCTCACAGGTAGTAGTTCCAATAATTGGATCCCCTCCTATTCCCAATGCTGTACTTATACCAAGACCCTCTGATACAACTTGATCAGCTGCTTCATAAGTTAATGTTCCTGACTTTGATATAATACCAACATTTCCTTTTTTAAAAATGAATCCAGGCATTATTCCAACCTTGGCTTCTTCTGGAGTTATTATACCTGGACAGTTTGGTCCGATTAGGACAGCACCCATTTTTTTTACGTAGCTATTAACTTTTATCATATCAGATACGGGTATACCTTCAGTTATAGCAACAATAACTTTAATACCTGCTTCAGCAGCTTCCATTATTGCGTCACTAGCAAAAGCTGGAGGTACAAATATTATAGATGTATTAGCTTTGGATTTACTAACAGCCTCTTTTACTGAATCAAAGACTGGTTTGTCAAGATGTTTTTGTCCTCCTTTTCCGGGAGTAACTCCCCCAACGACATTGCTTCCATACTCAATCATTTGAGACGCATGAAAAGTTCCTTCACTACCAGTAAAACCTTGTACTATTATTCTTGAGTTTTTATTTACAAGTATGCTCATAATTATATTTTACTCTATAAAAATATTTAAAAATTAGATACTTATGTTCTATTTATTGTTATTCTTTTACCCTTTCCAAATAAGTTCCTTTTAAAGTATCTATTTTAATTTTATCTCCTTCGTTTATAAATAATGGCACATTAATTTTTGAACCAGTTTCTAATTTTGCAGGTTTAGTTGAATTAGTTGCAGTATTTCCCTTAACCCCAGGCTCTGTATGAACTACTTCTAAAATAACATTTTGGGGCATTTCAACTGTTAGTGGGTTTCCATTTTCAGTGTTAATTGAAATATTAACTAACTCTCCCTCTTTAAGGAAACCAGGCGATTCAATCAAGTTTGAACTAATACTAAATTGATTATAATCTTTTGTGTCCATAAAGTAAAAATCATCTTTTTCACTGTACAAAAATTGATATTTAGAAGTTTCTACCCTTACATCATCTATTTTATGACCGGCTGAAAATGTATTTTCAATGACTTTGCCATTAGTAACGCTTTTAAGTTTTGTTCTAACGAACGCAGGGCCCTTTCCAGGCTTGACATGTAAAAAATCAACAATTTTATAGACATCATTGTTGTATTTAATACACAGCCCTTTTTTAATATCTGATGTATTTGCCATTGTATCAACTCTTCTGAAAATACCCCTTCATTATTCCTCTTTTTGAATTTCTGACAAACTGAAGTATCTCATCTCTTTCAGGAGAAGCGATCATTTCAGCTTCAATGATGTCAGCTGCCTGTGTGTTGTTATATTTTTTCTGATATAATATCCTATATACATTCTGTATTTCGGCAATTTTTTCAGAGGAGAAACCTCTTCTCCTAAGTCCAACTGAATTTATACCCACATATGAAAGAGGTTCTCTTGCAGCTTTAACATATGGAGGAACATCTTTTCTCACTAATGATCCGCCAGCAACAAATGAGTAATGTCCAATTGTACAAAATTGATGTACAGCAACTAATCCTGCTAGTATTACATGATCTCCTGTTGTTATGTGCCCTGCTAATGTACTGTTGTTAGAAAAAACACAATGATCACCAATAAAACAATCATGAGCAATATGAGAATACGCCATAATCAAACAATTGTTTCCTATCTTAGTTTTCAGTCTATCTGAAGTTCCTCTATTAATGGTAACACATTCTCTTATCGTAGTATTGTCACCTATTTCAGCAGTTGTTTCTTCACCGTCAAATTTTAAGTCTTGAGGAATTGCAGCAATGACGGCACCAGGGAATATATTGCAATTCTTTCCTATTTTAGCACCTTCCATTATAGTAACATTAGAGCCGATCCATGTGCCCTCACCTATTTCAACATTATTGTCAATTGATGTAAATGGTTCTATCACAACATTATTTGCAATTTTCGCATCTGGGTGAATGTAAGCTAAAGGTTGTCTCATTTTTTTTCTTTTTTAATCATTTGAGCCATTAATTCTCCTTCCGTTATCAGATTTTCATTACAGAATATTTGACCTATCATTTGACAAATCCCTCTTCTTATGGGAGCCATTAATTCGAGTTTAAAAATTAAGGTATCTCCAGGGACAACAGTCCTTTTAAATTTTACTTTGTCAATTTTCATAAAAAAAGTCAAGTAATTTTCCGGATCAGAAACTGTATTTAGAAGTAATACACCACCGGTTTGAGCTAATGCCTCTATTTGAAGAACGCCAGGCATTATAGGCGTTCCAGGGAAATGCCCTTCAAAAAAAGGTTCATTCATTGTAACGTTTTTTAACCCTATAACATGTGACTCTGAAAGTTCAAAAATTTTGTCAACAAGAAGAAAGGGTGGCCTATGTGGCAACATTTTCATTATTTGATTTACATCCATTAATGGTTTTGAATTGATATCAAACTTTGGAAAATTTTTACGTTTTTCATTTCGTATAATTTGCGCAACTTTTTTAGAAAAGTTAGTATTAACTCTGTGCCCTGGTTTATTAGCGATAACTTTCCCCCTCAATGGAGTTCCTATAAGAGCTAAATCACCAACAACATCAAGTAATTTATGTCTAGCAGCTTCATTAGAAAAATGGAGGCTTAGATTATCCAAAATTCCATTAGGATTAACAGAAATTTTTTCTTTTCCAAAAGCTTCTTTTAATCTAACCATATTACTTTCAGACAGAGGTTTGTCAACGTATACAATGGCATTATTTAAATCCCCACCTTTTATTAGACCATTTTCCAACAAGGTTTCAAGTTCGTGCAGAAAACTAAAGGTTCTAGAAGGAGCAATTTCAGATTTGAATTGAGAAATATTCTCCAGGGTTGCATTTTGTGTTCCTAAAATTTTAGTTTCAAAATCGACCATTGTTGTCACTTGGTAATTTTCAGATGGTATTACAGTAATTTCACTTCCACTTTCTTCACACTTATAAGAAATAAGTTCAGTAACAACATATTCGTTCCTTTTTTCATCTTGCTCTATGACACCTGCTTTTTCTATAGCTTCTGTAAAATATTTGGAAGAACCATCCATTATTGGTGATTCGGGAGCATTCATGGAAATAAAACAGTTATCAATTTGCATCCCAACTAATGCTGCAAGAACATGTTCTGAGGTCTGTATTTTAACACCATCTTTTTCTAGGGTTGTTCCTCTGTCAGTCGTTTTAACGTACTGTATGTCAGCTGGAATTTTAAATGCTGGTTTTAAATCTGTTCTTAAAAAAACAAAACCTGTATTAACTGGAGCAGGTTTAAAAGTTATTTTAACCTTATTCCCGGTATGTAATCCAACTCCATCAAGAGAAATTTGCCTTTCAAGAGTCCTTTGAGGAACAGTTTTTGTTATCATCCTTTATTTTTCTTTTCGATAAAATCAAGTCTTTTGACTATTTCTGGGAAGTTTTTAAAATGAACATATGACTTATTATATGAATTATATGAAAAGGCAGGTGTCCCCTGAATAGTTGCATTATCTTCAACATCACTAATTATACCTGACTGGCCTTGAATTTTTACATTATCTCCTATTTTTATGTGTCCAACAATACCTACCTGACCACCAATAACACAGTTATTTCCAATTTTTGCAGAACCTGCAATTCCCGTTTGACCTGCAATAACAGTGTTTATTCCTATTTCGACATTGTGAGCAATCTGAATTTGATTGTCAAGTTTAACTCCATCTCCAATAAGGGTGACTCCTAAGGTAGCCCTATCTATTGTGGAATTTGCTCCCACATCTACATTATCTCCTAATATAACTCTACCATTTTGAGGAATTTTTTTGTATTCACCATTTTTTTGTGGAGCAAAACCAAAACCATCAGATCCTATTACTGCACCGCTGTGTATGACACAATTCTCACCAATAATAGTTTCTTCCATAATTTTTGCGCCAGCAAAAATAACAGTTCCTTTACCTATAGAGGCATTGGGACCAATGTATACTTGTGGGAAAATTATTACATTCTCTGAAATTTTAGAATTTTCTTCAATCAATGTCATCGATCCAACATAACAATCTGAAGGTATCTTCACGGATTTATGAATCTCTGCAGAATTTGAAACACCTATTCTCTCAATGCTTACTTTTTTATAATAATCAAGCAATGTTGAAAAAGATTCATAAGGATTATTGACCCTAATTAGAGTTGTTTTAAGTTCTTCTTCTGAAACAAAATCTTTGTCTACAATAGTTATTGAGGCCTTTGTTTTATATATGTAAGGAGTATATTTAGGGTTAGAAAGGAATGTCAATGAACCCTTTTTTGCAGTTTCAATTTTCGCTAATTCAAAAATTTCAGCTTTTGGATTACCCTCAACTATTCCTTGAACCTTTACGGCAATTTGCTGGGCAGTGAATTTCATCTTGCAAAAATATAAAATATAAGTTAGAAGTTAAATGTTTATTTTAGATGGCAATTAAAACATGTTAATTTCCTTTTAATACAATTGTTTACTTATGAATTCTATAAGAATTCTTTGGGTTGATGACGAAATTGAGCTTTTGAAACCTCATATACTTTTCTTAGAGGAAAGAGGTTATTTTTTAACTCCTTGTAAAAGTGGACAAGATGCACTTGAAATAATAAAACGAGAAAAATACGAAGTAATTATGATTGATGAAAACATGCCTGGCTTATCTGGGATAGAGACTCTTAATGAGATCAAAGTCACCCTCCCAAACATTCCAATATTAATGATAACTAAGAACGAAGAAGAAGAGCTAATGGAGGAAGCTATTGGATCAAAAATTTCAGATTATTTGATTAAGCCAGTTAATCCAAATCAAATTCTTCTTGCGCTTAAAAAGCTTTTTCAACACAAAGATTTAATTGCAGAAAGAACTATAAGTAATTATCAGAAAGAATTTTTAAATATTTCCACTAGACTTCTTTCTTTGAAAACCATTAAAGAATGGCAAGATTTCTACATGAATTTGCTTTACTGGGAATTTGAATTGGAGTCAATTAACAATGAGGGGATGATGCAAATTTTTAAAAATCAAAAAAAAGAAGCTAATCATCTTTTTTCGAGATTTGTAAGTTCTAATTACAAAAAATGGATTTCAAATGATTCTGAATCTCCATTATTGTCTCACAATCTACTTAGAAGAAAAGTTTTCCCGATTTTAAAACCCAACGAGACAACTCTTTTCTTATTGATTGATAATCTAAGATATGATCAATGGAAAGTTATTTCTAGTTTAATTGAGCAGTATTATTTAAAGAATGAAGAAATCTGCTACTGCAGTATAATCCCTACATCTACTCAGTACTCAAGAAATGCTATTTTTTCTGGATTAACACCAAATAAAATGCAAGAAATGTATCCAAAAATATGGGTAGATGAAGCTGATAGGGAAGGAAAAAATTTATATGAAAGTGAGTTTTTGCGTTGCCAACTTGAAAGGTTAAATATTAAAATTTCTTTTGATTATCATAAAATACTAAATATTAAAGATGCTGATAATTTGCTTAAACATTTTGGCGAAAAAAATAATTGTGATTTTATTTCCGTGGTATATAATTTTGTTGATATTTTATCCCATGCCAAAACAGAAATGGAGATAATAAAGGAACTAGCAGCTGATGATAAAGCATTTAGGTCATTGGTACTTTCATGGTTTAAAAATTCACCTTTACTAGAGCTGATTAAAAAAGCCAGAGAAAAAAAGTATAAATTGATTGTAACAACAGATCATGGAACTATTAATGTCTCTAAACCTGAAAAAGTAATTGGTGACAGAAAAACAAATATGAACTTGAGATACAAAAAAGGGAAAAGTTTGACTTATAATCATGGGGAAGTTTTTGAAGTGAACAACCCGATTGAATACGGACTTCCTGTTTCTAACGACAAGTATATTTTCGCTAAAAATGAACAATATTTTGTTTATCAAAATAATTTTAATCAATATGCCTTGTACTATAAGAACACCTTTCAGCATGGTGGCATTTCGATGGAAGAAATGATGATTCCTTTTTCAGTGCTAACTCCAAAATAGTTTAATCATGAAATCAGAATTTAATCTCAAAGAAATTAGAACTGTATCAGAAAATCTGATTCAAAAGTTTATTTATAAAATAATATTATTTGAGGGTGGACTTGGCGTTGGGAAAACAACCCTAATAAAGGATATTTGTGAAATATGGGGTGTTAAAAGTTTTGTAAATAGTCCGACATTTTCAATTGTTAACCAATATTCTACTTTTAAACTTGATGTTATTTACCATATAGACCTTTACAGGATAAATAGTGTCACTGAAATTTTTGACTCTGGAATTGAAGAGTATTTTGACAATGGGAGTTATTGTTTGGTTGAAAACCCTGGAAATATTGATGAAATCATTTCTAATTCATTTCACAGGATAAAGATTTCTAAAAAGAATAACGGCAATAGAGTTATAGAACTTATGCATTAGATAAAAATGGGATTTTTCAAACGGCTAATATTTTATTCTTTTGGATTTTTTGTCGGAATTATAATCCTTTCATTTATATTTTCTGGAAAAAAAACGACTTGTAATTATTCGCCAAATGATAGAGTTATAGCAGATATTTCAAAAAAACCTTTAGCTAATGATTTCCATGTTGATGAAAATAACTTTATTGATTCAATTAAATTTTCAAGATTTATTGAGTCAGCAAAAGTTGATTTTAACCAAAGTAACACTCAGCTAGATAGTTGTAAAATATACAGCCTATTAGGTCATGAGGGAGGGGTCAAAAAACTTGTTAGGCTCCAAAACTGCAGTAAAGAAGTTACAATCCTCCAGGTTAAATATTTTAACTAACCTTTCTCCTTTTTAATTCTTTATTAATTAACTCTAATTCTCTTTTAGAATTTGAATCTACTGAACTATTTTCTTCAGCTCGTCTTATCAAATAAGGTAAGACTTCTTTTATTGGTCCAAAAGGAATGTATTTAACAGCACGGAATTTTTCACTAGCTAAATTAAAAGTGATGTGATCCCCCATTCCATAAAGCTGAGCGAACCATATATTTGGATGGTTTGTAGAAATTTTGTTTAGCTGCATCCAATCCATTAATTTATATATGCTAGATTCGTTATGAGTTCCTACAAATAATAATATTTTGTCAAGGTTTTTAAGTATAAGATTGACTGCTGTATCAAAGTTTTTATCGGTCTCTTCTTTGCTTTTACAAATTGGAGATTTGTAGTTCATTTTTTTTGCACGTAGGTTTTCTGCTTCTAGATATGCGCCTCGCACAAGTTTTATTCCTAATTTAAAATTCTCTTTATTTGATTTTTTTATAAGTTTGGATAAATAATTTAATCTATCTTTCCTATACATTTGTAGAGTATTAAATACCCAAATCTCTTCACGATTATACTTACTCATAAGAGATTCCATTAAACGATCAATTATCTTTTGATTCCAGCTTTCTTCTGCATCAACCATTATTTTCACTTTTGAATTAATGGCATATGATATAGCCTCTTCAAATCTCTTTTTTACTCTATTCCATTCATTTTTCTCTAAGTCGGAAAGAGAACCCCCTTTACTTAATTTTTCAAAGAGAGAAGACCTTCCAAAGCACGAAGGCTTAAAAACTACAAACGGCATATATTTACTTTTTTTAGAGAATTCAATTGTAGCAATTTTCTTTGACAAAAATCTTTCAAAAGATTCTTCTTTATAACCTGCTTCAACAGAATAATCTAAAACAGAGAATATTTTTTTTTCACCAAGATCCCTTACTGTAACTGAAGATTCTTCATAATTTTCACCGGCACAAAAGTGATTAAAAAGGGTTGCTTTGACAAGCCTTTTAATAGGCAATTTAATTTTAATTGCAAGTTTAATAATGCCTGTACCTATCTTCGATATAATTGATGAAGAAAGAATTTTATATATAAACTTTGATTTTAAAAGATCTGAATTCTTTTTAATTGAAAAAGCAGTCTTTGTATTTTCAAATAACATTATAAGAATTTAGTTTCTCAAATATACCTCAATTAATTTCAGAATATATTATCCAAAACTATACATGTTGACTTAAAGTGTTATTTTTGGAGAATAATGGATGCTTTAAAACCAATAGAAGCCAATGGATACTCAGTTGAATTTTCTCAGAAAGCATTCGGTGTTTTAGAATCTTTTCTGAAAGTCAAGAAATATTCTTCAATTTTTATTCTCGTAGACATTAATACTAAAGGTTTTTGTCTCAAATATTTTCTAGATAAAATAGAGAGTGGGATTGAATTTAAAATTATTGAGATTGATCCTGGCGAGGAGAAAAAAGATTTAACCACATGTGATTTTATATGGAGAAATCTGTCTAAAAATGGTGCAGATAGAAAAAGTTTATTAATTAATTTAGGAGGAGGAGTTATAAGTGACCTTGGTGGTTTTGTAGCAGCAACCTATATGAGAGGAATGGATTTTGTTAATGTCCCTACTACTCTACTTTCTATGGTTGATGCATCCATAGGAGGGAAAACAGGAATAGATTTAGATAATTTAAAAAATCAAATAGGAGTTATTGCTAACCCTTGCTTAGTATTAATAGACTATAATTTTTTAAAAACTCTATCTCAAAGTCAATTTAGGAGCGGGTATGCTGAAATGTTAAAGCATGGATTGATAAAAAACGAAAAATATTTTAAAGAATTGATTGATTATGGATTTTCACTTGACGATCTAATTCAGAAGTATATTTATAAATCAGTAGTTATTAAAAATGAAGTAGTTAAAAAAGACCTGAAGGAACTTGGTGAGAGAAAGCTTTTAAATTTCGGCCATACTTTAGGACATGCTATTGAGTCTTATTTTTTAACTCAAAAAAAAGGGAGGTATTTCCTGCACGGCGAAGCTGTTGCAGCTGGAATTATTTTGGAGTCATTTTTATCTATGAAATTAAGTGGACTTTCTTTGAACGACACTAATTATATTTCAAATTCTATCAACAAATTTTTTCCTAAAATTAAATTTTCAAAATCAGATATCCTTTCTATAATTGACTTGGTGAGGTATGATAAAAAAAACGTTGGCGGGAAAAACAGATTTACATTGCTTACTAGAATAGGAGAAGCTACAATAGATAATGAAGTTTCAGTGAAATTAATAAAATTGGCTTTTGAGTATTATGAATTTTCTTAAGCAGAGTTTCTACTGGCATTAATATTGCCAAATAGTGAACGCGTCACGATTCTTTCAAAAATTTCAAGTTTCTTTTTGTCAAAATTGGGATTGGGTTGATTTTCTCTAATATTTATAAGTGCAAATTGTTGAATTGTTAAAAGAGGTTGAACTATTTCTTCTCTAATTTGAATTGAAGTCTTGCCTGCCTGCTCATTTTCCATTAAATCAGAGAATCCTGTAAGTTTAAGTATCATTCTCTTTGAAAGCATATATTCTTTATGTATTATTTTCCAAAAATCACCGAATTCTGGATCCTTCTTCATGTAATCAGTTAATTCAAAAAATGATTTTGTAAGGCTCATCATGCTATTGCTGATTAGGGTTCTAAAAAAAGAAGATCTTTTATATAAGCCAATGACTAGGTCAAACTTATTTTTTTTGTTAAATGATTTTAGTGCAGTTCCAACTCCAAAGAAACCAGGGACATTTTGTTTAGATTGACTCCAGCTTCCAACAAAAGGGATTGCCCTTAAATCATCAAAATTTAATTTTTTTGTGTTGACTCTCTTCGAAGGTCTGCTTCCAATGTTTGCCTTTGAATAATAGTAAAGGGTAGTCATTTTTTCTAAATAAGGAATAAAATTATGATGAGATTTAAATTCATTATATTTTTCATAGCTTTCCTTAGCCAATGCATTAAGGGTGTCTATGTCATTTTGGCTCAAGTTATTTTTATCGGTTTTAAAAATTTGATTTTCAACGCCAGAGCTCAATAATTGTTCGAGATTGAATTGGCAGGATTCGTTAGTTCCAAAGTTTGAACTAATGGTTTGACCTTGAATGGTAAGCTGTATATCATCGGCTTTAATTTTGTTGTCAAGTGAAGCATAAAACTCATGGGTGTTCCCGCCTCCTCTAGCAGGAGGCCCCCCTCTACCATCAAAAAACGCTATTTTCAAGCCATTCTTTTCAGATAGTTTAGTCAAAGTTTTTTTAGCTTTATATATACTCCAATTAGCCATAAAATATCCTCCGTCTTTGGTTCCGTCAGAAAATCCAAGCATAACAGTTTGCTTGTTACCCCTTCTTCTAAGATGTTTTAAATATTCTGGGTTGTTGTATAAAGAACCCATAACCTTACCACATATTTCCAAATCATTGATTGTTTCAAATAATGGTATTATGTCAATCTTTGGTTTTTCCCAGTTAGATAGTCTAATTAAGGCAAACAATTCTAATATGTTTTGAGTTGACTGGCAATTACTTATGATATATCTATTTGAGCCTTTTTCACCATTGTTTTTTTGAATCATTTTAATAGCTTCAATAGTTTTAAGGGTTTCGAAAATTAATCCTTTTTTAAAAAGAGATAAGGGTATATTACCTTTTAAATTCGAGAGAAAAAGAAATTTTTCCTCTTCATCCATTTCCCTATATTTCTCAGGGCTTTTATTTATGTATCTAGATATACTTGGACAGGAAATAATTCCTTCAAAAACCTTATTGTGAATCCTTGAGTCTTGTCTTATGTCAAGACTAGCAAAATGAAAACCGAATATTTTAACTTTATTTATAAGATTTAAAACTAAATCTTCATAAAGACCATTATGTTCTTTATTTATTATTTCATGAATTTGATTTAATGAATCAAGGAAAATAGTTGCGTTAAACTTTTGTTCTTTATTTTTAGAATAAAGCAGTTTATTGATTTTATTCTCCAAATTTTCAATTTTAAATTCAATTTTATCAAATGTCAGCCTTCTTTTTAAGAGCTTAAGTTCGCGAGAATAATTTTTTAAAATTGATAGTTTAAGGTTCGCAGCAGTTTTTAATGTAATTTCTGACGTAACATATGGGTTGCCATCTCTGTCACCTCCTGGCCAAAATCCAAAATCAAAAACCGAATTTTCTAATGCTTTGTTTTGAAAAATATTGTTCTGTATATAATTATATATGGTGCTTGCAGAATGATAAAAGACAGTTTCCAAATACCATATCAAACTGATTGCTTCATCATAAGGAGAGGGCTTTTTTCTTTTGTAAAATCTTGTTTTACCAAGTTGAGTTAATAGAGCTTTAATAGACTCAAGATCATCTTTCTTTATCGCTTTTGAAAGATCATTAATTATTGCAAGTACATTCCCTGGATAAAATTGAGTTGGGTGAGCTGTCAAAACTAAACGAACGTTAAACCTTTTGAGGTAATTTTTTAAACTTTCTAATTTTTGCAAACTTGTAGCCTCTTCTTTTATTTGTCTCAAGGTTCCTCTTCCATGCATATTATTAACGTATGCAAAACCAGCATCTTCAATTGCGTCAAAGAGAACTACCTGACGTTCTATATATTGGATAAATCTAAAAATTAAACTTATTTGCTTTTCAAAATTATAATTTGGCAAAAATTGTTTAAAAAAAGTAGTCAATATATGCTTGGGGTCTTTTCCTTCTTTGTACCCATTTTTACAATGATCTGCAAATAAAGGTAAAAGCATAGATGTATTTTTTATAGTCTTAAATGGAAGTGTAAGAAAAAGGCTATTATAGATTTGAAATTTAGAAAGAATTCGCTCGTTAAATCTTTCAAGTTTTGGTTTTCTTGGCATTAATTGATTGTCTGTTATTATAAATCATTGAAAATACGATGCATTAAACGCCTCTTGTCATTGATACTCTCTTCTAGAGATATCATTGTTTCTGTTCTTGATACCCCAGGAACATCATCAATCATAAAGATAATATCTTTGGCGTGTTTTGTACTTTTTGCACGAACTTTACAAAAAATATTAAACTTACCTGTAGTAACGTGAGCGACTGTGACATATGGAATTTTTTCTAAATTAGACAGAACTTCCTTTGTTCTATGTGTTTTTTCAAGAAAAATCCCAATATAGGCTATAAAAGAATATCCAAGCATAACATAGTCAAGATTTAATGAAGACCCCCTAATTATACCCGCATCCTCCATTTTTTTCACTCTAACATGAACAGTTCCTGCTGAAATTAAAAGACGCTTGGAGATTTCAGTGAAAGGAGTCCTGGTGTTGTCAATTAATATATCCAGGATCTTCTGATCAATTTCATCAAGTTTAATATTATTCATAGATATGCTCTCAAAGCTAATAAAAAAACAAGAAAAGTTAATTAAGAATGATTGTTTTTCACTAAAACAGGTTATTTAGTGAGAAAAATGAAATATCAACATTTTTATTTTTCTTGAAAACGAATTTTTTTAAGTTAGACTCTTGAAAGGAATTAATTCTTGAATGAGAGAAAAGATTAAGTTTTTTTGCATATGAGTGATAAGTAGGCCGTAGCAAAATTTTTTGTTTCTCTAGAACTTCTTTGTATTGAATCGCCAATTGCTGATTGGTAAAGATTAAATTTTCATCTGAAACGGTTGTATTTTCAATAATTACATCAACATACCTTTCTTTGTTTTCTGGAATTTGGAAGTATTCCTCAATCGATTTGTCATGGAAATTTTTATTGATAATTAAATGTAAGGCATGTATTAAAGAATTGAATATTAAGGTTTTAGACGGCTCTCTTGAGTAATCATTTTTAAAATGACCTGCTTCGAAAAGTAAAGTTGCAACACCCTTTTTAGAAAAAGAATCGCCAAAGCAATCCCCATTGTATTTGTCATTATATCTTCCGACGTTTCCGGGAATTTCTCTTTGGAGTTTTTTATTTATAGCCGCAATCAAAAGCATAGATCTTTCTCTTGATTTTGAAATACTTTGATTATTATCAATTGCAGGAGAAAGAAAGGAGATTGCAGCGGATTTATCATTTTCCCCAACCGAAAAAACTGATCTTTGATCGTGCATATTAAAACAATAGTCAGGGGAAAATTCATCAAAAACTTTATTCAGTAGTTTACTTTCTGGCTGAGACAGCTTTATAGCATCTCTATTAATATCAAGTTTATTAGCATTAAGCCTGGAGTAAGAAGCTGCTCCATCAGGATTTAGTTGAGGAATTATAAGTAAACGAAGGTTTTTTAATATAAAATCGGAATACTGAAAATATTTAATTAATTCACAGACGGCTCTAGACGACGTAGTTTCATTCCCGTGCATTTGGGACCAAATGAGAACTTTTTGTTTGCCAGAGCCTATTTCAATCCCGTAAATTGCTGACTTGAGAACCGATTTACCCAAGACACACGTTTTAAAATGCTCGGGAAGATCATCTAAAAACAATAAAAGCTTTTGAGGGGGGAAATAACGGTTGGCAAAAATCATACAAATTAACTACAAAAGTAAAAAAGCAAACGTTTACATAAGTAAACAAAAATACTGTCTAAAAGAATTTTTAATTGAAAATTGTTTATCTATGTAAACAAAATTATAGAGATGATTTAATTTTGCAGCTAAAATATTAACAATCAATATTATAAAATTTTTTATTAAAGTAAAGGATAAACTTTTTTTAAGCTTTAAATCATTATTTATTTGATATTTTAAGATTTTATGGTAAATTTAATTAATATTTATTTACAATGGTGAACAACAAATTAATAGCAGAACGTATAGGAGAAATTATTGATGAAAATAATCTTTCTGCATCATCTTTTGCATCGATGATAGGAGTTCAAAGATCATCAATATCTCATATTTTGTCTGGAAGAAATAACCCAAGCTTGGATTTATTACTTAAAATACATAAATCTTTCCCTGATATTAGCCTAGAATGGCTTATTTTAGGAGAAGATAAGATAGATAAATCCTTGCCCCTGACTAATAATAAAGATGTTACTGAGATAATAAAAAGTGATAAAGAGTCTGATAATTTAAGAGACTCCCATCTCAGAGAGATAGTGTATTACTATGATGATGGTAGTTTTGAAAGGTTTTTCCCTAAGCAGTAGTGATATAGTGATATAATGCGTTATTTTCTGTTTTTATTTGTTATTTTTTCTTGCTATAAGGTTGAAAAAAACTGTGATGACTTTAGAACAGGAACCTTTGAGTTTTCCTCAATTGTAAATGGAGAGATAAAAAAATCCAAGTTTGTTCGCTCTGAAACTTTGGAAATAGAATTTTATGACAATAAGATTGATTCTGCAGCTGTAAAGTGGGTAAATAATTGTGAGTTTATTTTAACCAAAATAAATCCAACTTCAAATCAGGACAAAAGACCTGTTAAAATACAGATTTTATCTACAAATACTAAAGAATATTTTTTTGAATACTCACTTGTTAATAATCCAGAAAAAAGATTTAGAGGAAAAGCTATAAAAGTTAAATAGATTCTAGAAATTCATTTCAATTTGATTAGATTCTAAGTCATCAGATTCTATTTTTTCTTCACCTTCTACCTCTATCTCACTAAGATCTGTTTGTTTTTCATTATAAGGCAGAAAATCTTTTAGCTCAACATTTTTGATCTTTTTATTACTTAATTGATTGCCTTGCGCCTTGAAACCTTTTAATGAAATAAACTCTTCTACATTTATTTCAAGACTCTCAGGAATACTTTTATTTTTTGATTTATAAAAATTTACTAAAACAATAGGTCTCCAGTTAGTATTTATATAGATTAACTCTTTATCTGGCTTGATAAAGTAATCTTCTTTGTTTTGATTTTCAATTAAAAATCTTTTCAAAAAATTACGGTTTTTTTCGGGATCATAATAGATAGCTGTTAATGGTTTATGAGGGATCCATTTTTCTATTTTAATTAAATCATCATTAAAATGTAAACTGGGTTCTGGATCAACTACCCTTGCAGCCCCATTTTTTCTAATAATTAAAATCTTATCTTTACCTTTAAACTCTCCAAGCAACTCCCCTCTCTCTTCCAAATTTATTCTTTGAATATTTTGATCAAACCAAACTTTTCTAGGATCTAATGTTGAAACTCCCTTTTCTTTCAGCTCTACTTTTAAAACAGAATATTTGGTAACAGTATTACCTCTACTATTCCTCCCTTTAATTTGAAGATCTGCAAAATCTAAATCCCATTTAAGTTTTTTAATATTCCCCGAGTTTCTTAATATAATATTAACTATTTCTGCTTCTCCATTTGGGTTTGCAGTAAAATAAAGAACTTTTGATTCTGGAGTTCCTTGTGTTAGATTATATTCCTTTTCTCTAGTAACTCCCTTTACTGGGAATCTCTTTATAAATGTAGTTCCTTTTTTACCATCCCTATATATCATATTATAAATAGTCCTTGTATCATTTTTTTTAAATATAGCAACGTGAATAATTTGTTTTCCTATAAAAACTTTGGTATCTGCTTTTACTATTTTCATTTTGCCTTCATTTGTGAAGGTAATTATGTCATCAATATCAGAACAATCACATACATATTCATCTTTTCTTAGGGATGTTCCTATAAAACCTTCTTCTCTATTCATATATAGTTTTTGATTCCTGACAACAACTTTTTTAGCATCTACATCATCAAAAACTTTTATCTCAGATTTTCGATCCCTACCTTTCCCATATTCTTTAATTAAGTATTTAAAGTATCTTATTGCAAATTCGGTTAGATGATTTAAGTCGTTTTTAACTTCGGCAATATCGACTTCAAGTTTTTCAATTTTTTGTTTTGATTTATCCATGTCAAACTTTGAAATCCGTTTAATTTTAATTTCTGTTAGCTTTATTAAATCGTCTCTGTCTATTGGCTTTTTCAATATTGATATGTAATTTTTCAAACCATCATTTATCGCAGAAAGGACACCTTCCCAAGTGGTTTCATTTTCAATGTTTCTATATATTTTATTGATAATGAAAATGTATTCCAAAGAAGAAAAATGCCACTGATTTTCAAGTTCTTCAAGTTGTACTTCCAATTCTCTTTTTAAAAGTTTGACTGTATTGTCAGTTGAGATCATAAGCATATCAGAAACTCCAATAAAAACTGGACTATTTTTTGAAATAACACATCCCAGAGGAGAAATTGAAATTTCACAATCTGTAAATGCGTATAAAGCATCAATAGTTTTATCAGGAGATATTCCTGTTGGAATTTGAATAATGATTTCAGTATTTGAAGATGTATTATCTTCTACCTTTTTAATCTTAATTTTCCCTTTTTCATTCGCTTTTACAATACTTTCAATTAGCGAAGAGGTATTTGTCCCAAAAGGAATTTCAATAATTGAAAGGGTAGATTTATCGATTTTTTTAATTCTAGCCCTGACTCTTATCTTTCCGCCCCTATTCCCATCATTATAGTTTTGAATATCTATTATACCTCCAGTCTGAAAATCTGGAAATAAAGTGAATTTTTTACCTGTCAAATATTTTATAGAAGAATTTAAAAGTTCATTAAAATTATGAGGCAAAATTTTTGTGGACAAACCAACAGCTATCCCTTCCGCTCCCTGTGCTAGTAATAATGGGAATTTAACAGGCAGATGAATTGGCTCCTTTTTCCTACCATCATAGGACATTTGCCAATTGGTTATTTTTGAATTATAAACAACATCTATAGCAAATTTAGAAAGTCTTGCTTCTATATATCTTGAGGCTGCAGCTCTATCACCAGTCAATATATTCCCCCAATTCCCTTGGGTATCTATTAGTAATTCTTTTTGCCCAACTTGTATTATCGCATCAGCTATGCTAGCATCTCCATGAGGATGATATTGCATCGTATGACCAACAATATTTGCTACTTTATTATAACGGCCATCATCTAAATCTTTCATTGAATGAAGAATTCTTCTCTGAACTGGTTTAAGGCCATCAGAAATATCAGGCACAGCTCTTTCTAAAATAACATACGAAGCATAATCTAAGAACCAATCTCGATACATACCAGTAACTTTGATTAAGGATTCTTCAGACTGATTTTGTTCTGCTATAAATTCTTCTGACTCATAAAAATCATCCATAAAAAGTTATCATAAGAGTTATAAATTATTTTCTACGTTTAATTCTACTTTAAGGTTATTAATAATGAATTTTTGTCTGTTAGGCGTATTTTTACCCATGTAGAATTCTAGCAATTTCTCTGGAGTTACATTTCTATCAAACATTACAGGATCTAAACGCATCTGATCTCCTATAAAAAATTTAAACTCATCAGGTGAAATTTCACCAAGTCCTTTAAAGCGAGTGATTTCTCCTTTTCCACCCAATTTATTGATCGCATTAATCCTTTCTTTTTCAGAATAACAGTATAATGTGTCTTTTTTGTCTCTGACTCGAAATAAAGGGGTTTGGAGAATGTATAAATGCCCTTCTTTAATTAATTCAGGAAAAAATTGAATAAAAAATGTAATCAATAATAGTCTAATGTGCATCCCATCAACATCTGCATCAGTAGCAATAACAATATTGTTATAACGCAAATTTTCAATACTATCTTCTATGTTAAGAGCAGCTTGAAGCAAGTTAAATTCCTCATTTTCATAAACAATTTTTTTACTCATCCCATAGGTATTAAGAGGTTTACCTCTTAAACTAAAAACGGCTTGGGTATTAACATCTCTCGATTTTGTTATTGAACCACTAGCTGAATCTCCCTCTGTTATGAAAATAGTAGATTCTAATCTCTGATCTTTTTTTAAATCATTTAGGTGTATTCTACAATCTCTTAACTTTTTATTGTGTAAACTTGCTTTTTTTGCCCGTTCACGAGCAATCTTTCTTATCCCTGACAATTCTTTTCTTTCCT
Source organism: Bacteroidota bacterium (assembly GCA_036340635.1). Taxonomy (GTDB): domain Bacteria; phylum Bacteroidota; class Bacteroidia; order Flavobacteriales; family Flavobacteriaceae. The sequence goes on along the minus strand of JAYYYF010000023.1, from coordinate 16,306 downwards.
TTTCGGCTTGCATGATTTTTTCTTGTACTGCCTCTGCTACCTGTGTATTCTTATGAAGAAAATTATCAAGTTGAGTTCCCAAAAATTCATTAACATAAACACGTACAGATGGCATTTTACCTCCCATTTCGGCAGAACCAAGCTTGGTTTTTGTTTGAGACTCAAAAATAGGCTCCATAACTTTTATGCTAATTGCTGCAATAATTGATTTTCTAATATCAGACGGGTCATAGTTTTTTCCAAAATGATCTCTTATTGTTTTAACTAATGCTTCACGAAAAGCGGAATGATGGGTTCCTCCTTGGGTTGTATGTTGACCATTTACAAAAGAATAGTATTGTTCACTATATTGAGATTTACTGTGTGTTATAGCAATCTCAATGTCGTTTCCAGTTAAATGTATTATGGGATAGCATAAATCTTCTGAATTAGTCTGATCTTCAAGTAGATCTCTAAGGCCGTTTTTAGATGAAAATTTATTGCCATTTAAATTTATTGTTAAGCCAGGATTTAGGTAGACATAGTTTTTTACCATCCTTTCAACATATTCTAACCTAAACGTATAGTTTTTAAAAATTTTTGAGTCTGGGATAAAATTTACTTCTGTGCCACGTTTTTTTTCACTTGATTCTACAGGGTTATCTTGTATTAAATTTCCATATTCAAAAAAAACTGACTTGATTTTGTTTTCTCTGTTTGATTTAACGTTAAAAGATGAAGAAAGCGCATTAACTGCTTTAGTCCCAACGCCATTAAGACCAACGGCTTTTTTAAATGCCTTTGTATCGTATTTGCCACCTGTATTCATTTTTGAAACTACTTCAACAACTTTACCTAAAGGAATTCCACGACCATAATCTCGAATATTGACTCTGTCCTTTTCTAGATTAATCTCGATTTGCCTTCCTTCACCCATGACAAATTCATCTATACAGTTATCAATAATTTCTTTTAATAATATATATATTCCATCATCAGGAGAAGAGCCATCTCCAAGCTTTCCTATATACATACCTGGGCGCATACGAATGTGTTCTCGCCAATCAAGTGAACGAATGTTCTCTTCGGTGTATAGAGTCTTGGACATTTTCTATATAATGGGCTAAAATAAAGTTTGGATTTGAAAATTAAAACTGATTTTATCCAAAGAAGTTAACAAATCCCTCTAAATTGTTGAGAAATCATTTATTTGGTTCTAATTCTCAAGAATAGATTAAATAAAATTTGCTTTATACATTAAACCTAAAGTAAATTATGTCACCATCTTTGACTATATAATCTTTACCTTCTACTTTCATTTTTCCAGCTTCTTTTATCTTAACATCTGATTTATATTTTTCATAGTCTAAAAAAGAGAAGACTTCTGCTTTTATGAAACCTTTTGCAAAATCAGTATGTATAACACCTGCTGCTTGTTGGGCATTTGAATCAATGGGAATTGTCCAAGCTCTAACTTCATTTTTCCCAACAGTAAAAAATGTGTGTAGTGATAAAAGTTTATAAACAGACTTTATTAATTTAGAAGAGCCCGGTTCATTTAACCCAAGATCTTCAATAAATATTTGACGTTCTTCATAAGTTTCTAATTCATTAATCTCTGCCTCTATTTTGATTCCCAAAAAGATAACTTCAGATCCTTCAGACAAGGCTGCTTTTTGAATCATTTTAACATAATCATTTCCTAAAACAACATCATTTTCTGAAACATTGCAAACGTATAAAATAGGTTTATCAGTGAGTAATTGCAATGGTTTAACAAAGTTTAATCGGTCTTCTTGAGTCAAATCAATGCTTCTGACATTTCTTGAACTTTTTAGATTTTCAATAATTTCTTTAAGGACAATACTCTCTCTTTGCGCATTTTTATCACCAGAATTAGAAGCTCTCTCAATTTTAGAAAGCTTTTTTTCAACACTTTCCAAATCTTTTAATTGCAGCTCTAACTCTATCGTTTCTTTGTCACGTAGTGGATTTACGGATTGATCAACATGAATTATTTCATTGTCATCAAAACATCGAATAACATGAATAATAGTATCTGTCTCACGTATGTTTGCCAAAAATTTATTCCCAAGCCCCTCCCCTTTGCTTGCCCCTTTAACTAGGCCGGCAATATCTACTATTTCTATTGAAGTTGGTGTTACTTTTACTGGGTTAACAAGTTTTTCCAGAGCATTTAGTCTTTCATCAGGCACGTTAATTTTACCCAAGTTCGGTTCAATGGTACAAAAGGGGAAATTAGCACTTTGAGCCTTTGTGTTAGACAGACAGTTAAAAAGGGTAGATTTCCCCACGTTTGGAAGTCCTATTATTCCAGCTTTCATTTTCCTTAGACTTCTTTATTCTTTATGCATTAATTTTTGCTTGTCTAATAATTCTTTATCAGTTTCAACATTTTGCTCATCAGGAACACAGCAGTCAACAGGGCAAACAGCAGCACACTGAGGTTCTTCATGAAACCCTTTACATTCAGTGCATTTATCAGGGACGATAAAATAAAATTCATCAGATACAGGGATTTGTGATTCAGATGCATTAACTAATTTACCGTTTGTAAGTGTTACATTTCCAAGTAGATCAGTACCATCACTATATTTCCATTCTTCAGCACCTTCATAAATAGCGTTGTTAGGGCATTCCGGTTCACATGCACCGCAGTTTATACATTCATCAGTTATTATAATCGCCATAGATAAACTTTTTTTATCTTTTGATGCAAATTTAACACTAAATTTTATTCATTAAAAATGACGTTGAAAAGAGAAGGAAATGATTTTCTAGAAAATTTGGGTAAATTTTTTAGAAATATTGGTTTAAATAATTCAAAATATTCTGATTTTTTTGAGTCAATAAAACTTGCTGAGAGAGAAAATAATTGGTTTACAAGAAAAAATATTTTAAATGCGTTTAAGGTGTGGGGTAAAAATCTTACTAAAGAAAATATTGATACTTGGTTAGAGAAATATAAAATTATTAATTCAAAACCTAAGACAATTTTAATGATAATGCCAGGCAATATTCCTCTTGTTGGCTTACATGATTTGATTTGCATCTTAGTGACTGGTAATAAGGCTCTAATAAAGTGTTCATCAAAAGATTCAATTCTAATTCCTTTTATCTCCAGTCTTAAAGAAGACATTAAAAAATACATAAATTTTATTGATGGAAATATTAACGACAAAAAATTTGACGCCGTTATTGCTACAGGAAGCAATAATTCTGTTCGGCACTTCAAGTTTTATTTTTCTAATTACCCTAGTATAATAAGAAATAATAAAACTGGTGTAGCTGTTATAACTGGGAAAGAGAGCAAAGAGGATCTTCAAGGATTAGGAGATGATTTGCTATTATATTTTGGATTAGGCTGTAGGAATGTTTCAAAAATTTTTATTCCAAGGGGATATGATATAAATAAAATAATGGAAGGTATTAGCCATCAATCAAAAGTCATTAATTTAGACAAGTATTGCAATAACTACAACTACAACAAAGCTTTATACTCTATTAATAAAGCTGATTTTATAGATAATGGATTTTTCTTATTGAAAGAAGATCCAAATTGGGTTTCCCCTATCTCAACTGCTTATTTTGAATACTATAAAGACAGGAATAGTCTTTTTAATAAGATCAATAATAATAAAGACAAGATACAATGTATTGTTTCAAATGTTTTTTCTAAGGAAAGCATTCCTTTTGGCTCAAGCCAAAAGCCTGAACTTTGGGACTACGCAGATGAAATTGACACAGTAGATTTTTTAAATAAATTATAATTATTTGAATTCAATTCATTGTTGAAAATTATCTAAAAAATATGCCCTTTTGATGATGATAAATAAATAATTACTCCAATATTTGCACTTTAAAATTTTATGGGGAAACATAATTTTAGCGCAGGACCCTCTATTTTGCCAAGAGAAGTTTTTGATGGCTCTTCAAATGCAATAATTCAATATGGAGAAACAGGCTTATCTATAATTGAAATGTCTCATAGGTCTAAAGAAATTGGACTTATCATTGAAGAAGCCAAATCTTTAGCTATGGATCTATTAGGATTGGATGGGAAAGAATATGAAGTGCTTTTTCTACAAGGTGGAGCAAGCTTACAATTTTTAATGGTGGCTTATAATCTTTTAGAAAAGAAGGCAGGTTATTTAAATACTGGGAGCTGGTCTGAAAAAGCAATTAAAGAAGCTAAATTTATTGGAGAAGTAGTTGAATTGAGCTCTTCTAAGGATAATGGGTACAAACATATACCGAAAAAGTTCGACATACCAGATGACATTGATTACATCCATTTAACCTCTAATAACACTATTTATGGGACTCAGTATAAGGTTGTTCCAAAGGCAAATGTACCAATAGTCGTTGATTCAAGTTCGGATATTTTTTCTAGAGTATTTGATTATTCCTGTTATGATTTAATTTATGCTGGAGCACAAAAGAATATTGGGCCAGCTGGGGTTACTTTGGTTGCTGTCAAAAAAAATATATTAGGGAAAGTATCGCGAGAGATTCCTTCAATGTTGAATTACAAAATTCATATAGAAAAAGGAAGCTTATTTAATACGCCCCCAGTTTTTGCGATTTATGCTACACTTCTTAACCTAAGATGGATTAAAAAACAAAGCATTAAGGTTCTAAATAAGACTAATGCAAAGAAAGCCGCATTACTGTATGAGGAGATTGATAAAAATGAATTGTTTACAGGATTTGCGGAGTTTCAAGATAGAAGTTTAATGAATGTTACTTTCGATCTAATTGACAATGATTTATCCAAGTCTTTTGACATGCTTTTAGAAAAAGAAAATATTAGCGGAGTTAAGGGGCATCGCTCAATTGGTGGTTATAGAGCGTCATTATATAATGCTCTGCCAATTGAAAGTGTAAAGGTATTAATTAATTGTATGCAGGAGCTTAACGTTAAATTTAATAAATGATTTTATGAAGGTTTTAGCTAATGATGGAATTTCGATAATTGGATTAAAGACTCTCGAGGCTTCAGGTTTTGAAGTTAGTATAGAAAACGTACCTCAGGATAAATTAATCGACCACATAAATAAACTTAAGATTGAGGTTTTACTTGTAAGAAGTGCAACTGTTGTCAGAAAAGATCTTATTAATTCTTGCCCAGAGATCAGGATGATTGGAAGAGGTGGTGTTGGTATGGACAATATCGACGTAGAATATGCTAGAGAAAAGGGAATTAAAGTTATAAACACACCTTCTTCTTCCTCAATTTCAGTAGCAGAATTGGTTTTTGCACATATATTTTGTGGAATTAGATTTTTATATGATTCAAACCGAAACATGCCTCTTCAAGGTGAAGCTAATTTCAAAACACTCAAAAAATCTTATTCAAATGGATTAGAGATTAGAGGTAAAACTATTGGTATTATTGGTTTTGGTAGAATTGGACAAGAAGTTGCTAAAATGGCTTTAGGTCTAGGAATGAAAGTGCTTGCAAGTGACAATTATGTGAAAGAGGCCCTAATTTCATTTTCTTTTTATGACGGTCAAATTGTTCAAAAAAAAATAAAGACTACTAGTCTTAAAGAAGCTTTATCTGAATCTGATTTTATTACTCTACACGTCCCTTCTCAAAAAAACTATTTGATTGATAAAAGTCATTTTGAATTGATGAAAAATGTTTCAGGTCTTATTAACTGTGCAAGAGGTGGTGTTGTAAATGAAGTTGATTTGCTGGAAGCTTTAGACAAAGGAAAAATTTCTTTTGCAGGTATAGATACTTTTGAAAATGAGCCTAAACCATCAATTAAGCTTTTAATGCACCCTAAAATTTCGCTTTCTCCGCATATAGGCGCAGCAACTTCTGAGGCTCAAGAAAGGATAGGTAAAGAACTTGCAGATCAGATCATATCTTTTTATAATAAATAAAAATGCTTGATAGATTAAAGAAAAAATGGGGTATTGAATCTAATTTTCAAATGATAATAATATTTGTAGTTTTTGGTATTACTGGAAGCTTGTCCGTTGTCTTCACTACGCCAATATTAGATTTTTTTGATCTTAAAATACAAAGCTTTGAAGAGTATTATTTAGGTAGTTTTATTTATTATTCAGTTAAATTCATTGCAATCTTCCCTATATATAATTTGTTGTTAATTATAATAGGGGCTCTTTTTCTTCAATTTAATTTCTTTTGGAGTTTTCAAAAGAAGATGTTCAAAAAAATTGGATTAGGGTTTTTCTTTAAAGAAGAAAAAGATTCTTAGTTCACTTAGTTTTCAACTTTTGATTGAAATCAGTCATAAATTTTTTCAATTTAGGCTCAATTATTGTTTTGCAATAAACTTGGTTTTTGTTTTCATTGTAATAATTAAAATGATTTTTTTCTGCTGAATAAAAGATATTAGCTAGCAAAATCTCAGTTACAATTTTAGAATTATAGATTCTTTCTTTTTCAAGATTTTTCACAAATAAGTCTGCGGATTTTAATTGGTCTTGATTTTCGCAAAAAATGATTGATCTATATTGAGTTCCAATATCATTACTTTGCCTATTAATCGTTGTTGGATCATGAGTGTTAAAAAATATAGAAAGAAGGCTTTCAAAGTCAATAATTTTATCTTCAAACGTAATTTTTATAACCTCAGCATGACCTGTTTTTCCAGTACATATTTCTTTATAAGTAGGGTTTTTTGTCATTCCTCCCATGTAACCAGGGGTAACTTTTTCAACGCCAATAACTCTTTGGAACACAGCTTCTGTACACCAAAAACAACCTCCTCCAAAATAAATTGTTGACATATGATCACATTTAATTTTTCTTTGTAAATATATTAAATTGAATAAATAAAAATATTAATTTAACACCCTATGAATCCGATAATATCTTGCAGAAGTATTTATAAAAGTTTTGGAAATGTTGATGTTTTAAAGGGTATAGACCTTAGAATAGAAAACAGTGAAATAGTTTCAATTGTTGGCCCTTCAGGATCTGGAAAGACAACATTGCTTCAAATATTAGGTACGCTAGATGCACCTGATTTTAAAAAGAACCCAGAATTAATAATTGATGGAAACCCCATTTTAAATATAAGTAGCAATGAAAAAGCAGTCTTAAGGAATAAGAAATTAGGATTTATTTTCCAATTCCATGAATTATTACCAGAGTTTACTGCTTTAGAAAATGTTTGTTTGCCTTCCTGGATTTCTAAAAGAAATGACAAAAAAGTTAAGGATGATGCTAAAAAAATTTTAGATGAATTGGATTTGTTAAAAATGGCAAACAAAAAGCCTGAAGAAATGTCTGGTGGAGAGAGGCAAAGGGTTTCTGTGGCACGTGCACTTATAAATAATCCTAAAATTGTTTTTGCAGATGAGCCCAGTGGGAATCTGGATTCAGAAAATTCTAAAAACCTCTATAAATTATTTTATGATCTAAGGAAAAATAAAGGTTGTTCTTTTGTTATAGTAACTCATGATGAAAAGTTTGCTGACATGTCAGACAGGAAAATAGTTCTAAAAGACGGCAAAATTATTCAATGAATTATAAAGATTTAAAAGAATTTTTAGATGAAAAATCTTACTATTATCAAAATTCTGATTTTATAAAAAGTGATCCCATTCAAGTGCCTCATCAATATACAAAAAAGGAAGATGTTGAGATATCTGCCTTTTTAACAGCTACAATTTCTTGGGGAAGAAGAGAAAGTATTATTAAAAACGCATTTCTTATGATGAGTGCATTGTCCAACGAACCTTATAATTTTATTATGAATCATAGCAAAAAAGATCTGAAAGATCTCGATTTTTATTATTACAGGACTTTTAACAGCTTGGACTTTAAGTTTTTTGTTAAATCTTTGAAGAATATATATAAAAATTATGGAGGTCTTGAAACTATTTTTTCCAAAGGGAATGAATGTAAAAATCTTCAGAAAAGAATTCATAAGTTGAAGTCTATTTTTTTTTCTATTCAGCATGAAGAAAGAACTCAAAAACATATTTCTGATCCAACCAGAGGATCTGCAGCAAAAAGGATAAATATGTTCTTAAGATGGATGGTTCGTTCAAAATCTCATGGCGTAGATTTTGGTATCTGGCAAAATTTGAAACCCTCACAATTATCCATTCCATTAGATATTCATTCGGGAAATATAGCTAGAAAATTAGGCCTATTAAAAAGAAACCAAAATGACAATAAGGCTGTTGTAGAATTAGATAGAAAATTAAGGAGTTTTGATCCAAATGATCCAGTGAGATATGATTTTGCACTTTTTGGTTTAGGAATTTTTGAAAAATTTTAAATATTTTTTTTGCCACCCCCCTTTTTTTCTAAGATTACTTTTTTAATTTTGCCTAGTATTGTTTTTAAATGAAAATACTCCTAAAAAATGCTATTATATTTGACCCAAATAGCCATTTTCATTTAAAAAAGCACGATCTGTTGATTATTGATGATAAGATTGTTGAATTGAAACCCAAAATTGAGGACGAATCAGCCAAGGTTATTAAATTTAATAACCTTACTATTTCTCCAGGTTGGTTTGATTCAGGAGTTTCTTTTGGTGAACCTGGATATGAAGAAAGAGAAACTATTTTAAATGGATTACAGGTTGCAGCTAAGAGTGGCTTTACAAAGATTTTGTTATCTCCCAATACAAATCCTCCAACTGATAACCATTCTAACGTGAGTCACTTAATTAAACAATCTCTTAATAATACTACTTCTTTATATCCAATTGGATGTTTGTCACTAAATTCTGAAGGAAAAAAAATGTCACAGCTTTATGACATGAAAGAAGCTGGTGCATTAGCTTTTGGGGATTATAAGACTTCTATTTCAAATGCCAATTTTTTAAAAATTGCTCTAGAATATTCCCAAAGCTTTAATGGTTTAGTGTTGTCTTATCCTTCAAACCGGAAAATTGATAATAATGGTATAGTAAATGAGGGTGTAATCAGTGCCAAAACTGGAATGAAAGGTATGCCAGATATTTCGGAAGCAATTCAAATTTCTAGAGATATCCAAATTTTGGAATATGTCGGCGGGAGATTGCATGTCCCTTTTATTAGTTGCAAGAAAAGCGTTGATTTAATTAGAATGGCAAAGAATAAAAAATTAGACATAACTTGTAGTGTAGGATTGCCTCATTTGTTATTTTCAGAAGAAAATGTTGAAGATTTTGACTCAAATTTTAAAATTTTCCCACCCTTGCGTTCTAAGGATGATCAGAGAGCTTTAAAAGAAGGGCTTTTAGAAGGTGTTATTGATATGGTTACTTCTATGCACGAACCTATCAATACTGAATATAAAAAACTTGAATTTGATTTAGCTCTTCCTGGCAGCATTGGGCTAGAAGCTTGTTTTGGTGTTTTATTAACCTTGTTTCCTTTGGATAGGGTTTTAGACTTTTTAATTAGGGGAGCTAAAAGATTTGATATTAAAACAAGTATAATAGAACCTGGATCTAATGCTGACCTTACTTTTTTTAATCCAAAAGAGCATAGTGTTTTAAAGAATGAAGATCTTTACTCTACATCTAAAAACTGTGCATTTATTAACTGTGAGTTAAATGGAGAAGTATATGGATCATATAATAACGGAAAGTTGACACTTGTTAAATAAGTGAAATTATTTCATGCTTGAATATAAAATAAGAGAGTCAATAGAACTTAACGAGAAGAGTCCTTCGATCATTTTATTACATGGGTATGGAAGTGATGAAAATGATTTGTTTTCTTTTTCTGAATTTTTACCTAAAGAATATACTATAATTTCTGTAAGGGCACCTTTAAAGACTCCTATGGGGGGATATTCTTGGTTTTCAATTAATTTTAGTGATTCAAATGAAAAATGGTCTAATCATGAAGAAGCCTTTACTTCCATATCAAATTTGAATTTGCAAATTGATTATTTTATTGAATCTTATAATTTAAATGCTAATGAAATAGATTTAATGGGTTTTAGCCAAGGAGCAGTTCTGTCTTGGTGCTTATTATTAGATCACCCTATTAAAATAAATAGAGCCATCTGTATGAGCGGATATATTGATAGACATTTGTTGAAAAGAGATATTAACTTTTATAGAGATATTACTGCTTATTCATCTCATGGAATGAATGATCCGGTCATTCCCTTTCTTTGGGCTGAAAATAGTATCAAGTTATTAAAGGAAAACAATCCAAATGTTGTCTTTAATAGTTTTCAAGATGGTCACAATGTTTCTCCAGAGAACTTTAGAAAAATTTTGTCTTGGCTGTAACGAATAGATCTTTAAAATATGATTTGCTTATAATTTATTACTATAGATATACTTCTAATCCATCGTATGCTAAAAAGATATTTTTAGGTAATGTTTTAGATACTTCTTCATGAAAACCTAGTTGATTACTTATATGAGTTAAAAAAGTCTTTTTGGGGTTTATAGTTTTTATAATTTCAATTGCTTCATTTAAATTCAAATGAGAAGGATGACTTTCTTTTCGGAGAGCATTAATCACAAGAACATCAAGATTTAAAAGTTTTTTAATTTCAGCAGAACTTATTGTTTTGACATCTGTTAAATATGCAAAAGCTTCTATTCTAAATCCTAGAACTGGTAAATTTTGATGCATGACTTCTATTGGAATAATCTCTTTATTTGAAAGGTAAAATGATTTATCATTTTTAACTGTATTTACTTTTAGAGATGGTGCTCCAGGATATTTTTCATTTGGATTGAAAATATAAGGATAGGATTTTTTTAAGCTTTCAATTAATCGTTTAGTCCCATATATTGGAACTTTACCTTGCCTAAAAGAAAAAGGCCTAATATCATCTACACCCCTAATATGATCAGCATGTTCATGGGTAAAAAGAACCCCATCTATCTTTTCACATTTTATCCTTAACATTTGTTGCCTGAAATCGGGTCCACAATCAATCAAATAGTTGTTGTCATCCCATTGAACCATTATAGAAGATCTAAGCCTTTTATCTTTTGAATCATTACTCAAGCAAACAGGGTGATTGCTCCCTGGTATAGGCACTCCTTGTGAAGTTCCGGTTCCTAAAAAAATTATTTTAATCATTACCCTATATCAAATTTAAATATTTGCAAAGATATCAAGGAAACTTTGTAATTTTAGATACAAAAATTTATATGACTATTAAACTACCTGGTGATAAAGATTTTGAATCAAGGCCTTCTATTGAAGCCAAAGCATTAAAAATCAATTTAAATGAAAATATATACGGAACTTTTGCTGAAATTGGTGCGGGCCAAGAAGTAGCAAGACATTTTTTTAGTGTTGGTGGCGCATCTGGGACAATTGCTAAAACAATAAGCGCATATGACAAAAATTTCAGCGACAAAATATATGGAGAAGAATCTGATGGACGTTATGTAACTGAAACCAGGTTAAAACATATGTTAGATCATGAAATGAATCTTCTTAAAGATCGTATTCCAAGGAAAGATAATCCGGATAAAATGTTTTTCACTTACGCCAACACTGTGGCAACAATCAATTATTCCAAGAAATTTAAAGGTCATGGATGGATGGGTATTCGTTTTCAAGCATTTCCTAAACAAGATTTCAGTGAAATTGTCATTCATGTTCGTTTCCACCAAAGCGAAGCCAGATTTCAACAGGAGGCTCTTGGTTTGATGGGAGTTAATTTAATTTACGGATCTTTTTATAAGCATGATGACCCTAAAAAGTTACTTAGATATTTATATGATCATATTGATAAAGACGCAATTGAAATCGACACAATTAATTTTTCTGGACCGCTTTTTAAAAATGTTGATAATAGAATCATGAGTTTAGAACTAATAAAGAATGACATGACTGATGGTGTTATGTTTGATTCAAACGGGAATAACATACTTCCCGCTAGAGTACTTTATAAAAAAAACATTCTTGCCCTAAGAGGCAGTTTCAGACCCGTTACTAAAGTTAATATTGACATGTTTGAGAAATCCTATGATATTTTTATTAAGGAATCAGATGTGCAGCAAAATAAGACAGAGGTGATTTTTGAAATTACTCTTTCCAACTTACTTTCCGAAGGTGAGGTTGATGAGAAAGATTTCATGGACAGAGCAAAACTTCTTTGTTCTTTAGGGCACACTGTACTTATTTCTGATTATAAAGAATATTATAAACTCGTAAACTATTTTTCAGAATACACAAAAGAAAGGCTTGGACTTACAATGGGAGTAAACAATTTTGTTCAGATTTTTGACGAACAATATTATGATGATGTTGATGGCGGAATTTTGGAAGCATTTGGAAAAATGTTTCATAACAACTTAAAAGTATACTTGTATCCGCAGAAGGATCCTAATACAGATGCAATTGTAACATCAAATAATTTGAAGCTTCATCCCAGAATGAAAGAATTTTACAAGTTTTTTAAATACAATGGTAAAATAGTAGATATTTTTGATTTTAATCAGGAATATCTCTCAATTTTTTCTAGGGATATTCTATCCAAGCTTAAGGCTGGCAAAAACGGGTGGAGAGACAAGCTTCCTAAGGGAATAGCTGAAATGATAATAGCTGACAAAATGTTTGGTTGGAAGAACAAAAAATGATTTTATAAACTTTTTATAGCATCTAAAACTTGTACTGCATGTTCTTTGGTTTTAACCTTATCTATAATGTGTTTTATAATTCCATTTTCATCTATAATAAAAGTTTTTCTTAGTATTCCTTCGTATTCTCTTCCCATAAATTTTTTAGCTCCCCAAACACCAAAAGAATCTATTACTTCTTTTTCTTCATCAGCTATTAAAGGAAAATGAAAGCTGAATTTATCAGAAAAAGATTTTTGTTTTTTTTCACTATCAGCACTAACCCCAAGAATTGCATAACCAAGACTAGAGATTTCTTTATAATTATCTCTAAGGCTACATGCTTCTGCTGTACAACCAGGCGTATCTGCCTTAGGATAGAAAAAAACAACTAATTTTTTCCCTTTATAGTCAGAAAAATTTATAAGGTTTCCAGAATCGTCTTTGCAAGAAAAGTTATTTACTTTGTCTCCAATTTTTAGCATTTTATGTCAATTGTTAAATTTATAAGCAAATAACAAAAAATATTGTGAATAAAAAAGAGAAGGTTAATTATACTATTGAGAAGCTCGATGAGATTTATCCTGAAGTTTCAATTCCTTTAGATCATAAAGATCCTTATACTTTATTGATTGCAGTTATTCTTTCTGCTCAAAGCACTGATGTTAGAGTTAACAGGATCACCCCAAAACTTTTTGACAGAGCAGAAACCCCTTATCAAATGATCAAACTTAGCGTTGAAGAAATTAGAGAAATAATCAGACCAGTTGGATTATCACCTATGAAATCAAAGGGCATATATGAATTATCTCATATCTTAATTAACTCTTACAAAGGTAAAGTCCCTAAGAGTTTTAAAGAACTAGAAGCACTACCTTCTGTTGGACATAAAACTGCTAGTGTTGTTATGTCTCAAGCCTTTGGAATTCCTGCTTTTCCTGTTGACACCCATATTCATAGATTGATGTATAGATGGGGGTTTTCAAGTGGGAAGAATGTTAAAAGAACTGAAAAAGATGCTAAAAGATTATTCCCAAAAGATAGATGGAATGATATGCATTTGAAAATAATATGGTATGGAAGGGAGTATTGCCCTGCTAGAGGATGGAGACTTGAAAAAGACCCAATAACAAGAAAGATTGGAAGAAAAAAGGTTATCGATGAATATAAAAAATCAAGAAGTTAGTTTTTGTAAAAATTGTCATTTTCTGCCAACTTTGACTTATTAGAAACGTATGATTTTGAAAAGGCTAAAATTCTTTTAATAACTAGCTTTCTCGGTCCCTTTTTATCTTGAAAATTAACTTTAGGGTAGTTTTTTACCATATATATCGTTTTACAATAATGATAACGGTAAAAAATCAATAAAATTATTTAATGACTTAAGATAATTTTATTATCACTAATCATTTTCCTCAAATTAATTATAGCATAACGCATTCTACCTAAGGCTGTGTTAATACTTACTCCAGTATTTTCTGCAATTTCTTTAAAACTCATATCCCTATAAAGCCTCATTATAACTACATCTTTTTGATCTATTGGCAATTCTTCAACAAGTCCATGTAAATCATTCGAGATTTGATCTTTTATGATTGATTTTTCAGCATTTAATGTTGTATCAGTCAAATTCTGAAAAATATCATATTCATTATTATTCTCAAATTTTGGAATTCTATTATTTTTTCTAAAATGATCAATCACAAGATTGTGGGCAATCCTCATAACCCATGGTAAAAATTTACCTTCTTCATTATAAAATCCTCTTTTAAGCGTTTTTATTACCTTAATAAAAGTATCTTGAAAAATGTCCTCGGAAATATCTCTGTTAAGTACTTTTGAAAAGATGAAATTATAAATCCTTGATTTATGTTTTTGTATAAGCTTTTCAAGAGCTGACTCATCGCCGCTAATATAATTGGCTACAAGAATAGAATCACTATTATAATTTTTAATTGAAGTACGCATATAATCTACTTTATGTATAACAATCTTTAAAAACTCGTTATTACGTTTAAAAGTAGTTTTATGCTATAGGCAGTTGTTTTACACAAATATAGTTATATTTTTTATAACCTGTTTTATTTATTATTTAATCAGCCATTTTAAAATTTATTATCTCCCATTAAATAATAGATAATTGTATGTATTTTAGTCTCTTCTTTCAACTGTAATATTTTGAGCAAAACAGAAAATTATATTCATATTGGAGGCGCCAAACACCACAATCTTAAAAATGTCAGTGTCTCAATCCCCAGATACAAAATGACTGTTGTTACTGGTTTATCAGGCTCTGGAAAGTCATCTTTAGTTTTTGATACTCTTTACGCTGAGGGACAAAGATTATATGTTGAAAGTCTATCTTCTTATTCTCGTCAATTTTTAGAAAGATTCAACAAACCAAAAGTAGATTTTGTAAAAGGCGTTTCACCTGCCATAGCTATTAATCAGAAAGTTTCTTCTTTAAACCCAAGATCAACAGTTGGGACAAAAACAGAAATATATGATTACATACGCTTACTTTTTGCTCGAATCGGGACAACGATATCTCCTATTTCTGGTAAAAAAGTTAAAGCTCATTTGGTAAACGATGTTGTCAAAAAAATAAAAACTTTTCAAATTGGCACAAAGTTTTTGATATTATCACCTTTTATAATTAGCAATGGTGAAGATGGCAAGGAAAGGATACAAGCATTAGAAAAACAAGGTTTTGTAAGGATTTATTTTAAAAAAAAAATATATAGAATTAGTGAGTTAGATTTTTCTCTTAAAGGAAAATTTTATGTTGTAATTGACAGGCTAGTATTTGAAAAATCAGATGATTTTTATCACCGTGTGAGTGATAGTGTTGAATTGTCGTTTTATGAAGGAAAAGGGGACTGTTCGCTTTTAATAGCTGAAAAAGATTTAAAAATTGACTTTTCAAATAAATTTACTTTAGATGGGATTGATTTCTTAAAACCAAGCATACATTTATTTAGTTTTAATAATCCGTATGGAGCATGTCAAAAATGTGGCGGGTTTGGTGATATGATAGGAATTGACCCGGATCTTGTTATTCCTGACAAAAGTAGATCGATTTTTGATGGAGCCATAGCTCCTTGGAGAAGTAAAAGCATGTCTAGGTTTCAAAGAAAGCTTATTAAGTGTGCTAAAGACTTAAATATAAAAATACACAAACCCTACTACAGACTTTCAAAACCTGAAATTGAGACTATTTGGAATGAGGAGTCTTACTTTATTGGAATAAATAAATTTTTTAAAAAAATTGAATCAAAGATGTATAAGATTCAAAATCGTGTTATGTTATCAAGATATAGAGGAAAAACCAAATGTGTTGAATGTGACGGTTCAAGGTTAAGAAAGGAAACTAATTATGTTAAAATAAATAGCAAAAACATATCTGAATTGCTAAAAATGTCAATTCATGATCTTCAAATATTTTTTAAATCAATTAAACTTGACAAATATCAAACTGAACTTTCAGATCAAATTTTAAAAGAGATAAATTCTAGAATTGATTTCATTGTTCAGATGGGTTTAGGATATCTTTCTCTTAATAGAAGAACAAATAGTTTGTCTGGTGGAGAATCTCAAAGAATAAGCTTATCTACTTCGCTTGGAAGTTCTCTAGTGGGATCTATGTATATATTAGATGAGCCATCAATTGGCTTGCACCCTCGGGATAACGAAAAATTAATTGGGATTATGAAACAACTTAGGGATATAGGGAATACTTTAGTTGTTGTAGAGCATGATAAAGGAATTATTTCTTCTGC